>JAZDFB010000034.1:0-3032 GCA_043808305.1 Planctomycetota bacterium | reverse complement strand
CAAACAGGATCCTTCACGGTTCAAGGATAACAATGACGGCACGATTACGGATACGCTTACCGGCCTGATGTGGCAAAAAGGCGAGAACGAGCGCAGGGATTGGTATTCCGCCCTGAAAGCCTGCAGCGAAATGCGGCTGGCCGGACATGATGGCTGGCGCCTGCCGAATCTCAAAGAATTGAATTCCATCCTCAATCTCGATTACACCAACAACTGGTGGTATTTCAAGGATTTCTTTCCTGCCGACGGGTTAAAGCCGCCGCTATTGCATTATTTTTCTTCGACGCCTTATGAAGGTATTTATGTCTGGGTCACGAATTTCTGTTTCGGTTATGACGGATACTATGCTTCCAAGAACGCCAAGCTATTATTTCGCGCCGTGCGTAACCTAAATCCTGCCCCGGTCAAGCCAGCAAATGAATTCAAATTCCCGGATTCCGGACAGAATATCTGCTACGACGCTGAAGGTGGCATAATTTCCGCCCCTAAAAAAGGCGGCCGTTATTATGGCCAGGATGGGACTTACAGTATTTATCCGCTGTCGTTTACCAAACTCGGACAGAATGGCCGGGAACTTGCCGATAACGCTGATTGGAAAAAAGGCGCTCGGATGGTCAGGGATAATAACACCGGTTTGATCTGGGAAAGTAAATCTCCGGCCGACAGCGAGGTTAATTTCCAGGGCAATTCCTATACCTGGGAAGATGCCCAGGGTTATGTCCGAGAATTAAATAAGAAAGGCTTCGGCGGTTTTCGCGACTGGCGGCTGCCTTCCCGGGAAGAACTGCGGATGATGGTGGATTATAACGGCCAGATCCCGGCCACCGATCAGAAGTTTTTTCCCGATTGCCTGCCGGCGTTCTATTGGTCAAAAGATTCCAATAACAAAGAGCCGATCTTTGCCTGGGGCGTATATTTCGCCTATGGCTGCGCCATATGTTATCTCAAAACTTTCTATTATCCGGCGCGGGCTGTCCGGGCAGGTTATTCGCGGGGATTTGGGGATATTTTTGGCTATGCTTTTGCCGACAATAACGACGGCACAGTCACTGATCTCAACACCGGCTTGATGTGGAAAAAAGATGAAGGGCCTGAGCTCAACTGGGAAGAGGCGATGAAATATTGCCAGGAATTGAACCTTGCTGGCCACGCAGACTGGCGTTTGCCGACGATCAGGGAAATCGGCTCAATCATGGGTCTTTCCTTCAAAGACGGCTGTTGGTTCCATAAACAGTTTTTCCCAGGAACCAAGACAGCGCCTCTGGGGTTTTACTGGTCATCGACTACTTACGGCGATACTTTTGGCTGGGGAGTGAATTTTCAGTTCGGTTACGACGGCTATTATGCCGGCAAGAAAGAGGGCAAATATCCGTTTAGGCCGGTTCGGACAATTAAATTAGATAAGCGTTAAAGCGGAGGTGAAATTTGAAAAAAATTCTCGCGGCCTTGTTGATTTTTTGTTTGATCGCTGTTCTGCCGGTAAACGGGTTCGCCGAAGCCAAAGGTAAAAAAGCGTTGTTTATAATTGCGGCAAAAGATTATCAGGAACAGGAATTCAGCCGGCCGTTTTCAGCGCTTTCCCAGAGTGGTGTTGCCATAACCGTGGCTTCCACCGTATCCGGCGAAGCAGTTGGTACCGATGGCGCTAAAGTTAGAGTGGATATGCAATTGGCTGACGCGCGGGTTGATGATTTTGACGTAATCGTGTTCATCGGCGGCCCGGGAGCATCTCAATATGTTGACGATCCGCTGGCGCACTCGCTGACCCAGGACGCAATGAAAAAAGAGAAACTGGTGGCAGCCATTTGCATGGGACCGCTTATTCTTGCTAAGGCAGGTGTTCTTAAAGGTAAGAAAGCCACAGTATACCCGACATTAGCTGAACAGTTGGAGCAAGAAGGCGCAAAATATTCCGCTAAGCCCGTGGAACGGGATGGCAGGATTATTACCGCAGACGGGCCGGATTCGGCTGCTGCGTTCGGCCAGGAGATCATCAAAGCGTTTTAGAGGAGGAATCTTATGAATAGCTTACTGGTAAAGATCAGCATTCTTTCCATTTCGCTTTTGACAGTAATGGCGTCAGCCGCGATTTCTCCTGCGCTGGCAAAGATCCGCCAGGCATTTCCCGGCACTGACATTACCTTAATTAAGTTAGTCCTCACACTGCCGTCATTGTTGATTATCCCTTTCAGCTTGCTGGCAGGGTGGCTGGCTTCCCGCATGAAAAAGAAGACTATTCTGTTGATCGGCCTAGTGATATATTTCCTGGGAGGCGTAGGCGGCGGCCTGGCTAAAAGTATTACTCAATTACTTATCATCCGCGGTATTTTTGGCATAGGTGTGGGGCTTATTATCCCGCTTTCTATCAGCCTTATTGCCGATTTTTATGAGAAACAAGAACGGGCGAAAATGATGGGGTTATCAGGTTCGGTTTCTCATTTTGGCGGCGTAGTTTTTTTACTCCTTTCAGGATGGCTTGCGTGCATGAACTGGCGATATGCGTTTGGCGTGTATGGCTTGTCTGCACTGATTATGTTTACGGTATTTTTTTGGCTGCCTGAACCGCAGGCTACCCAGCAGAAAACTGCCGGCAATGCAGCGGTTAAACTTCCCTGGCAAATATATTGGTGTGCGGCTATCGGCGCATTGATGATGGTTGCTTTTTACGCAGCGCCAACGAATCTGGCCATGTTTATCGAAAATCAGCAGCAGATGTATACGAGCGTCACCCCGTTATTTAAGGATAAAGCTGAATTGGAACTGAGTCTCAAGGCAGGAATAATCTCCGAATCGGTGCGCTCTTCTTTTAAGGATAACGGCATCATGATTTCAGGCAAAGCGTCATTTAGCGTAAAAGAAGAGGGTAAGTCATGGATTATCCGGGATCGGGCGCGGCAATTTGTGGTGACAAAAGAACAGGATCGCCTGGTGGTTGCCTCAGAGCGTTTGGCTAGGCCTGGTATCGCGGGTTTCTATTTATCCACCATGACTATGGTCGGCGTTGTATCCGGAGTGATCTTAGCTGTGTTGCT
>JAZDFB010000033.1:0-3520 GCA_043808305.1 Planctomycetota bacterium | reverse complement strand
GCCCGCATGGCGAATCCGCGGCCGCACCAGCCGTAACCACCCGCGACTATCACCTTGCCGGCAAACAGGATATTGGTCGCGCGGATAATACCGTCTACGGTGGATTGCCCAGTGCCGTAGCGGTTATCAAACAGGTATTTGGTCTCGGCATCATTGACCGCGAACATGGGGTATAACAGTTTCCCTTCGCGTTCCATGGACCTTAATCTAATAACGCCGGTGGTGGTTTCTTCCAAACCGCCGATGAGATTATCGGCCAAGTACTGGTATTGGGTCAGGACCAGAGTAACCAAATCAGCCCCGTCGTCAATGGTAATATTAGGTTCAACGTCAAGCGTAGCCTTGATATGCTTATAATACAGGTCGCGCGAAGCGCCCCTGACGGCAAATACGGAGATGCCGTAATCCTTGGCAATGGATGCGGCCACATCGTCCTGGGTAGAAAGAGGATTAGACGCGCAAAGATACACATCAGCGCCGCCGGCCTTAAGCGTCCTAACTAAGTTGGCAGTTTCCGAGGTTACATGCAGGCAGGCCGCTATCTTATTACCCTTAAGCGGTTGTTCCTTGGCAAAACGCTTGCGAATCTCCCTGACCACCGGCATATGCTTTTCAGCCCATTCAATCCGGTTCTTTCCCTTAGCCGCTAACTTAATGTCTTTGACGTCATACTTTTTCATTACACAACTCCATTCTTATTTATCCGTAATTACAATGCTTTCTTCAGTATCGCAACCATATCAGTCTTTTCCCAGGTATAGTCAGGTAGTTCCCGGCCGAAATGTCCGTAACGGGCGGTCTGCTTGTATATCGGCCGCCTCAGGTTGAGTTTCTTGATAATCCCGCCCGGGGTCAAGTCAAAGTTCTTACGGACTAAATCTATAATCTTAGATTCTTTAATCTTAGCGGTATGGAATGTTTCCACATCGACCGTGACTGGCTCGGCCACCCCAATGGAATAAGCGAACTGAACCTCGCAGCGGTCGGCTAATCCGGAAGCCACGATATTCTTAGCTACGTAGCGGGCCATATAAGCCGCGCTCCGGTCCACCTTGGTCGGATCCTTGCCCGAGAACGCCCCGCCGCCGTGCGTGCCCATACTGCCGTAGGTATCGATAACTATCTTACGTCCGGTGACGCCGGCATCGGCATACGGACCGCCCAAAACAAAGCGCCCGGTCGGGTTGGTCAATATCCTGGTGTCCTTATCCAATAAACGTTTCGGTATTACCGGCTTGATTATCTTTTCCATAATGTCACGCCTGATTTTGGCCTGGCTGACATCAGGATTATGCTGAAGGGAAACGATGATGGTATTGACCCGGACCGGATATTCCTTTTCGTAGTCCAGAGTAATCTGTGCCTTGCCGTCCGGCCTGAGGTATTTCATCGCGCCGTTCTGCCTCAGTTCAGCCGCCTTGTTGACTATTTTGCGGGCCAGGGTAATGGGCATAGGCATCAGTTCCGGCGTCTCGCGGCAGGCGTAACCGAACATAATGCCCTGGTCGCCGGCGCCCAAATTTTTGTGGTGCTTCTTATTTTCATCCACGCCCATGGCAATATCTGGTGACTGCTTCTGGATGCAGGTCAGCACCGCGCAGGTCTCGTAATCAAAACCCATCCTGGCGTCGGTATATCCGATTTCCTTGATGGTCTGGCGGACGATATCGGGAATTTCAACATAGCACTTGGTGGTGATTTCGCCGGCCACGATGGTCAGGCCGGTCTTAACCAAAGTCTCGCAGGCTACACGGCCGTACGGGTCCTTGGCCATAATCGCGTCTAAAATAGCGTCTGAAATCTGGTCGCACACCTTGTCCGGATGGCCCATGCAAACTGCTTCCGAGGTAAACTCACGTTCATAACGCCTCATAATAACCTCCGTATTGTGAATTGTACACAACTAATTAGTTAATTAGTGTTATTTTCGGTTAAATTTATCATAATCTTAACCCAAAGTCAAGAATTACCTGCTTGAGCCATATGAAATCTGCCACGGAGGCACAGAGTCCGCAGAGAATAAATTAAGAATGGCTCCGTGTACTCAGTGTCTCTGTGGCAATATTCTTAATCCATCGGCTGTTAGTCCCGCCGAAGCGGGATTACAGCCGAGGATACTCGGCAGTGCGTTGTGTTCGCGGAGCGGCATCCCGATGTATCGGGATAAGTCGCGAAGTTTATCCCGCCTTCGGGCGGGGCTCCAACTGCCGAAGTATAAATTCCATATTCCGTGCGGTAGCGCCCTGATGATCGGCAATGGCCTGCCTGGCATTCCGGCCCATATCGGTTCTGATATTAGGATTGCTTATTATATCCTTTAACGCCCGATACAACTCTTCGGGATTATTGACTGTCCTGAGCCCGCCCGCATCCTGCAACGCCTTTGACGGGATGCTAAAATTATACATAGACGGCCCGGCAATAATCGGCTTGCCCAGTGAGGCCGGCTCCAGGATGCTCTGCCCGCCCTTATCCACCAAACTTCCGCCCACAAAGACCACATCACCGGCCGCGTATACCTTGGCCAACTCGCCCATCGTGTCAAGAAGAATTACTTCTACCCTACTGTCATTGCGAGACCCGCCCTGGTGGGTCGTGGCAAGCCCGCAGGCAGTCCCACTAATAGGGGCAATCTCCATTAAATGGCTGTGCCTTACAAACTCCAGCCTCCTTGCCTTGATAATCCCTTCCACCTCATCAAACCTGAACGTATGGCGCGGCGCCAGGATTAATCTAATATTATTGAACTCCGGCTTTAGTTTTATGTAAGCGTCAAGAAGCATCTCCTCTTCCGGAGCGTGCGTGCTCCCGCCGATAATCACCAATTCATCCGGCTTAACCTGATACAGATTGCGGTAATAATCCCTAGTTTTATCAGGCTCCGACAAGCCCGCAGGCAGTCCCGCTAATAGGGGCAACCCCAGCGAATCATATTTCATATTACCGGTAACCTGTATTTTTATAGGCACAACACCCAGCGCTTCAAAACGGATGCGGTAATCCTCGTTCTGGATGCACAGGTATTTAAGCCTGTTAAGGACCGGCTTGAAAAGCCATCTTAAGATGTTATAGCGAGCCAGGGTATGCTCGGTAATCCGGCCGTTGAGGAGTATCATCGGTATATTGCGCCGGCCGCAGGCCAGGATAAAATTCGGCCAGAACTCCTGCTCCATCAGGATGACCAGTTTCGGGTTAACACGCTTGAGCGCCTTATTGCAGATACAGGACAGGTCCAGCGGGAAGAAAAAGGAACGGATATCCGGGTATTTCCGCTTAACCAGCGCCTGAGCCGACGGCGTCAGCGTGGAGATAACCAGTTGATAGTTCGGCAATTGCGCTCGCAACAATGGTATCAGCTTCTCGCAGGCATTAATTTCCCCTATTGACGCCCCGTGCAACCATACCGTAGCCACAGATTCCACAGATTTAATAAAGCCAAATCGTTGCAACAGCCCGGCCCGATAATAAGCCGAGGTGGCGAACCGGAACAGGTAATACGGCAAGACGATAATCATCGCCA
>JAZDFB010000032.1:0-16436 GCA_043808305.1 Planctomycetota bacterium | reverse complement strand
CCTTCTATAGAGACGTACTTCTTTCCAGAGCTTCGCCGGATTGCCATAGCTTCGGCGTTGATCGTGGGTATTCTGGTCGCCCTGATGTTTGTGCTGCGGTAAGTTCGATTCAAGGAGGCCCCTTTTGATCCGTATTGGCATAGACCCCATGATATTCCAGGCAGGTGCCTTCGGCGTAAGCTGGCACGGGGTCTTCATGTTTGTAGGCGTTGCGGCCGCCGTGGTACTGGTGGCCTGGTGGGCGCGTCGCGAGCACATAGACCCTGACGTAGTCTACTCCGTGGCCGTATGGGCGGTCATTAGTGGAATCGTGGGCGCTAAGATCGTGCATGTCATTGACTACTGGGACTTTTACAGCCAAAACCCCATGCAGATCTTCAGCCGCTCAGGGATAGCTATATATGGAGCCCTTCTGTTTGGCTTCCTGGGCGGAGCGGCCTATATACAAGGCCGCCAGCTCCTGGGGCGCATCTACTCGGCAGAGAGGTCATCCTGGCTCAAGAGCCTTGTGGGACAGCGCATTGCCCAGGGATACCTGAAGGGCACGATGTACGCCAAGTTCAAAGATCTCTCCATAGGGCACCTGGCGGACGTCACGGCGCCGGCCTTGCTCATTGCTCAGACTATTGGACGCATTGGCTGCGCCATGATCGGGGACCACCCATCCACCCGTACCGACCTGCCCTGGGGGTTTGTGTACAGCCATCCGGATAGCCTGTCCAACCAGAAATGGGGGCTGCTGCCCAGTCATCCCGTGATAGCCTACGAGATGATCTGGAGTATGGTGGTGCTGGCCATCATCTGGAAGCTGAGGGGGAGGTTGGCACCTCCTGGGATGCTATTTGCCCTGTACCTGATGCTCTACTCCTTGGGACGATTCTTCATCCAGTTTTTGCGCTTTGACAAGGTGTGGTTCGCTGGCCTTTCGGAAGCCCACATCATTGCGCTGATAGTCATGGCAGTCACTGTGCCCCTGCTGGCATACAAGACCCGCTGGGTACAGCGGCAAGCACCGTCAACGGCATCACAGCGGCAATCTCGCGGCTAAGCTCTTCCTCTAGCAGGCTGCTGAGTGAAATACGCGCCGAGACGGATATAGTGGTTACAATTGAAGCGCGTTTTGTCACGGTTCAACAGCATTTTCTGGAAGATATCGGGGTTAACTTTACCGGCTTGAATGCCGTCCCGAATCTACCAAGCGCTTTTTCGCTGCAGCCTCCGGACGCGCCGGGTTTTACGTCTTTAGCCTCTGGCATTTACGGCCGGTACCAGGGTGGAAAACGCGAACTGACTGCCAGAATAGAAAATGTTCTTGCCAACTCCGACCCATACGCCCAATTTATAAATGAAGGAGAGCCTTCTCCGTCCGGGGGCTCGATACTTGCATACACAATGCTGGATCAAACTTCATTTAGGATGTTGCTAAGGGCAATCCAGAAAAATGAGCGTGCCACAATAGTTACTGCGCCGTTATTGACAGTGGCCAACGGGCAAAGAGCGCATATTCAAATGAGCGATCAGTTTACTTACCTGAAAGATTATGATATGGTGCTTATCAACTCCGTTTATTCATATGCCATGCCTGACCCGGTTATCGGAACTGTCGCTCAAGGGACTATATTGGACGTCAGGCCTATTGTCAGCGCGGACTTGAAGTATATTTCAATGGAATTGCGGCCTTCATCATCTTCATTTACGGAGGCGTTGCCAAATGTCCGGACTTTGCGGATGAGCCTTCTAATCAACCCTCCGGGCGGGCAGAATATTATACCCGCAGTAGATTTTGAATTGCCGGAGTTGTTCATACAGCGTGCCCGCAGTAATGCGATAATACCTGATGGCGGTTCGATAATGATGGCTTGTTATGCAACGGGGCGCAATGTTGATATGAATTCCAGTGTGCCGATTCTTTCCAGGTTGCCTTTTTTCGGGTTTTTATTCAGGCAAAAAGCCATCGGTTATGCTAAGCATGTTCTTCTGATTCTTGTCAGAGGAAAAATTTCCATCATGAGTGAGGAAGAAAAAAATATATGAGCAATTCATTCGGCCTCAGGCAGGTATATGGAGTAATAATTGCTTTAGGGATGATTTTCCTCGCGGTAATTAGCACACAGGCAAAAGAAGGCGAGTTTAATCAGGATGATTTGGAATATGCCGAAAAGCTGGCCGAACAGATGCACTTTGATTTTGCTGAGGAAATCTGCGCCGAAAATATGAAACTGGCTCAAACCAAGGAAGCGAAAGCAAAGGCACAGCTTTCATTAGCCCGAATTAAGAGGAAAGAAGCTCAGAAAGTTGTAGATCCCGAAACACGCAAGCAGTTGACTGAAGAGGCCGCCAATATTCTGGACGATTTAATAAAGAATAATCCTGACCATCCCAATATCTCTGATTTTAAATTCGAGACGGCGGAAATTCGCATCGAGCAGGGCATGTGGTTTTCCCAAAAGCTCAAAATCGAATCTAATCCGGAAGCACGGAAGAATCTTAAGCAAGAAATCGACAATACATTTGGCATTGCCACTAAATATCTTAAGGATATGCTTGAGGAATATAATAATAGGCTGAATGCAGAGCAGGATTCCGCTAAAAGAGCCAAAATAAATGACACTATCGGGAATGCGCTATACCTATATGGGACAACTTATTATCATTATGGCATGTCATATGATAAAGGAGATGAGAAATTCAAGACCCTGCTTCAGGAAGCCGTAAAACAGTTACGGCAGTTTGCGGTTGAATACAGCGATCTTTTTACATCTTACGAAGCAGCGGATTATTGCGGTTTATGCTATATGGAGCTGGGCAACTATAGTTTGGCCAGAAGCTTCTTTGAGAGTGCGTCATATAAATGGAAAAAGATCGTTGATGAGATGGAAGAAGAGGATGAAAAAGCCAGGGCATTGGAAGCCACCAAGGAGATTATCCAGAAGGCTATGGCGCATTTTGCCCAGGCCGCAAACGCCAATGGTGAATACAACCTGGCGATACAGGCCGTGGACGATGTTTCAAAATGGTTTCCCAAAGATGATTCTTATGAAATGCAGCTTGCCCAGCTGCAAAAAGCCTGGGCATTTTATAAGACAGGCAATGGAGCCGCTTTTGAAATAATAAAAAAGATTACCGAAAGCCCGGGCCAGGCCGCTCGCGACGCCAAAAATATGATTGATATGATAATACAAATGCCGGGGGGGAATGTTTCCCCCGAAATGCTGATGGTTAGTATTAGGAGTCTTTTCGGCAAAAGCAGGTACTACGAGGCAATCAAAAGCGTCCAGGTACTGATGAATAAACTAAAAGACGCCCCCGAAGAAGATCGCGTTAAATACCTTCCCGAGGCATTTTTTTATATGGGCGAATCATTTAAATGGCAGTCGCCGCCCAGGTTTTATGAGGCGATAATTGCTTACGAGTATATTTACCTTAACTCTAACTCTAAATTCAAAAATGCCAAAAGCGGGGAAACGTTTTACGGGGCTATGGCTACCAAGGCGGCCTCAGAATGCTACTTTTTAATGGGCGTCAAGGGAGGTGACCAGGCGGATAAGCAGAAAAAAAGCGAATTAGTGGAAATGCTTATTAAATCATGGCCGGAAACCGCCGAGGCCAAAGAAAGCCAGCATAATTACGCTAAAGAACTTGAAATGGAAGAGAATTTTATCGAAGCGGGAGAAGCCTATTCGAGCGTTCCTTCATCTTCCAAATACTATATTGAAGACAAGTTTCTCTGCGGTTACATGTATTATCTGCTGGCAACCAAGAAAAGTTACAAGGCTTACTTGGCGGAGCCGGATGCTAATAGCAAAAATAAACTAAAAGAAGAGGTTGTTAATTATTTCGGGGTGGCCGAGAAGAAATTCAAAGAATTCTTGAAATTTTCGGAAGAAAACAGGGACTCGCCCACCTATGATGAAAAGGACCGGAAAAAAATTCGTCAGAATGAGCTTTACAGCCGGATGTTTCTTGGGCGTATATTCATACACGAGTTTATCGGCAAAAATGACGATGCTTTCGATGTTATGAATGATTTAGAAAAAAGATATAAAGACCCGGATGATATAGCGAACATCCTGAAGGTTAGGATAGAGGCTCTGGCTAAAATGGGTAAAATGGAAGATGCGGAAAGCCTTCTGAGCGAATTCTTGCGCTCCAGCAGAGGTGCCCAGGATGCTGCTACCCCGATATATCAACTGATGGGTGATCTCTATGAAACCAAGGCGGAAACAATCATCGCGCCGGTTCCTGGCCAGGAAAGAGAAAAATATCTGGCTCAGATAATAACGGCAAAGAAACAAAACAAAGAGCAATATGACGAATTCAATAAAGCGCTTGCCAAAAGCGGCGAACACTACGATAAGTGGATAAGCAAAACAGAAAAAGCATCAGCCGACGATGCTATTGCCGTGGCTGATAAACTGTATCAAACGTCTGAAAAACTTGAAAATCTTGATTTCTATACAAAAGCTGCGCGTATTTATGACAAGGTCCTTGGCGGCGAATACGGGGAAACAGCCCAAAAATCTGAATCAATCAAGCTAAAATTAGCCCGTTGTTATACCAGGACACAGAAATGGAAAGAATCGTTGCCTTTGCTTGAAGAACTGGATAAAACAGAAACAATCACCATCAAAAAGGAACTCGCCTTAGTCTATACGGAAATGGGCAATGCCACCAAAGAAGACCGGTATTGGAATAACGCCAAAAGGGTATTGAGCTGGATTGCGGTTAGGGTCCCGAAGCACGAAGAAGAATGGTGGTGGTCCCGTTACCAAATGATAGTTATCGATTTTTCAGCCGGTCGGTTCAAGGAAGCCAATGATACCATTAGCGGGTTAAGAGCCACTGTTAATAAGAATTTCGACGAAGATAAGTGGGGCTATAAAACTAAAATCCTTGATCTGGAAAAAAAAGTTAAAGAGGTAATGCCCGGTAAATAAGGTCTTTTATTTTTAGAAATACTTGACAAAATTGATGTTTTAAACTAATAAAGGAATGATAATATGAAAAAAATCTGTTTGGCAGTCTTTATTTCTGCTATATTGACGATACTATCGTTATCTTCCGGGTCCAATTCCTATTCTGATACTGTTAAATGGTCGCCGGACGGTGGAAAAACATATAAGGAAGAAAATGGGGATATTTTAACCGAAACCTATGATGAAATTGAAATAAAAAGCGGCCAGGGCGCCAAGAAAATCAAGCAAAAGGACATCCAGAGCGTTGTATATACAAAACAACCGCCTCAGATGGATGAGGCGCTTCGGGCCATGCAGCAGGCGGACTTCAACAAGGCGTTGGAAATATACAGAAAGCTTCTGGGCGACCCCGGTATGCGCAGCATTTTTAAACAGCATGTCATGTACAACATAGCCCTGTGTCTGGCAACGTCCCAGAAATTTGACGAGGCGATCCAAGAATACGATAAATTGCTTAAGGAAATTCCGCAGACAAAATACTATAGAGAGATTTGTGTTAATAAAAGCAAATGCGCATTAGGTAAGGGAGACCCGAAGGCCGCCATCGAGATACTGGACAAGGCCAAGCCGGATGTTGCCAAGGTTGACGAAAAATTCGCTTTTGAGATGGACTTACTGAAAGCCCGTATACAGATAGATAACAAATTGTATTCGGATGCCAAGTCTACTTTTAGCAAAGTTGCCAGCGGGGCCAGCAAATACCCCAGTGTGAGCGATAAGGCTAATGTTGGATTAGGCCAATGCCTGGTAATAGAAGGAGATTATGACTCGGCGGAGAAATCATTTAACAGGGTTATCGAAAACTCAAAAGATACGATCGCCTTAGCCGGCGCTTATAACGGGCGGGGCGATTGCTACTTTACCAAGGCCAAAAAGAGCAAAGACCGGGAATTGTACAAAAAAGCCATAAGGGATAACTACCTCAGAGCTAAGGTTATGTATCCACCTCCGGAAGGAGAATCAACCTACGAATACGAAAAGAGCATATATTTTTCCGGCTACTGCTATGAAATACTCAGCCAGTATCCACCGGCCGAGAAAAAACAGGTTTATGTCGAACAGGCTAAAGCCCTTTACAACGAAATGATTAAATATTATCCTAACTCGATGTTCAGAAAAGACGCGGAAGAAAGATTAAAAGGTATCAAGACGCAATAAATTATTATAATATCATAAACGTAAGTTAATAGAAAGAGAGAGACGTATGAGAAGAATGCAAAGAATTACGGGTGTTGTTGCAAAAGTAACCCTAGCCTTGGTTATTGTGGCTATAGCTGGTGGAATAATATATGCCGAAGGAGATAGTAAAGCACCTGCGCAAGAAACCACAATGATTGATTTGATAAAAGCCGGTAATTATGTCGGGCACTTCATTATATGTGTCAGTATGTTAGGTTTGGGTTTGGGCATAGAGCATCTTATTAATATACGAAAGATCAAGCTGTGCCCCCCGGAAATCGTAGCCGAGCTTGAATCCTTGGTTGATAACGCCCAGTATGAGGACGCTATGGCCTTGTGCAATGCTAACCCCAACTTTTTCTGCAATATCATAGGCGCTGCTTTGACAAAGATTAATGAGGGATATGATGCCATGAGCGAAGCAATGGGGGAGGCGGGCGAAGAACAAGCCGCAAAACTGAACCAGAAAATCAGCTATATGTCATTGGTTGGCAATATCGCGCCTATGCTTGGGCTGACCGGAACGGTAACCGGCATGATCGCGGCATTCGGTATTATTAAAGTAACTGCTTCACCCTCGCCGGCCATGTTGGCAAAAGGCGTTGAAGAGGCCCTGGTCACTACCGCGGAAGGATTGTTCGTTTCCATGCCGGCTCTGACCGCATATTTTTATTATAAGAATAAAGTAACCATGTATGTCATGGAAATCGGCGCGCTCTGCGGAGAATTTCTGGAAAAATTCAAGAATATCCAGCCGGCCGAGCAGCAATAAAGAAATATGAGAGTAAAAAGAACGGCAATGACCGAGAACGTGGGTTTTAACATGACCCCGATGATTGATATCGTGTTCCAGTTAATTGTTTTCCTGATGTTGGCTACCGATATCGCCCAGTCAGATATGGCTGTCGTTTTCCTGCCGATGTCATCGGCTTGCGCCGAAGACAAAGAACCCGACCCGAATCGGCTTATGGTTAATGTATCGCATATTCAGGCGAATGGTTATGCAGATGAGTGTCCCGACTGGAGGTACGAGGCTGGCCAGATTAAGAGGCTGTGCTTTAATCCGGACCATTGGCATCTTATGATCAAAGGCAAGATTTACGAAAAAAAGGAACTTGTAGATGTTTTGACAAAAGAGGCGGCTCTGGACCAGCCCGGAGGTCCGAAAACGGCTTCGAATCGGCCGATAATGATCAGAGCCGATGCCGGCGCGCCGTTTGAATATATTGCCAGGATACTGGAAGCGGCCGGACGTTCATTTATCTGGAAAATAGAAATAGGCGCAACTAAACCGCCTGGTTCAGAAGATTAGGAGATTATATGGCCAAGCGCAAGATACAGGTAGATCTCAGCGAAGCTTCGATGGAAATCAATATGACGCCTATGATTGACGTCATATTTCAGTTGATTATATTTTTTATGTGCTCGATTCATTTTAAATCGTTGGAAGGCAAGCTTTACTCGTACTTGCCCAAGGATAAAGGAATGGCCGAGACGACCGTAACAGACCCGGAGCTTGACGAGGTGCGCATTCTGTTGTCTTATGATAAAAACAAAACACCTCTGCAGACAATGATTAAAATAGGACAGCGGGAAATCAAAGACTGGGACGTTCTTTTTAGTGAAGTTTCAACTATATATAAGGCACAGATAAATTCCGGGGCAAAGCCGGTTCCTTTCAAGCTGGACTCTGAGTCCAAAGTTCCGGTTCAGGCCGTGATTAACGCGCTTAACGCTTGCAAACGGGCCGGCATAAGCAACGTGGAATTCGCAGCCAAGACTACGGATAAAACTAAAGATACAAAATAATCTTAGTATAAAAAATAAATCTACCCCTGAGGGTTTTTGTCTTGAGACCTCTAATGGCATAGGAATAGGAGTTTTATGAAGACTAAATTTTTACCAAAGTATTTGAGTTATCCGTTAATTTTGTTATTGGTCATCAGTCTTTTAACAGGCTGCGGAGGAGGCGGGACTTCCCCATCCTTAAAAACTGCACTAAAAACTAAGGACCGTATGCCGCCGACGGATCAGTTAAAAGGCACAACAATTATTATGCAGAATACCGCGTCACCTGAAACACCGGCTGGCAGGGAAGTCAAATTAGCGGAATTGGCTCTGGCAACCAATCAATTGGATATTTTTTGGGAAGGGCTGCAAGTTGCCCGGACCGGCTCAGCCAGCGACGACGATATTGTGTCCATTAAAATTTATCTGGACGATGGCAGTGAGTCATATGATTCGGAAAAGGATTTGCTCGTAGGTTCAGGGCAGTTTAAGAATAACGTGGCCAATATTATCATACCGCACCATGCATTGGGCGGCGCTACGCAGTTGTGTTACTTAATAGCCACAATGAATAAAGCGGCTGTCGAGGGGTTGTCTATGGGGATAAGCATAAAAGAAGACCGGGCTTTTAATACAACAGACATACTTGGCGTAACCATACCCAGCGGCTTGCCTTTCACGGCTGGGCCAACGGTTGTTACCAAGGCGGAAAAAACAGTTGTGGCCAGGCCCACTGAGGTGGCACCTATGACTACTGATACTACTGAAGGCCCCAGCGAGAAAGACCCTCTTAAAGATTACCTCAAAGAGCAAGAGCGCGCTAAAACCATCAGAATGCAGGAAAACGAATTTATCGCCCGGAAGTATTATGAAACCGCCCTTAAACTATATCAGCAATTTAACTATAACCAGGCTCTGGAATATCTCGAGAAAGCGTTGAAATTGAATCCTTACTTCAAAGAAGCCGAGAAACTTCGGAATGAAATACAATCTATTATTGGTTCCCGTTCCGAGGAAATCAAGGTGGTAAAGGATTTTCTGGAAAACCAGCTGACGGTAAAAATTCAGGAAACCGAAATTGAAGTAAGAAACCATTTTCTCAAAGGAGAAAAATTCTTTGCGGATAAGGATTACCGAAGCGCTATAATGGAGTTTGAAAAAGTTTCGGAACAGGTAAAATGGATTCCCTATGAAACACCGCTCAGGGAATACCAGAAAAAAGCCGACGAAATGCTCAAGAATTCCAGGGAATTGCTTACCAAACAGGATGAGGACTTCGCCCGGCAGCAGCGGGCCGCCGCTGCCAAGCTGGCTGAAGAAGAGGAATTACGCCGCCGCAAGGAGTTTACCGAAAAAGTAAGAATCCTTTTCAATGAGGCCATTGTCAGTTATGGACGCAAGCAATATGAGCAAACCGAACAGTTGGCCGACAAAATACTGAAAATAGTGCCATATTTCCACGCGGCCGAAGAATTGAAAAAAGAAGCTATCAGGGCTCGCCATTATAAAGTATCCAATGATTATTTAGTCCGCCGCGCTGAACAGCTCAAGAATCTGGCTGATAACAATTCCGAGACGATTACACCTTATGCCGATGATAGGATGGTTCGTTACAACAATCAGGCTTGGGAAGTAGCCTCTCATCGTAAGGCATCAGCTATTGTCGAGAAAAAAGGGACTGAAGATCCCGATATCGTTGAAATTCAGCGGAAAATCCGCTCAATAAGGCATAATTTCATTATGGATGGCCAAGTTAACCTCTATGAAATAACTGATTATCTTCAGCAGCAGTATAAAATATCTATTCAGTATGACCCGGCAGTTAGAAACGAAGGCATACCCGAAGAGAAAAAACAGCTGACCCTTACAGGATTGCCGTTAGAAGCCGGACTGCGTAACCTCCTGGAACTTTACAATCTTACATTTATATTCAAGAATAAAAGCCTATGGATTCTTAAATCAGGCGCTTCCGTTGAAGAATTGGAATGGCGCGCTTATAATGTTGACGATCTGGTTCGGGCAATTCCGGAATTTGTGGGACCCAGCATAGAATTCGAACAGGCTGCCGGCGCGGGTGGCTGGACTATGCCTGCGATAGAAACAACGGGAAGCAAAACCTTCCAGGTAGACGAACTGATAGCTCTGGTTAAACAAAACACAGGGAAAAACCCCAAGGGACAGACCACATGGGAAGGCGAGGCGGCTACGACCGGAGCGTCCATTACGAGAATGGGTGAGACCAATCGCGTTATGGTTGTTCATAATAATTCAGTTCAAAATGAGGTGCTTGAGTTCCTTAAGACCCTGAGATATTTCCGGGGAGGCATGATTGCGATAGAATCTATATTCCTGGCTACCACCGATGATTATCTGGAAAGTGTCGGCGTAGAACTCAGGGATTTGCAACCGGCCGCTGATTCAAATATAAATGAAGCCATTCTCCCGACCATCCCGGGGCCTTATGGTTCAGGCGTTTTTAAAGGCTCGCTGGCTAACGGCGGACAGCGCGATGTCAGGTTCAGGACCGCATATTCTTTCAGAAATACACTCGGTTTTGCCGAAACGGCGTTTGGCGGCCGGCTTAACGCCAAGGGCGGTTTAGGGTTGCAATGGTCCGTGTTTGATAGCCCCAGGATAAATGTTCTGATCCAGATGCTGGAAAAAACCGGTAAAGGCACTATTCTGGACGCACCCAAAATAGTGGCTCTGAACGGGCAAAGGGTTAACGTCAGTTATGTCAGACAAAGAGCTTATATCAAAGATTTGGAAGTTCTGGGCGGCATCGCCGGTTTTGACCCGACCATGGGCATGTTTACCACTGGAATAATTCTTGATGTTAAGCCGGTTATGAGTTATGACCGTAAGTTTATAACTGTTCATTGTTTCCCGTCATTGATGCAATTACAGGCGTTGCGCCCTTTCGATATGAGGCCTACCCTTCCGGCTAACCTTGGTGGTATTTCGGGAATCTCGGCCGGCGATACGTTTGTTCAGTTGCCCTGGCTGTCTCTCCAGCGTTGCCGGACCTCGGCCGTGGTTCCGGACAAAGGAGGTCTTATTCTGGGCGGTATGAAACGGATAACGGACCGCACGGCCAGCGCATCGACTCCGGTCTTGGAAAAAATACCGATTCTTGGCGCGTTGTTCAGGCGCAAAGTTAAGAGCGACGAAAAACAAAATATCCTTCTTATCATCAAAGCTGAAATTATCGAACTTTCAGAGCTGGAAAAAGAGCTCGACTAATGACATGTCCAGTAAAACCCAGGGCCGTATTTTTCGACATTGACGACACGCTTTACTCTACTACCGACTTCGCCCGCCGTGCCCGCCATAATGCGCT
This sequence comes from Planctomycetota bacterium, assembly GCA_043808305.1. Classification (GTDB taxonomy): domain Bacteria; phylum Planctomycetota; class MHYJ01; order JACQXL01; family JACQXL01; genus JBBAAP01. The sequence continues at coordinate 5,153 of JAZDFB010000032.1, read as the reverse complement.
TAAAGCAATGATTCGGCTGGGGTTGAAGCTGTCTCTGAGCGTGCTGGCCAGGGAGCTTGACGAGGTTATTTCCGAATTCTCTTCAAACTACGAACAACATTTTGACAAACTTTTACTGCGGATACCCGGTCGTTGTTATGGATCCGTTAATCCGGCCATCCTGGTGGCTGGCGCGGTAATTGCCTACCATCGAACCAAATACCTTGAGTTGTCGCCTTACCCGGATGTGTTGGAAGTATTGAGGAAGTTAGCTGGAACAGATATTATATGTGGCGTGATAACCGCCGGACTGGCCGTCAAGCAATCGGAAAAGCTTATACGGCTTGGGCTCTACCGGTATTTGACTCCCGGCGCGATATTTATCTCGGAACAAATCGGCATCGGCAAGCCAAATATAAAACTTTACCAGCGAGCTTGCAACAAGGTTAACGTCCGGCCGGATCAGGCGCTGTATGTCGGCGACCATCCGCTTAACGATATTGATCCGGCCAATAAAATCGGCATGATTACGGTGCTGTTAAGCCGGGGCGATAACAAACATCTTTTCATTAAGAGCAAAACCAAGCCGGATTACCGGATAAATAATTTCCGCCAGTTGCTTAAAATTATCAAATTGGATTAATCACATGTTTGCGCTCAGAACTGAGGGGCTAAGCCGTCGATTCGGCAAGCTTGCCGCTGTGACCGGGCTTTCTCTGGAAGTCCAGCCGGGCGATATTTACGGATTTCTCGGCCTCAATGGCGCTGGCAAAACTACCAGCATAAGAATGCTGCTCAGCCTTATCAGGCCGGATAGCGGCTCCATCTATTTCTATGATAAGGAACTGCGTTCCAACTATATCGAAATAATGTCAGGCGTCGGCGGAATGGTTGACATACCGGTGTTCTATCCGCATCTTTCGGGACGGGATAACCTGAGGCTTATGGCCCGCCTGCGCAACTGTTATAAAGAAGAAATTATCACCGAAGCACTGGCCAGCACCGGGCTTTTGGAACGCGGCACCGACAAAGTCCGCACTTATTCCCAGGGCATGCGCCAGCGCTTGGGTATAGCCAACGCCCTGCTTCCGATATTTATCAATCAGCGCAGTAGTTGCAGTATCAAACCGGTTATTATCTTGGATGAGCCCACTAACGGGCTCGACCCTAAAGGAATTATTGATATCCGCCGAATGATTAAGCGGCTTAACCTTGATAACCAGGCGACCTTTATTATCTCTACCCATATGCTGGCCGAAGTAGAAAAACTGTGCAACCGTGTGGGTATTATCCAGGAAGGTAAATTGGCGGCCCAGGGGACCCTGGTTGAGGTGCTCAATGATAAAAAGAGTTTGGAAGAATATTTTATATGATACCGAGAATATGGCGATTGATTAAGATAGAGCTTTTTAAACTCAGCCGTCAGAAGCTAACCTACATCGCCGTGTTAATAATCATTTTGACTATACTGGGCACCATTTTTTTGACCAAGTCAGAAACGGGCATTAACAGCTTTAGCCTGCTCAGCCGGGCGCTGCTAAGCGGGTTGAGAATCGGCGCGCTTTTTATCCTGATAATCGGATGCCTGTCAATCGCGTCCGAAACCACTTCCGGCACTATCAAAACCGTCCTGATAAGTCCGATTCACCGGAGCGAGTTATTCTTAGCCAAGGCCATTACCCTGATAATCATTACAGCGCTTATCACGCTTCTAATCGAGACAATAGCATACACGGCAGTCTGGCTGGGATTCGGGCTTTCCGACATCACCGACCCGACCTTTAAGGATTATATCTATATCCATAAGGCCGAGATGCTCCGCTATACGGTTTACACATTTTTCATGGTGTTTTTACCGCTCATCAGCATTTCGTTCTTCGGCCTGTTTATTTCGTCAGTTGTGGAAAACGCCGGCATCGCCGTGGCCGTTGGAATACTTCTATATATTTTTATGGATTACTTCATTATCGGGTTGCTGCCGCGTGTCGCGCCTTACATTTTTATCTATTACCTGGATTATTTCCCCAGGACCTTGGCCGACCTTTCCGAAGGCATCCTCGGCCAGATATGGAAATTTACTACCATTGATTACCTGCTCGGCATCAGGCAACAGGGTGACGAAATTGCCGACTATCTTAGCCTGTTCAAAACCCGGATTATTCCGTTGGCGTATATTGTCGTCTTTGCTGTTATCGGATTTATCGCCGTACGAAGAAAAGATATTATTTAGGAAAGGGAAACTGTGGAAGCTCAGTTATCCAACCTGATAGCCCGCAACCAAAACTGGTCCGTTAATCTGCTCAATCAAATCTTGTCCATACCGAGTATTTCGGCCCAGAACACGGGGCTCAAGGAAACCGCTGCGCTGATAATTAAGACATTCCGCAAATACGGGTTCAGCGTGGTTTCTGAGACCATTCAAGGCAATCAAATAGTTCTGGCCAAACGCGATATCAGCCCGAAGCTTCCGACCCTGCTTTTCTATAACCATTACGACGTCCAGCCGCCCGAGCCGCTGGAAGAATGGCTTAGCCCGCCCTTCACGCCGACAATCAGGCAGGGCAAAATATTCGGCCGGGGCGCGGCCGATAACAAAGGTAACCTAATAGCCCGCTTGGCCGCGGTTAAGGCATTTGACGACGCCGGAATCACGCTTCCGGTCAACGTTCGTTTTCTGATTGATGGCAAGGAAGAAGTGGGCAGTCCGGGGCTGAGTGAATTCATCAATCGCCACCACAGAGATGTCCGGGCTGATACGTGCATCTGGGAATTTGGCTACCGGACTGCATCCGGCACGCCGGTTCTGTCGTTGGGCTGTAAGGGCATACTTTATATCGAACTGATTGCTCGCGGCTCAAACTTAGACCTGCACTCGTCCAAGGGCATTGTTGTGCCCAATCCGGGGTGGCAGCTGGTCTGGGCTCTGAATAGTATCAAGGACTCGTCCGAACGTATTTTGATAAAAGGGTTTTACGATAACGCTAACTTCCGGCCGGTCAGCCCGTCCGCGCTTCAGGGCATGAAGATACATCAAATTGATTCCACGCCCAAACAACTGGGCATCAACCGGTTCGTGCTCGGGCTCAAAGGCGATAAATTACTCAAGCGTTATTACTACCAGCCCTGCCTGAATATCAACGGATTGAGCGGCGGATACGAGGGCAAGGGCCACAAGACTGTTCTGCCCAAGCAGGCCTTGGTCAAAGCCGATTTCCGCCTCGTGCCGGACCAAGACCCGGTTGATATTATTAAGAAAGTCAGAAATCACTTGGATAGCCACGGATTTACCAATATCGAAATAACATCCTGGCACGGCTATGAACCGGCGTTAACGCCGCCATCGCATCCACGTTTCCGCGAGTTTATTGGCATTATGAAAAACGCGGCCAGGTCGGTCTACGCCAAGCCTTTTGAGGTTGAGCCGATATCGCCCGCTTCCGGACCGATGTATCTATTCCGCGATAAACTGCTCGGAAATATGCCTTGTTTTGCCTTAGGCATCGGCCATCCGGGTTCTAATATCCACGCACCCAACGAGAATATCTACTTGAGCGAATATCTCAAAGGCACCCAGTTCATCGCCGCATTGATGGTAGAGTTAGGCAAAGGTTAGTGCCACTCGGAGTCCCGCCAAGGCGGGATAAACTCCGCGGACTTATTGAGCCGCAGTCCCGCTTGAAGGCGGGATAAACTCCATCCCGCTACTTACGGAGTCGCAACGACGTCCCGTACTTATGCGGGATGCGGGATTTCAGCGGGGTGATCCCCGTTAGAAGCGAGAGCATCAAAGTGAGAGGAAACTGGCAGAGCTTTTTATCTGATACCTCCGGTTCCTCTAATGGGGTAATTCGGTTTTAGAGTCGGGGATGACCCTGAGCCAGCCCATATAAAGCCAGCCTAAAAAGGCGCTTATCAGATGCAGTCCGTGGTTGAACCAGATATTTTCTCCGGGTAATAGCCCGGCCATGCGCAGGCCCATCAGGTGGCTTGATTTCTCGATCTCCATTATCGTGAACATGGCCAACAGCCCGAACACATAAAATGTCCGGTAAAATCTGCTGTGCCATTTATGGTCAGCCTGGTGCAGGTCGGCGGACAGGAACCTGTGGGCCAGATACAAAGCCGCAATCGCGCAGGGCACGGCCAGCACCTTAAAATACTGGACGTTTAAATCTCCGGCCAATGTCCCGTCCGTCGGCGCCCGGACCAGGTATCTTAGGATAGTTCCGTCCAGCGCCTTGAACCAACCTGATGACGCGTCGGTCAGCATATCGCTGGTAAACCGGGCTATTCCGATAAAGCCTAAAACGGCAGCCGAGATAATTCCGGATATATGAAATGGTTGCCCGGTCTTCATAGAACGACTAATTGGTTTTTCTATTTTTATCCGCCGCTTACCCAGCGGGAGATGTCGTTATAAGATGCAAAGACGACCAGCGACAGCAGCAGGAATAACCCGATATATTGAGAAATCGCCTGGGCCGTCACGCTTACCGGCTTGCCCTTTATTTTTTCTATGAACATAAACATAATCCCGCCGCCGTCCAGTATCGGCACGGGCAGCAGGTTAAGTATCGCCAAGTTGATGCTGAACAGGGCCAGCAGCCAGATGAATTTGCCAATGCCTTCCTGAAGCATAAACCAGGACGCTTGGAATATGCCGATTGGCCCGGCCATGCCTTTCATCGATTCTTCGCGGCTGAATAGTTTCCAGATAAGTTCGAACGTAAGTTTTACCAGGTCGATAGCCTCGTTGAATCCTGCCGCAATCGCTTTAAAGAACGGATACTGCTCGCGCGAGGTGGCGGCTTTCAGTTCAATGCCCAATGTTCCCTGAGTTTCGAATCGCTTTGCGGTAAGCGTTGCGGTCAGTGCCGTCCCGTCCCGGTCAATTATTAATTCCATTGGCGCGCCCTTGGTTCGGTTGCTTAAATTCACCAGTTGGGACAGACCGGTTACGGTTATAGGTTTGCCATGTTCTGCAATTACGGAAACAATTTTATCACCGGATTTTAGGCCGGCCTGCTCGGCCAGCGAGCCGGTTTTAACGTCGCCTATCACATTTGTATCGTTAGCTGTGGGTAAGTAAAACATTAAATAACCATTGCCCGCCCCGTCTTTGGCCGGCTGCGCCGTTAAATCCAATTCCCGATACTTGCCATCCGGTTCGGTCC
>JAZDFB010000031.1:0-4494 GCA_043808305.1 Planctomycetota bacterium | reverse complement strand
ATTGACCAGCAATTGAAATGTATCCGCGGTTTTGTCGCCGTTGAACCTGACCGCACCTATTTCCACGATTTTATCCTTAATCGGATAAAGCCCGGTCGTTTCCAGGTCAAAGGCCACAAAAGTCTGGCTCATTGTTACCTTACTCTGGCAGTTGAAGTGTAACGTCATGCCAGAGGCAGATCCGCCTTTGGCGGAAATTATGTTACTGCCAAGTATAGTCGGCTGCAACTTCACAGGCAGCCGAACTAACGTTTGAGTTGGGGTTCCTCGCTTACGGTCAGTTTCCAGCAACCATTGGCGCGCCGGCGGGACAGGACCTTGCGCCCGCCCGCGGTTTTCATCCTGGCCCTGAACCCGTGTTTCCGCCTGCGGCATACTTTCGATGGCTTGTAAGTTAAACCCATATTGTGCTCCTTTTTAGAGCCAGTTAAACAGACAGACACGAAGTGGCTGTATGTTGTACTCTGGCAGTTTGATGGCACCTTTGGCGCCAGAATTACTGCCAGGTATACTCGGCTGTAACTCACTACGTTCTAACAGCCGAAGTATCACTGGGTCTTATCCCGACTATTCCGTCGGGACTTTTGTAAGCGGATTAACCCGGATATCATGCCTGAGGCAGACCCGCCTCTGGCGGGAATCGGGATAACTCAGCTTACGAATTTCTTTAAATCTATTAAGTCTAAAGACTATTTCTGTACATGGGCGAGAGAGGAGTCGAACCTCCACCCTGTTACGGACAAGATCCTAAGTCTTGCGCGTCTGCCAATTCCGCCACTCGCCCCGTTATCCCGCACATAGCAGAGTAACGGGGCGGAACCGGCATAACAGGTTTACCCCCGGCAGGAGTCGAACCTGCAACCTACGGATTAGAAATCCGTTGCTCTATCCATTTGAGCTACGGGGGCGCCGGAACTGGTATAATACCTTAAGGTATAACATTATAAATATACCTAATGGTATAAATCCACTCCGAGTATAGCCTCCCGGCAAATCGAGTCAAGCTTTTCACGGAGCGCTGTCCCCGACCCGGGAATATTCTAACCCGCATCAATCCGCGACCACATTACCAGATACATTTCTGATGTAAAGCAAAAGATATTCAACTCGGCAAGCTAAAAACTCATCCCGCCCGGGATAAAAGGCTTGTATTCAAATCTCTAAGGCTTTTTAAATCCACCCAAGTATAGAGATAGGCAAACTAAATAATTCCCTATGCCTCGTATACACCCTCAATTATTTTTGTAATCATCCCGATGAAATGCGAAGCCGTATAGGGTTTCTGTATGAACGGCCAGTTTTTATCGGCAATAACGGGCCATTGTGATTTGTCGTCCGTGTAACCGCTGGTCATCAACACCTTGAGGTCGGGCTTTTTGGAGATCAATTCCTGGACCATGACTATGCCGTTTTTACCGGGCAGAACTACGTCGCTGAAGACCAGGTCAAACCGGCCCTGCTCATTTTCAAAGATAGCCAGAGCTTCATCGGCATTACCTGCCTTGAAAACCGTATAGCCGAACTTTTTGAGCGCCATCTCGGCATAATCGCGGATAGCCGGTTCATCCTCGACTATCAGGATACGGACATCGCGGGTTTGTTCCCTGTAGACCGGCAGGGCTTTGGTCGTAAGTTTTGCGGCTTCCGATGTTACCGGCAGATAGATTTTGAATATTGCCCCCTGCCCCGGGTTAGAATATACGTTAACCCAGCCGTTGTGCTGTTTAATAATGCCGTAAGCCACCGAAAGCCCCAGTCCGGTGCCTTGGCCGCCTTTCTTGGTGGTAAAGAAAGGCTCAAATATCTGTTTAACGATTTCCGGGCTCATGCCGATGCCAGTATCGGAAACAAAAAGCTTGATAAACCGGCCGGGCCGGGATTCTGGCATGGTTTTGCAGTATTCATTGTCAATCTCCGCATTCTCAGTGCTGATGGCCAGAATCCCGCCATTGGGCATGGCGTCGCGGGCGTTAACAACCAGGTTCATAATTACCTGTTCAATCTGTGCCGGGTCGGCCTTAATTGCTTTTAAATCCAGCGCCAAATCCAAATCCAATTCGATATTTTCGCCTATCAGACGGGGAATCATCTTCGACAGATTGTCAACCACCTGGTTAATATTAATAACCTTGGTCTGGAGCGGCTGTTTGCGGCTGAAGGCAAGTATCTGGCGGGTTAACGAGGCGGCCCGCTCGCTGGCCTTGTAGATTTGGCTGACATAGCCGCTTACTTCGGCCGCATTGCCGCAGGTATGCTTGGTCTCCTGCAATAACGAGGCATACCCCTGTATGACCGTCAGGATATTGTTAAAGTCGTGAGCTATGCCGCCGGCCAGCTGGCCGATGCTTTCTATTTTTTGCGTCTGCCGGAGCTGGTCTTCCAGGTTTTTGTGATGGGTCATATCCGTAAAAAATCCGATATTGCATTTCACCCCGTCTATAACCGCCATAGCCGTATTAGTGCTGACGTATATTATTTGGCCGTCTTTTCTCAAACACGGAATATTTTCTATGAGTTGTTTCTCGCCGCGCGCCTGGGCTTCAAATTCGGCAATCCTATCCCGTAGGCCGTCTTTCGGATGAATATCATACATGGACATTTGCATTAATTCCACTTCGCTGTATCCCAGCATTTTACATAGCGCCGGGTTGGCGTATTTCAATTTCTTTGTTTGAACATCCCCAACCAGTATTCCTTCAGCCGCTGATTCAAACAAAGTTCGGAATCTTATTTCTGATTCTTTTAACCGGGTTTCCGTCTGGTTACGTTCGGTGATATCGCGGGCCGTTATTATATATCCGATAACTTCATTATTAATACCCCTGATTGAAGAAACATTGGCGCTGACATCAACTGGTTTGCCTGATTTAGGAATATATTTCGTTTCGTAACCTATAATGGGACTGTGTTCACGCGCTTTATCCATTATCCGCGCGAATTCATTCTTTTCCGCGAACAACATGGCCGCCGGCACCCCGTGCAATTCATCCGTTTCATATCCCAGCAGAACCCTGAGCGATGGATTTGTTTCGATTATATTGCCTTCCGGTCCGAGCAAAAGCAGGGAATCAGGCATTATCGAAATGATATTTTCCGCCGCCGCCATCGGGGTTACGGAAAATAAATCATATTTCCAGATGGCGTATCCGATAAACGCGCTCGCGATAAACGTAGAACCAGCTGTTAATTCCACAATCCTGATATTCATTACCAGCGGTATCAATGCTTCGGACACCGCGCCAATCAGGATGGTAACCGCCAACCCCAGGGTCACGTATTTTGCCTGTCGTTTTTTCTTTCGGTCAGCGGTTTTTAAAAAGAAAACGGCGCATAAAAACAGCGCCCAGAATGCCATCCCCATAGCCCAGACAAGGCTCATATCAAAAATCCAATTATTCCTGGGGATAGCGGGTGTATAACCCCAGTATTCTTTTAGCGGATTCGTGGCTATCAAATTAGTCATAAAATCAATTAAAGAAAACGCCAAGGCCGGGCCATATATCAAAAAGAGAGCTAATTTATTCCGGAGCACTTTTACTTTCTCGGTGAAGACCAGCGCGAAACTAACCAACGCTACCATCGAGAAGGGCCATAAACAGCTTATTTTCATCCACAACCGGGCAATATCAGGGCTCTCTGCCTGCCGATACATAAATTCCGTAAAACCCCAATAAGCCATCATCAGGCAATACCACATGTAAATTTTGTTTAACCTGCTTTTTGGGTTCAAAGAATAGATAAAACCGCCGAAAAACAGGTTAATCAGGCAAGAAACCAGAGAAGCCACAGCGAAAATATTCATATCGTTTCTCAAAAACTCTCAGATGAATCAGCCTTTAGGCAAAACCCAGAATTATCATCTTGCGGAATATTAAGCATGCTTCATACGACATAGCAATATTTTTCGTGGTAATGTTCTATTTAATTTTGGTTTTCCACTCGGCTACTAATCTCTGCATTTCTTTAGCCGATGGATTATTAGGCTCTAATTTCAGGAACTGCTCGCCGTCCTCAATCGCCGCGCTGAAATCGCCTTTCATGGCCCGGATAAGGCCGCGGGTATAGTATGCGACGGCTCCGTTTGGGTTCAGCCGGATGGCCTCATTATAATCCGCAATGGCTTTATCAAAGTCGCCTTTATCTTTATGGGCTTTGCCGCGATTAATATATGCATCAACATATTTGGGATTAAGCCTGATTGCCTCATCGTAATCCGCGATGGCCTTATCCAATTCATTTTTAGTTGTATAAATATTAGCGCGGTTGTAGTAAGCCAAGCCATATCGGGGGTTCAGCCGGATTGCCTCGTTATAATCTGCCAGCGCCTTGTCTAACTCGCCTTTATCCATATAGGCAACACCGCGGTTGTTGTATGCCATGTCATTTTTAGGATCCAACCTGATTGTTTCATCATAATCCGCAATCGATTTATCCAGCTGACCGATGGTACTGTAAATAAAAGCACGCCTGATGTATGCCGGGACTAATTTTGGG
>JAZDFB010000030.1:0-12897 GCA_043808305.1 Planctomycetota bacterium | reverse complement strand
GGCGGCAATCACAACGAATAAACTGGTGCAGCAAGAAATTGCACAGATAAAAAATCTGCTGGCCCAATCGCGCCAGGCCAGAGCCGACGCCGTCAAGGCGGAGTTTAATGAGCTGAATTTATTATTCAGGAAGTCGGAAGAAATAGAATTAGGCAAAAAACATCTTGAATCGGCTTTGAAATCATACCGGGATTTGCTGGCGGCGGTCGATCAGAAGTTCCAAGAAGTGTTTCCCGCCAGTCCGGCCCAGGAACAATTCACCGGTTATGATGCCATAAAAAAGGAGTTTTTGGAGTTATCAGCCAAAACCGAGAAAAAGATAAAAGCTATTTCTGTGTATTTGCAGGGCGCGGCGACATTATATGCGCAGATACAGGAAATGGATAAGGCTGATAAAATAGAAGAAATGACCAAGCTGATTTATCAGATGATTAACACCTATCCGCTTTCTCCGTTAACCCGCGACCTTAAAATACCGGTTAAGGTTGAATCCAATCAGGCGGGAGCTGATGTATACCTGGACAACAAGAAAGCGGGGACCACGCCTGTCAAGATTTACCTTCCGCTGAAGGGCAGTGCCGCATTGAAAATAACCAAAAGGGGATTCAGCACTTACGAGAAAAACATAAAGGCATACGAGCAATCGTTCGTGAATGTCCAACTGGAAAAAACGACGCTGTGGACGTTTCGAACCGGCGGCGTTATCGAGAGTGCTCCTTTGGTATACAAAGGACTGGTTATTGCCGCCAGCCGGGACGGCAATGTCTATGGCATTGACCAATCAACCGGCGGTCTGAAATGGAAATATAAAACTAACACTTCGCAGGAGATAATTTCGTCGCCTAAAGCCATCAGCGACCTGGTAGTGTTCGGGTGTTATGATACGATTGTCTATGCGCTGAAGTGCAGCGAAATGAATGCCGGCAAAGAGTGGTCTTTCAAGACTTCGGCGGCTGTTAAATCGGCCCCTTTTGCCTCGGTCAACGATGAAACAATATTCATAGGAAGCACCGACAGTTACTTGTATGCTTTATCCGCCCAAGGGCAGTTGCTGTGGAAATTTGCGGCCGGCGGGAAAATCTCCAATTCCGGGTTTGCCGATAATGATACGGTTTATATCCCCTGCGATGACGGCAATGTTTACGCGGTTGACGCCAAAACAGGACTTCAAAAATGGAAACTGTCTCTGACGGGCAAATTGACATCTCTTGCCAAACATGAAAATAACATACTGGTTTCGAGCAACAACAATAATTTCTATTATATAAGCATACTTGACCGGCAGATAAAATGGACATTTAAAACCAAGGAATCGGTTGCCGCGGCCCCGGTTGTTTTCGGCCAAACTGTCTATATTACGTCGATTGATAAAACTCTTTATGCGCTGGATATTGATAAAGGAGAAATGAAGTGGGTATTCCCGACTAAGGGAGCGCTTAACGGGAGCGTGGCGGTTTCTCTTGACGGCATTGTTTATTTCGGCAGCGAAGACGGTTTTATATATGCCGTAAACGGCGAGAACGGCCGGGAAGTCTGGAAATATAAAACAAACGGTAAAATCCGTTCCACACCGGTTTTGCAGAATGATACTGTTTATATAGGAACGGATGACTCATCCATATACGCTTTAGAAAAATAATCCTATGGTTGCCTATCCGGCCGTCGCATCAAAAAAGGTGATAATTGCCGGCGGGGGTACGGGCGGGCATCTATTCCCCGGCATTGCGCTGGCCCAGCAGTTTTTATGCAAACCTCTGTTTCTCTGCACTGATCGCCCATTTGACAGCCAGCAACTTGCCAGATACGGTTTTTATTTCCGGGTTCTGCCTTCACCCCGGCTTTCTTTGAAACCCGGTTTTATTGTCAAGATGGCAAAATCCCTGTATGAGTCTTTCAAGCGCATTGAAGAATTCCAACCGGATCTTGTTATCGGATTAGGCGGCTACGGGTCGTTCGGCCCTCTGCTGGCAGCTCTGTTAAAAGGAATTCCTTTTATATTGCTTGAGCAAAACTTGCTGCCCGGGCGGGTAACGCGGCTGTTTAATCCCTTTGCCAGGACGATAATGTGCCAGTGGTCGTCCAGCGCCGGATACCTTTATAACCGGAATAATATCAGTATAACCGGAAGTCCTCTGCGCAAAGAGATAAGAAATATTGCCCGCGCCGAGGCTAAAAGCAAGCTCGGATTGACCAGGGATAAAGTAATTGCCGTTGTCGGCGGCAGCCAGGGCGCTCACGCAGTTAACCAGGCAATTATCGGCAAAGCCGACTATCTCGCAAAATCAGCCGATAAAGCAGCCATCATACATTTAACAGGCGAAAAGGATTATCATGATGTCAAAAGCGCTTATGATAAAAACGGAATAGAGTCGTTTGTCAGCCCTTTTTATGAGGATATGTCGGTAATTTACAGCGCTGCCGACATAGTTCTGAGCCGGTCCGGCGGAATTGCTATTGCCGAAATAGCTTTTTTCGGGTTACCCATGATCCTTATACCGTTCCCTCAGGCGGCCGATAATCACCAGTTTTTCAATGCCCGTGATGTGGCGGCTAAAGGTGCCGGGGTAATCATACCTCAAAACCAGCTGGGCGGGAAATTGGAAGATATCGTCAAATTGCTGTTTGATAATTCCAGGCTTGCGGAAATGTCCCAAAAATCAATGGCTTTAGGCGTCTACTTCAATAATCTCCCTGCTACCCTGAAATTTTATTGATTATTAAAGTTGCATCCGGCACGTTCCGATACTACCTATTGCCGTTGATAATATGAAGGTATTAAAATTCACAATATCTATTCTGGTGGTTTTGGCCGTTTTATCATCCCAATCAGCTGTTCCAGCCGAAAAGGTTACTTATGTAACGCTAAATAGTTTGGCCGAAAAATACAAACTTTCCCATGAAAAAAACGCTATGACCGGCCGGGAGATATTTTCCGGCAACGGTTATACCCTGATAGCCAGCATCGGCATGTCCAGCATGCTGGTTAACGAGAAACTTGCCGTTTTGGATGACCGAATAAAATCAGTTGATGGCCAAATAGCCATTTCCGAAAGGGATATGCCTAAAGTCGAATTATTATTGGCGGATGCATCTTTCCGCGAAGATGATGATAAGTTAAGGAATACTAAAAGGAGCCTTGGCAAAATAGTCATAGACCCGGGACATGGCGGCCCATTCCGGGGTTGCAAAGGTGCAAATGGCCTGATTGAAAAAACTGTTAATCTTGATGTCGCCAGAAAGTTAAAATTGTTGCTTGAAAAAGAAGGCATCAAGGTGGTCTTGACCAGGGACCGGGATACCTCGCTTTCGCATAACCTGAATGAAGATCTCCAGCGCCGGGCTGATGTGGCCAACCGCGAGCAGGCAGACCTGTTTATTTCCATTCACTGTAATTGGTCAAACGATTCCAGTATCGAAGGTTTTGAAATATACTATTGCGATGAAAAGAACTCCGGCCAGCCGCCGGTTACGCCCGGAAAAGCCGGAACCAGCCAGGCTTTAAATAAAGAGAATACGGCAATCCTTTCATACCTTCTCAAAGACGAATACAAAAACCAGACTATGGAAATAGCAAAGGAAGTTAAAAGCAAACTGAACGATTTGCCCACCGAGGACCGCGGAATCAAAAAAGCTAATTTCAGGGTAATTAAGCAGGTTAAATGCCCGGCCATCCTGGTGGAGATGGACTTTATCTCCAATAAAAAGAAAGCGCGCAGCCTTTCCAGCGAGGAATACCGGCAGGAAGTAGCCGCGAAACTGAAATCGGCCATCATTTCTTACGAAAGCAAGATTGCACAAACCAACCGGACTGGTAAATAGAAGCATTCATTCCTAATCGGGGTTGATACCCTGATTCCTGGTCGTTCAAAAATAATAGTTGCGAAAAAGGTTGCCAAATAAAATCCCTTTGCTATAAGTATAATAAATAAAAAATCCGTGATTTAAGCGGCTTAACGCCGTGAATTGGATTGTTAATCAGATGGCTATTTTAGGCAATGATATTTATTTTAAGCTTTTCGATAACTCTAATGATCCGCAATACATCATAGAGTTGAGCAGCACTGCTTATATAGCCGTTAACCAGGCGTTTTGTGAGATAACCGGGTATAAAAAAGAAGAGGCCGAAGGCCGTTTAACATTAAAAGATTTAACCCCGGCTGCAGACCTGCCCTTAATGCGGAAAATAATAGAGCGGCGCAAGAAGGGGGTAGAAACAGAACGCTATATTTATCGGATTAAGGCCAAATCCGGCGAAATCAAACACGTAGAGGTAAGTGTCCGAAAAATCAGCTATAACGGTCATGACTTGATAGTCGGCTCCTGGCGAGATCTCAGCGAGCGTTTGGCCATGGAAAGAACCCTGCGCGAACGTATGCGTGAAAGTGCCCTGGCGACTAACCGGATAATGGCTTTGACCGAAAAAATCAAGGGTGTGCCTCTTATTACAAGCGCTCTTTTGAGGGCCTCTTCTGAAGATTCCCTGATTGAGAATATGGGCAAGGCGCTTTGCGAACAGCGCCGCTTTGCCATAATCGGTTTAGCCATATATTTAAGCACCGATAACCATTTAGAACTGCGTTTCAGCCTGAATATCAAGATGCCCAAGCGGGTGAATATCAGGGGAAACCATCCGTTGGTAAAACAGCTGGAATCTGAAGTTATTCCGGATTATATATCCGAAACAATAACTTTTCCGATAAGAGGAAAAACTGAGCCTATTGGCGTGATGAACCTCAGGTTTGACCCCAAAGAACATGAACTGCTCCAGGGCAATCCTATTGCCCGGAAAGGGTATATTGAAGTAATCAAGACAATCAGCGATATTTTGGGGCTGTCTATCGAAAACATAAGGCTCTCAACTAACCTTAAGGAACTTTCCGTAAAAGACGGCCTGACCGGCGTATTCAACCGGCGTTATTTTGATAAAATTATTGAAGACGAATTTAAGCGTGCCAAGCGATATGACCGCAAGATGGCGCTGCTCTTTCTGGATTTGGACAATTTTAAGCAAATTAACGACAAGCACGGGCACAAGCAGGGCGATGTGGTATTGCGGGAATTTGCATCGCTGCTTGGTTTGCATAGCCGCAAGATAGATATTGTCTGCCGCTACGGCGGCGATGAATTCGCCATCATTCTGCCTGAAACATCGCTTGAAGGCGCCCTGCAAAAAGCAGAGACTCTTAAAGGAAATGTCAGGGAATACGCGTTTACCAATCTTAAGGATAAACGCAAGCCATTTCATATCAAGGTCAGTGTCGGAGTAAGCGCCATAACTAAGAGGCTGACTACTGCGGACCAGCTTGTTCTGGTTTCTGACAATGACTTATTTGCCCATAAAGGCATATTGAAAACCGGGGCTTAGAAAGGACCGCCTAACATGCCTGATAAAATGCTCAGAATAGCCCTGATTGGCTACGGTTATTGGGGCCCGAACATCCTGCGTAATATCATGGAGAACCATATTGCCGAGGTGGCTTATTGCTGCGACCTGGACAAGGCCAAACTGGAAAAGGCCAAGCGCCGTTACCCAACGGTTAATACCACTACCGACGTTAAAGCCGTATTCAACGACCCGACGGTCGATGCCGTGGTAATCGCCACGCCGGTGGCGACCCATTTCCCGCTGGCCAGCGCCGCGCTTAACGCCGGCAAGCATATCATGGTGGAAAAACCGCTGGCCGCTTCCGTAAATGAGGCCGAAGCCCTGGCTAAACTGCAGAAAGAAAAGAAACTCATCGGCATGGTTGGGCATACCTTTATTTATTCGCCGCCGGTCATTAAAATGAAAGAAGTTATTGATTCGGGCGAGCTGGGCAATATATTTTTCATATCATCAAGGCGTGTTAACCTAGGTCTGCATCAGAAAGATGTCAGCGTCATCTGGGACCTGGCGCCCCATGATTTCTCGATACTTTTCTACCTGCTGGGCAAGGAGCCGACCGAAATCAGGGCCATCGCCCGGGATTGCATCAAGAAAGGACTGCCTGACGTTGCGTTCATTACGATGAAGTTCCCTGACGGCACTATCGGCAATATCGAAGTTTCCTGGTTGGCCCCTACCAAACTGCGCCATACCACCGTAGTCGGTTCGAAGAAGATGCTGATTTATGATGACACCGAATCGGTGGAAAAGATAAAGATATTCGACCACGGCGTGGACTTCAAGGACCCGGAGACCTTCGGCGAATACCAGCTGTCATACCGGACCGGCAATATCCTGTCGCCCAAGATAGCGACTTTTGAGCCGCTGGGCGCTGAACTGTCGCACTTTGTGGAGTGCGCCAAAACCGGCAAGACCCCGAAAACAGACCTGGATATGGGCGTGCGGGTGGTTCGGGCCCTGGAAAAAGCCGAGCAGTCCCTGTCTCTAAAGAAATAACGCGGATTATTCACGCATTTAGCGTGAATAATGCGGGATAAACAGGTTTCCTAATGGAACATAAATGCACTGACCCGGTCTGCGGGCATCACCACGCGCCTCCTCCGGAAAAGGGCAAAGCAAAGTGGATACTCCGCGAGTTGGGCGCCCACCTGCCTTACACCATGTTCAGCGCCATTGCCAGCCTGATATTATTGGCCGTATTAACCTCCGCCGGACTGGTCGGGCATTTGCTGACCTTTTTCCACTTATTCCACCCGACGCACCTTTTCCTGAGCGCCACGACCACCACCGCGATTTTCTGGTCACGCGGCAAACCGGGCCGTTTCAATATCATCGAAGCCGCTCTTATCGGCATCATCGGCAGCGTGCCGTTCTGCACCTTGAGCGATATCGTTTTCCCTTATACGGCCGGCCGGATACTCCATCACCAGATGACCTGGCATCTCTGCATCGTTGAGGACTTCTGGCTGGTTATCCCTTTCATAATCGCGGGCATAGTTGCCGGAATGGTCGCCGGCGAATACCGGGAAAAGAGCACCTTTTTCTCTCACTCGGCCCATATCTTAGTCAGCACCACCGCATCGGTTCTTTACCTGATAAATTTCGGGCTGTCTGATTGGCCTAATTACGTCGGTTGGATATTGTTGATACTTGCCGTTTCAGTCCTGATCCCGTGCTGTTTGGGTGACATTGTGTTCCCGATGATATTCATCCGCTCCAAACATAATCCGGATATTGTTGCTAAGAGTTAATCACATCAATAATATTGACAATTACCGGTCTTTGCATAAATTATAGGCATGGTTAAACAGGAAATCGTCAATGCTCTAAAACCGGCCCTAGTTGGGATAGCATCGGTGGATGACGTTGAAGGGCTGATAGACAAACCGGCCAATCCGGCCATGGGCGATTATGCCGTGGCCTGTTTCAGGCTGGCCAAGGCCGCCAGGAAATCGCCTAATGAACTGGCCGTCCAGATTGCCAATGCCATAAAACCAACCGGGCTCATAGAAAAGGTCCAGGCCGTCGGCGGCTACGTCAACTTCTTTATAAACGGCCCGAAACTGGCCGGACTGCTCCTGCCCGGAATGGGCGCCGATTATGGCAAGTCAGATGTCGGTAAAGGAAAGACCATTGTTATAGATTACTCCTCGCCCAACATCGCCAAACCGTTCGGCATCGGCCACCTGCGTTCCACCGTCATCGGCAACGCCCTTTACAAGATATACGAAGCGCTGGGCTATAGATGCGTCGGCATCAACTTTCTGGGCGACTGGGGCACCCAGTTCGGCATGATGATTGCGGCTTTTAAGCAGGAACCCCGGCCTGAAATGATCGAGAGTCTATCGACCGCATTCTTGTCAAAGCTCTATGTGGATTATAACGAGAGATGCAAGAACGACCCCGAGTTGCTGGCCAATGCGCGCAAGGAATTCAAGAAGCTGGAGGAGGGCGATGGGGAAAATAAGGCGTTATGGGAATTATTCAGGCGTATCAGCGTGCAGGAATTCAACCGGATTTATGAGTTGCTCGGGCTTAAATTCTCATATCCGGCCAACGATATGTCGGTCCTCGGCCAATTGAAGACTCACGCCCAGATTTATTTGGGCGAATCATTCTACCAGCAGTTCATCAACCAGTCCGTCAAGGAAATAGAGGCCAAGGGCCTGACCAAAATAAGCGAAGGCGCGCTCATCGTCGACCTTGAGAAGTTCGGCATGCCGCCTTGCCTGTTGCGCAAATCCGACGGCGCCACGCTCTATGCCGCCCGCGATATCGCCGCGGCTGTGCACCGCTATGAAACCTACAAGTTCCACAAGCTGATTTACGTGGTTGGTTCGGACCAGAAACTCCATTTCCGCCAGGTATTCAAGGTGCTGGAGCTGATGGGCTACGGCTGGGCCAAGGATTGCGTCCACGTGGACTTCGGCCTGGTCCGTTTTAAGGGCGAAAAGATGTCCACCCGGCGCGGCACCGCGGTCCTGCTTGAAGAGGTCCTGGACGAGACCATAGAGCTTTCAATGAAAGCCATGCAAAACCGCAAGGAAGAGATACAGGAAAAGGTCAAGCCGGAGCACACCGGCGGCATCGCCCAATCCGTCGGCATCGGCGCGGTCATATTCAACGACCTCAAGAACCGGCGCATCAAGGACGTGGATTTCGACTGGGACCAGATGCTATCCTTCGAAGGCGAGACCGGTCCGTACCTGATGTATACCCACACCCGGCTGGCCAGCGTCCTGAAGAAACATCAAGACGATAGCCACTCTACGAACCCTGACGGGTTCTCAGAGCGAGAACCCGGAACGGGCAGAGACATTCACCCCGTTAGAGATAATCGGGATGACGTCTCAATAGACATTAGGGCTATCTCTAACGGGGCAGAGCCCACAGAGGAAATAAATTATGCCCTTTTGAGCCAGCCGGACGAGGCAATCCTGGTCAAGCGTCTCGAGGAATTCCCCGATATCATCAAAAAGTCGGCCGGCGAATATGAGCCGTCCATACTCAGCAATTACCTTCTTGAATTCAGTTCGGTATTCAACCGCTATTACCATTACCACCGGATAATTTCCGACGACAAAGAGCTTACTTCCGCGCGGATATTGCTGTGCCGGCGGCTCAAGCAAACGTTTCGTCAGGGGCTGACGCTTCTGGGCATCACTCCTTTGGAGGAGATGTAAGTCGGTTAGTGCCGCTTCGACCGAAGGGAGTTAGCGGCACCTTATCCAGTGCAAAAAACAGGCTTAGTGATATTTGCACTGGGCTAGTGTCAGTTTAAGCCCCGCTTGAAGCGGGGTCGCCAGAGTATTATGGATATTTTGATTGACAGGAATTTGTATGGTGATATAAGGCAGTTATGGGAAAAGGGTATAAACAATTCTCTCTTTATTCATCATTCAAAACTCAAATACCAAATCACAAACAAATTATAAACCGGTTAACTGATAAATGAAAGGAGTGAATTATGGCTACAATAGATGTTGCAAATGGGTTAGCATATACTTCATTAACAGCTGACAGATACCAAGCCGCTACTCCAAGTGGTTATGGTACCTTGCGCTATAACAGTTCCTGGGAGAAATTATCCCAAACATACTATCCCATTCAAACGGGTGACATACTTGCGGTCGAGTTGCGTCTTAGTAAAAATAACTCACCTGCTGCTGGTTATATCTGGGTAGAGATATGGTATACCAGTGGGGGGAGCCCATCTTCACTAATCAGCGGTGCAATATCATCTAAAATAAAGGCATCGGATATAAGTGATTCAGATAGTGACTATAAATTTTATTTCCCCACCGGAATTAACTTAACCTACACCTCATCATATGCTATTGTTTTGTGTGGTGATTACGCTTCAAGTAGCAGTAATTATATCAAGTGGGGGTATACAGGCACGAATCCATATACGGATGGACATGCTCATATATGGAACGGCTCCACATGGTCCCATATTGACACCGGCGAAGAGGATTTCTGGTTTAAAACCTATATAGGCACTGCTTGCGCGATACTTTTAAGGAGTTCAAAAGATATACCTGCTGGAATTGGAACAATGGATCCCGCATCGACACTTGATGTGAACGGCTCCGCGAGGATAACAGGACTAACTATGTCAAATTTGGTGGTAACTGATGCAAGTAAGAATTTGGCGAGTATTGCTTATAGTAATTGGAGTGGCCAATATGACGATGTATCTGTTGTGGCTCAAACTCCAGGTGAAACACCACCAACATACACAACCAGAACTTCATCTTGGGCAAGAGTGGGCAATATGGTTTTTGTAAAAATCAGAGTAACTATTAATCAAGCAAATACTGGTTCTGGTTATTTAATAATAGCTCTTCCCGTTATAGGTTCTACAATAACCTATGATGTTATGTCTGGATTTGAATCTGCCGTCACAGGTAAAATGGTTTATGGTTTTAATAATGGGACAACACTGTGGGTGAGATTTGCCGATGCAAACACAGTAATAGTTAATAGTTATGATATACACATAAGTGGTTGTTATAGAGCAGCATAACTAAAGAGGTTTTATGAGTGATAAGAATAGAGATAATTAATATGTAGTGAATTAACTTTATGTCGGAATCTATCTGCTACAGTATCGGCGCATAATGAAGTGATAAAGGATTTAACAAGTAGGATAAAAGCATTAGAACGGGCATTGAATAATTAAAGATTAGCAAAACAAATAGCACCACCGGTCGTACCTAATGGTGATATGTAATTTATTATAGGTATAGAAAGAAGGGTGGGGATTATGGCAGAGAAAAAAGGAGAAGTTCTGCTGGGTTAGACCACAGATTTTGCGGAGCCACAGAGGAGTCCCGATAATCATCGGGGTAATGTCTGATTTATTTGGCTTAGAAGCTAATATATACCCAATGAATTAAATTTGCTTAAAAATATAATTTCCACTTGACAAATGGGAATAAATAGGTTATACTGTTTTATGTAAGGGATATACTCTTACAAAGGAGGACAGAAAATGAAAAGAATAAGAGTAATCATAGTTATTTTCTTATCAGTAATGTTACTAATTGGCATAGGCGCTAAGGGTTGTTTAGGACTTAATGACGGAACTGTAAGTGATTCATCGCAACCACTGCCGAGTGCCGTGTCCAATTTAACGGCCACCGTAAATAATACAATTATTACTCTTAGCTGGCAGGATAACTCCAATAATGAAGATGGGTTCAAGATAGAACGCTCTACAGATGGCGTGAATTTCAGCCAGATTGCTGTTTTAGGTTCTGATATAACTACTTATTCAGATGAGGGATTAACACTGGCAACTACTTACTATTACCGCGTCAGGGCATATAATGAGAATGGTTATTCTGAATATTCTAATGGTATTTCTGCTACTATAACTTCATCTAATTATTGGACCAAACAATTAGGAACTGCATCCGCTGATGAGGGGTATGCTGTTGCGGTAGATACAGCCGGAAATATCTATGTAACAGGACCTACTTTTGGTGGACTTGATGGCAACATCAATGCCGGAGATTCTGACTTATTCCTGGTCAAATATGATTCTGCCGGAGTAAAACAGTGGACCAGACAATCAGGAACTGCATCTGATGATTGTGTTTTTGGTATTGCGGTAGATACAGCCGGGAATATCTATGTAACAGGATATACTTTTGGTGAACTTGATGGCAATACCAGTGCCGGGTTGAATGACTTTTTTCTAATCAAATATGATTCATCTGGCGTAAAGCAATGGACCAGGCAATCGGGAACTGCGTTAAATGACTCGGCTCGTAGTGTTGCTGTAGACACGGTCGGGAATATCTATGTAGCAGGACGGACTGATGGTGGACTTGATGGGAACCCTTATGCTGGAGGGGGTGACTTCTTCCTGGTCAAATATGATTCATCTGGCGTAAAGCAATGGACCAGACAATCAGAAACCGCATCTTATGAGGAGGCCCTTGCTGTCGCGGTAGATACAGCCGGAAATATCTATGTAACAGGATATACTAGTGGTGGTAACGCCAATGCCGGAGAGACTGATTTATTTATAGTCAAATATGACTCATTTGGTGTAAAGCAATGGACCAGTCAATTAGGGACTGCATCCAATGATAGGGCTCAAAGTGTTGCGGTAGATACAGCCGGGAATATTTATGTAACAGGATATACCGAAGGCGGGCTGGATGGCAATACCAATGCCGGTTACTCTGACTCTATTGTGGTAAAATATAACGCACAAGGAGTAAAGCAGTGGACCGGACAATTAGGCACATCAGATTATGAGTCAGCTACGGGTGTTGCCGCTGATGCTTCGGGCAATATCTATGTAACAGGATATACTAATGGTGGGCTGGATGGCAACACCAATCCTGGAGAGGTTGGTGACTTCTTCCTGGTTAAATATGATTCATCTGGCGTAAAGCAATGGACCAGACAATCAGGAACTGCATCTGATGATGTAGCTTTTGGTGTTGCGGTAGATACAGCCGGGAATATCTATGTAACAGGGTATACTAAAGGTGGACTTGATGGCAATACCAATGCCGGAAGTGCTGACTTATTCATGGTCAAATATAATTCAGATGGGGTAAAACAATAGAAAGAATAAGTATAACCACTTGGAACGGGGCGCGGGACAGACCAGAGCTATAGCGGGCTAAGCGGGATAGGTCCGCATTTGGCACATTCGCTGAGTTTATACCATTGGTATATTTATAATGTTATACCTTAAGGTATTACCCTGAGGATTACCGAAGGGCTCAGTATAAACAAATGCTTATAACAGGCCCATTTCCCCGCTTTAAGGCGGGACTTCACTGCGGTTACGCCGGACGCGATTTTACCCAAAATTCTTTTTTCCTCTCAGGGCATATCCTTCCTGTAATACGGGGGTATACTCCGTGGCATAGGGGGGTATACTCCGTGGCATAGGGGGGTATACTCCCTGGCATAAGGGGGTATACTCTCTGGCATAGGGGGTATACTCCGTGGCATAGGGGGGTATGCTCTCCGGCATAGGG
>JAZDFB010000029.1:0-4389 GCA_043808305.1 Planctomycetota bacterium | reverse complement strand
AGTTTCGGCTAAATAGCCGAAGCGCAACGTAGTTGACCTTGTGAGCGAAGACAAAGCCCGCGGAAAAGCTCGCTTTTCAAGTGGGCTTCGTCGAGAACGCAAAACTGGCCGACTAAATCTGTGTTATCCGTGGAATCAGTGTCTAATAATTCTTTTTTCTCTTCGTGGTGAATAATAATCCTGTTTATCCTGTTAATCACGTCTGTCCTTTTCTTTGCGTCCTTCGCGCACTCTGCGGTAAATAATTCTGTGTAATCTGTGGCTAAAAATATTTTCTTCGTGCCTCCCTTGGGGATGGCCAAGCCATTCGAGTCTTCGTGGTGAAAATTCTGTGTTTTTTGTGGTGGATACGCATCACGTTCTTTAAATAATTCCCAAAACATCAGCCATCGAATACAGGCCATTCTTTTTGTCTATAAGCCATTCAGCCGCCCGTACAGCCCCCTTCGCGAAGCTGTCCGGATTATGTGCGTTATGATTAACCTTTATTGTCTCTCCAACAGTGCTGAAAATAACAGTATGTATCCCCGTAATATCACCCGCACGAACCGCGTGAATCGTTATCTGGCCCTTTTTACGCAGTGCATCCTTGCTGCTCAAGTTTAGCTATTCCTCTGGTATTGCCTGTCTTTTGAATGGCGTTTCGTGCCTTTTGAATGAGTGTATAAGCCCTGCGAAGTTAATCAGTCCGGAGGCTCATTTATCAAAATATTCGGAAAGATGCGTCTAATTCAGATTGCCTTTCGTGTAATACCTGTCTCACCACGCGGAAAACCGAACCGGTTTACTGCCGGGCAAAAAAAGAAGGCAAAGTTATTTAAACACCTCTTCCGCTTTATTTTTGCCGGATTCTTAAGACTTCTGGCCTCCAAAACCTCCTCTGATATACTTTGACTTTATACGCGGTTGGTGCTATATTGCGTATCAACCCCATATCCGTAATTTAGGACGCAGATGACGCAGATAATCAAAAGAATTAAGGCCGGATTTGATTTTCACCCATTGGGTTTTAGTAAAAATCCTGTTAATCTGCGTATTTGCGAAGCAAATCAGCGTCCCATTATATTTGATATGGCGGATTTCGGCTAACATTATGAAAGGAGAAAGCAATGGAACAAGGGCTTAGAAAGATGGGTCCGCTGGCCATATTGGCTTTAGTAGGACTGATTATCGTTGCTTTATTCATTGTTTATAAGGATATGGTTGCCAAAAAGGAGGACTGGTCAATAAAGCCGGATGTGGCTGACCGGTTAAATGATGAGGCCGTTATCAAGTTAGCGCCCGTTGAGTATCAGGCAAAGGTCAAGCATGCCCTGGAGGTGGCCGGTGATAATAAAAAGCAACTGATTATTGCCGTCGGAAGCGTGCCGGAGAAGTACCGCCCCGCCCTCAGTTTTCTCATCAGCCAGACCGGCTACCGTTATTTCTTCCCGAGTTATGATAAGAAAATCGCCGATGCAACGACCATTACGGCTGAACTGGTTCTGACCCATACCAGATTGGCCTACGAGGCGCGCGATGCATTTCCTTGGGCCAAAATACTGGATGATGATACCTTCCGGCGTTTCGTCCTTACTTACCGCACCACGACCGAGAAACCGGTGGACTGGCGTTCATATTTCTGGAAACATCCGGAACTGCTGCCGCTGGTTGACGGATATATCAAGCGCTTTAACGAGGCAAAGACCGATAATGACCGCGACCTGGTCTTCAAGGAAATGCTTCATAAGATTAACACCGAATGGGTGGGCAAGGCCGTTCCCTATGCCCCGCGGGGAATGCCGGATATGAATCCGATTGAAGCCATCAATGCCAAAACCGGCCGTTGCACGGACCAGACCAATACCCTGATTGCTGTCCTGCGCACCTTTGGAATCGCGGCGACGGGCGTACGCAGTGTCTGGTGGCCTGAACAGGGCGATAACCATACCTGGACCGCCGTCTATAACCCCATAACCAGGGAATGGATGGATATTGATTCCGGCCAGGGCGGTTCGGCCGCCGACCCCGACTATTTCCGCAGATTTATCCGCCATCCGGAGAAGAAGGCCGCTAAAATATATTGGGTCTACCCTGGTGAAGAAACCGGGACAACCTTTACTTCACTCGCCCTCAAGAAAGATGAAGCCTATCCGCCGTCTATCGAAAAATATCTTATTGCCAAACCGATGGTGGATAAAACCGAATGTTATAATGATGTTATTGACCTCAAACAATCCAATGTCCCGTCTGACACGCTTATCTGGTTGGCCGTATTTAATGACGGGGCATGGAAGCCGGTGGCCGGTGAGCGTTCCACTGCGGCGGGTAATGTTATTTTCCCCAAAGTCGGTTGTCATACCCGTTACCGCCTGATGACTTGGAATAATGATGCACCGGCTTATTGCTCGGAGGTGTTAGTCCCCAAACCGGATGGTCAGGTTGAGGTAACCCGGGCGGACGCACGCGATGATATCCCGCTGTTGAGTCAACGGGCTATCAAATACCTGGAATCAGGCAAATACCGGGAGGCGAAAGAGACCTTCGGAAAGTTATTGGAACTCCTGCCCGATAACGCCAATGCTTTATACAATCTCGCCTGCACCTGTTCCTTGATGGGCGACAAAAGCGAGGCCCTGGATTACCTGGAAAAATCAATTCAGGCCGGTTGGGACGATTACGCCCATATTAAGAAAGATACCGACCTTGATAATATCCGCGATGAGGAACGCTTTAAGAAGATAATGATGTTAACCGACCTTGTTTATCCCGCTGAACGAACCAGACTGGGATATGCCATCATTGTGAGCCGAGCCACCAGAGAAGATGCCGACTGGGGCAAAGTGGTTGATGCCTTTGCCGCTAAATATGATGCCCGGATATTTACCTACGAGGAGACCGACCCGGCCGGGGTAATCAAAGAATTAATAAACTACGCCCCGCAATATGTGGCCTTTATTGCCAAGCAGACCGAGGCCATGCGTAAGTTCGTCTTCCGCGCCAAGCAGATGATGCGCGTCCTGGATGCCGACCCTTACGAAGATGCCCCCTGGGGGATTATTACCGGTTATAATTACGAAGACTGTCTGCGTATGGCGAAAGAGGACAAACTGGTTATCCATAAAGCCCTGAGCGGTGTGGGCAGCGGCTGGCTGGACTGTTTCAATGAAGGTCTGGCCTTCTCCGAGGGAGAAAAGAATGCAATGTTTGTCAAACAACCGGGTAAACCGCTGGAACGGCAGGTCGGCCCCGATGATACCACCAAGTCCTTTGTGGATGCCCTGAATACCGATGAATATCAGATGATGTCCACGAGCGGCCACGCCACCGAACGCGACTGGCAGATTGGTTATAGTTACCCGAACGGGATGCTCCTTTCCAAAGGCGGCAAATTATCCGGCCGGGACCTTTCCGGGCAAACCTATCCCATCACCACCACCAATTCCAAGGTGTATTATTCGCCGGGTAATTGCCTGATTGCCCACATCTCAAATGAAAACTGTATGGCCCTGGCCTGGATACACAGCGGGGCCAATCAGTTCTTCGGTCATACTTTATCGCAGGGCCAACCCTGTTATGCCTGGAACATTGTTAATTACTTTATGGTTCTAGAGGGACGCTTTACCTATGCCGAGTCGGTTTATCTCCATCAGGTCGCGGCGGACTTCACCAAGGCACCGAGCGTCTGCTGTCATAGCACGGTGTTTTACGGCGACCCGGTCTGGGAGGCCCGCGTGGCCTCGGAAAGAGAAGCGCCTTATACCCAATCAATTAAGTTTGATAAAGCGGGCAATAAGGTGACGATAACGATAGCGGCCGATTTCAAGCAGGACTACGAAGACCAACCGGTCGCGGCCTTCCTGCCCGAACCTATCCAGAAGCAAAAGACAGAACTGATTAGCGGGGTGGAAGCCGGACTGGGAGTCCTGGCCTTGGACAATGTGGTCTTGATTAATGTGGGCAAACGCAAGAAAGAGGACAAGGTTCAGGTTGTTATCACGGCCGAGTTGTTGCCGCTGAAAGATACCACCCAGAAATGACGCTTATCTGATTAGTGGTCGCAATTACTGAACGAAGTGCGAACCTTTTTTGAGCAAAATCCCGATTGATTGCCGCGCTTCGCGCGGCAGAAACCAAAACGGAACTCCCAAATTTTGTTTGACCTTTTACTTTTTACTTACCACCGTCTGTGAAAATCCTATCCTATGAAACCGGAGCCAGTCAAGAGTTTTTTCACAATTTTATCCGCCTGTGGCGGACTGTGTTAATCAGTGTCTAATAATTCTTTTTTTATTGTCTCTGCGTTCTTCTATGAAGCCAGGCCTGTCAAGCTCAAAATTTGTTTGATTGATCCAACCTTCTATCCGGGTTTCCACAACGGCTCCTGGCCTTTTATTATATGTGGTCCCA
>JAZDFB010000028.1:0-107917 GCA_043808305.1 Planctomycetota bacterium | reverse complement strand
GGCAAAACCACCCTGATAAAGATGCTGATTACCCTGCTGGCGCCCAGCGCCGGCCGGGCCAGCGTGGCCGGCTTCGACATCGTCAGCCAGGCGGTCGATGTCCGGCGCAGTATCGGCTATGTGCCCCAGATGATTTCTACCGACGGCGCCCTGACCGGCTATGAGAACCTGATGTTCTTCGCCAAGCTCTACGATATCCCCCGGGCCGAGCTTAAGCCGCGGGTTAATGCCTCGCTTGAGTTCATGGGGCTGACTGACGTGGCCGATAAGCTGGTCCGGAAATATTCGGGCGGCATGATACGCCGGCTGGAAATCGCCCAGTCGATGATTCACCGGCCGCCGGTAATGTTCCTGGACGAGCCGACGGTCGGGCTGGACCCGCTGGCCCGGCAAACGGTCTGGCAGCATATCCAACAACTCCGAACCGATTACGGCACAACTATTTTCCTGACCACGCATCTGATGGAGGAAGCAGACAAACTCTGCGACCGCGTGGCCATAATGCACATGGGCAAAACCGTGGCAATCGGCACGCCGTCAGACCTGAAATCGACCATCGGGCAGGAAGATGCCTCGCTCAATGACGTATTCTTACATTATACCAAAAGCTCATTAATCGCTGAAGGAGACTATCGTGACATATCAAGAGCCCGGAGAACCGCAAAACGGCTCGGTTAAAACTGCTCCCCCGCGCCGGGCCGGCGTGTTCGGAATAATCGGTGAATTCATCAGGAAGACCCTGGTTATCGCCGATATCGAAGTCCACAAGCTCAAGCGCGACCCGAGCGAGCTTTTTGTCCGGGCCGTCCAGCCGGTATTATGGCTGGTCGTCTTCGGGAGCGTATTCACCCGTATCCGTGCCATCCCGACCGGGCGTCTCAGTTATATCGAATTCCTGGCGCCGGGCATCCTGGCCCAAAGCGTTCTGTTCGTGGCTATTTTCTACGGAATCGCCATCATCCTTGACCGCGACATGGGCATCGTTCATAAGTTCCTGGTTTCGCCCACGCCGCGCGCGGCGCTGGTGCTGGGCAAAGCTCTTTCGGCCGGCATCCGCGGGTTGTGCCAGGCGGTCATTATATATATCATGGCGCTAATTCTCGGGGTCAAGCTCAATTTCCACCCGCTGGCGCTGGCCGGCGTAATGCTGGTGGTTATGCTCGGCGCGACCATATTCGCCACATTCTCGCTTATCATCGCCTGCCTGGTCAAGACCCGCGAGCGTTTTATGGGCATCGGCCAGCTTATGACCATGCCCCTCTTCTTCGCCAGCAACGCCATCTATCCCATATCCATAATGCCACCCTGGCTGCAGGTGATTTCCTTCATCAATCCCCTGACTTACGAAGTCGACGCTCTCAGGTCATTAATGCTGACCAACAATCCCAGCGCCTACGGCATAGGCCAGGACTTAGGCGTCCTGTTCCTGATATCCGTCTTGATGGTAATCATCGGCGGAAATCTGTATCACAAAATACTGTCATAGCGGGCGCTTCCCGGCATAATTTTCCACGAAAGCTTGAATATCCGCGTCAGAAATAGTATCTAACATAGACAATGAAAACCGATGATAAGAAATCATCCCGGATACAGTCCCCTGAAGTAGTCGTGGTCGAGGCGTCGGCGGGCTCGGGCAAGACCTACGCGCTGGCCAAACGATATCTCCAGCTCCTGATTAACCCCAATCTGAAACCCGGCCAAATTCCCTTGCGCTCGATACTGGCCATTACCTTCACCAATAAAGCCACCATCGAGATGAAAGAACGGATACTGGAACTGCTCAAGCGCATTGCTTTCGATGATTTTAAGGAACACGAAAAAGATATTTACTCGGCTTTTGATATGACCAAAGAAGCCGTCCGGGCAAAAGCCGGGCTGATTATGGATGAAATCATCCGCCGGTACAATTACTTCCAGGTCCAGACCATCGACAGCTTCATCAACGCCCTGCTACTGGGCTGTTCCATGCGGATAGACCGCTCGTCCAGCTTCCAGATTAAAAGCGACTACAGCCAACATCTGGATTATTGCCTCGACCTGGTCATCGAGCAGTCGGCCGCGGACAAGAAAATATACAATCTGCTGAAAGAATTCCTGGAGCATTACCTGTATGTCGAAAACAAAACCGGCTGGTTCCCGCGCGACGCCATCCTGGACCTAATGTCAGCGCTGTATAAACAGAGCAATAAATACGGCCGTTTCTTCCGCCAGGATTTCAATGGCCTGTCCAATGACGATATCTTCAGCATAAAAAATGCCGTGCTCGGCCTGATAAAAGAAATGGCCGGTAATTTTCCCGAGGGCCTGAACAAAACCGCGTCCAACCAGATAACGAAGTTTGCCGCCGGAGATAACCGGTACTTCGCGATTAAGGAACTCCCCGGCAAATTCAAAGATGTTTCGGTTCCCATGAACAAGGACTTCATCTGCCCGCCCGAATATGAAAAGAAGTGGCGGGCCGTCCACCACGCCGTAAAGAAGCTGGTCAATCTGGAATCAGCCGTATACTACAAGCCTTACCTGCAATTATACAACCGGCTGTTGGATAACATCCGGCAGGTCGCCCGGAAAGAGGATATTTTATTCCTGGAGGAACTCAACCGCGCCGCCCGCCTGGTTACCGCGGAAATAGGCGTGCCCGAACTGTATTACCGGTTGGCCGGCCGGTTCAGGCATTACCTGATTGACGAATTCCAGGATACCAGCTACCTGCAGTGGTCCAACCTGGAAATGATGGCCGAAGAGGCCCTTTCCACCGGCGGGTCGCTTTTCTACGTGGGCGACAAGAAACAAGCCATCTACCGTTTCCGGGGCGGCGAATCCACCCTGTTCGACGAGGTCAAGAAAAGGTTCGAACAGTTCAACGTCAGGCCCCAGAAACTAAATACCAACTGGCGCAGCCAGAAAGCCATCGTTGATTTCAATAACCGCGTCTTTTCCCGCGCTAATCTGGAAACCGCATTGTTCGAATCCGGCATGGCCCAGGAGCTGGCCGGCGACGAAACGGCCGTTGAGGAAATCCTGGGCGTTTACAAGGACGCCGAGCAGCAGCATAAGGACCAAAACCCGGACGGCTACGTCCGCGTGGAACGGATTGCCGGCAAGCACCAGGACGAACGCAATAAAATCATCCAGCCTAAAATCATAGGATTGGTCCGGGAGCTCAACCTGCGGTTCGGTTATAAAAATATCGCCGTCCTGTGCCGCGAGAAAGACGAAGTCGAGTTGGTCACATCCTGGCTGCTGGAGCAGAAAATACCGGTCGAAACCGAAAAGACGCTCAACGTGATGGGGAACCCGCTGGCCAAGGAAATCATCGGACTGCTGAATTTCCTGCATTCGCCAGTAGACGACCTATCATTTTCCGCGTTTATCCTGGGCGAAATATTCGCCGCCTCGTCCGGCCTGTCCCAATCCGAAATCAGGGATTTCATTTTCGGACTGAACAAAACCAACGCCCGCAACGAACAGGCCAACCTCTATAATATCTTCCGGCGTAAATATCCCCGAATCTGGGAGGAATACATAGAGGAATTATTCAGGAATGTCGGATTCGTCCCGCCCTACGAACTGCTCATATCCATTTACCGGAAATTCGGCGTGATGGCCAAATTCAAGGGCTATCAGGCGTTCTTTATGAAATTGCTGGAGCTGGTTAAATCCGCCGAGGACGAATACACCAGCCTGGGCGAATTCCTGGACTACCTCAAAACCGCCCCGCCGGACGATTTATATGTAAGGACCGCCGACTCCGATTCCGTCAAAATACTCACCGTCCACAAAGCCAAGGGGCTGGAGTTCCCGGTCGTGGTCATCCCGTTTTTGCGGATGGACATCTCGCCCGAGACCGGAGGCGCCAGGACGGCATCGCATCTCCGAGACGAGACCGCGCCGGAGCTGGAACTGATTAAAATCACCAAAGAATACCGCGAGTATTCCGAAGAACTGCAGAAAATCTATACCCGCGACTACAAGAAATCCTGCATTGACGAACTGAACAACATCTACGTGGCGCTGACCCGCCCGCGCTGCGAGCTATATATCTTTATCCCCGAGAAGAGCGGCGCATCCGTAAACAAAGCCGGTTTTGTCATTCCGGCGGACATAAAAGAGGTTGGCCGGACTAAAACATATCCAGACGTAAAACAATCATCCGGCCGCCGCCCGGTGCCTATCCCGGTATCGGAATATCAGGACTGGATCGGGCTGTTCAGGGACGAATTCGGCGGCGTCTCCGCCATCCGCGACCGGGACGGCGTCCTGGACGGCAACATAATGCACGCCATGCTCTCGGAGGCCGGCAACTGCCAGGGTACCGAACCTGACGCCATTACCAAACGCATCATCAAAACCATCGCGGCCTCTTACCCTTTTATCAGCGACTTTTCCGGCTACGAACGGAAGCTTCGCCTGATACTGGACAACGCCGAGTTAAAGGAATTCTTCTTTGTGCCGGACGGCGAAGTTCTGTGCGAAAAGGAAATAAGCAACCGTTTCGGCGATACCCGGCGGATAGACCGTTTGATTATCACCGGCCGCGAAGCCCGGGTAATAGATTATAAAAGCGCGCCCGACAAGGCCGGCGCCGACCGCCAACAGGTACTTGAATATATGGCGATTATCGGCGAAATTTACCCCAAGCTCCGGGTCAAAGGATACCTGATTCACCTGGATAAAATAACAGTCAGCGAGGTAATCTGAAATGGAACAAATTATCACCTGCGGTTTTGCGGATAACCTGATTGGCACGGTCAGCCGGGTCCTCTATGACGGCTTCTGTAAAAAAGGCCAGCCGCTTGACCGGGTGGCCTGCGTTTTTACCGGCAAGCGCCCGGCGCTGTTCCTCAAACGCGATTTGTCCCGGAAAATAGGCCAGGGCTTCATCCCGCCCCAATGCTTCTCAATAGACGAGTTTATGCAATACACCGTGTCCGGCCGGGACGCCCTGCCTGTTGTCTCGGAACTGGACGCCTGCTATTATATCTACCAGCTGGCGCGGGAAATCGCCCCCGCCGTCATCAAACAGCCCGGCAGTTTCAAGGAGTTCCTGCCCTGGGCCGGGGAAATAGCTTTCTTCATCGAACAGCTCGACCTGGAAAATATCCCCGACCAATCGCTCAAAAATATCCAGGCCAGCGCCGATATCGGCTACGAGGTGCCGGAAAATATCAACGCCCTGCTCCGGCACATCATCAAAATCAGGCAGGCGTATCACAAAATACTGGCCGGCAAATCAGTTTACTCGCGCGGGCTTATCTACCGGGCCGCCTCTCAATCGGTCAAGCAAAAGAGCTTCGATGAATTCGACGCCGTCTTCTTCTGCAACTTCTTCTACCTGCACGCCACCGAGCAATCCGTGGTCAAAGACCTGTACCGGCGCAAGAAAGCCGTCTGCATCTTCCAGGGCAGCCAGGACGACTGGACCGTGCTGGAAAATAACGCTAAATTGCTGGGTTCGCCTATCAGGCCGGGAGACCGGCCGGCCAAGCCCGAATACAAGCTCAACCTTTGGCAGGGCGCGGATATGCACTCGCAGGTCTGCCTGGCCCGGGAAATAGTCAAGACC
The DNA here is from genome assembly GCA_043808305.1 of Planctomycetota bacterium. Taxonomy (GTDB): domain Bacteria; phylum Planctomycetota; class MHYJ01; order JACQXL01; family JACQXL01; genus JBBAAP01. The sequence goes on along the minus strand of JAZDFB010000028.1, from coordinate 102,351 downwards.
GTCGGCAAAAAGGACCAAACCGTCATCGTCGCGCCCAGGCCGGAAACCGTTATCCCGTTGCTTTCCGAGATATCCTCCAGTCTGGATGAGTTCAACGTCTCGATGGGCTACCCGCTCCGGCGCAGTTCTTTATTCGCCCTGTTTGACCTGCTTTTCGAGGCGCAGAAAAACCGCAAGGCCCCTATTAGCCCCTCTAAGCGGGAGGCACTGCGGTGCTCTGGGACTGGTTGCGACCTTGCCGAATCCGGCCGTTATTACGCCCGTGATTACATCAACCTGCTCAAGCACCCGCTGTTGAAGAATCTCAAACTCGGGCCTGACCCGTCAATCACCCGCATCCTGGCCCATAAAATAGAAGAGCTTCTCAAAGGCGCGGAAGAATCATCCATCGGCGGGAGCCTGTTTGTGTCCCTGGCAGAAATAGAGCAGGAAAACAAGGTATGCGGCCTGGCCGCCAAGACCCTGGCCAATACCGGGCTGGCCGTCTCGGCCGATGAATGCGCCGTTGTGCTCCGACAACTGCATAAACTGCTGTTCCTGGACTGGGAAAACATCGCCGACTTCAGCCGGTTTGCCGAAGTATTGTCCGGTTTCCTGGATACCCTGGCCGCCAAAAGCATGCTCGGCCGGTTTCCGTTCAACCTCAAAATCATCGACAAGCTCTACGCCGTCAAGGACGAACTGCAGGGCCTGTCATTTGCCCGGGAGCGGTTTGAACCGGCTGAAATCAGGGAAATCTTCCTGCAGAAACTGCGTGCCGGGATAATCTCCTTCAGCGGCTCGCCCCTGCGCGGCACCCAGATACTGGGCATGCTGGAAACCCGGGCACTCAATTTCGATAATGTCATCGTCATCGACGTCAACGAATCGGTCCTGCCCAGCCTGAAAATCTACGAACCGCTTATCCCCCGCGAGATAATGCTCAGCCTGGGGCTGGAACGCTGGGACAAGGAAGAGGAAATCCAGCGCTACCAGTTTATGCGCCTGATATCCGGCGCCCGCAACGTCCATCTGGTCTACGAGGAAAATCGGGAAAAGGCCAAGAGCCGCTTCATCGAAGAGCTCCTCTGGCAGAAACAGAAACAGGCCGGGAAACTCCAGGCCATCAACGCGCCCCAGGCCGGGTTTGATATGCAAATGGCTTTTAACCAAACCACCGTGGCCGAAAAAACCGCCGATATGGCCGATTTCCTCAAACAAAGCCGCTATTCCGCCAGCCGGCTCAACACCTACCTCAACTGCCCGCTGAAGTTTTATTATCAATATGTCCTGGGTTTGGAAGAGCAGGACGACCTGCTGGAAAGCCCCGAAGCCGCCCAAATCGGCACATTCGTCCACGACCTGCTCCAGGAAACATTCACCGGATTCCTGGGCAAGGAACCGCTCATAGACGGCCGTTTCAGGGAATACTTCTTCAACGCTATGGACAAGAAGTTCGACAAGGAAATCAAGAGCCGGATGAAATCGGACTCATTCCTCCTGCGCGGGATACTCAAAAAGCGGCTGGATGATTTCCTGGATAACGAAACCCGGCGCGGCGTGGCAAAGATAATCGGGTTGGAAAAGGAATATCCCGGCAAAATCAAGCTTAGCGGCGGTCTCGTTGATTTCACATACCGGGTAGACCGGATAGACCTGCTAAGCGACGGCAGTATAATGATAATCGACTACAAGACCGGGGCTACTGACGAAGCGCCCAAATCGGCCGACAAGCTGGCCGGGATGGAAATGACCCGCCAGTCCATCAAGGAAAACATCCGCTCGTTCCAATTGCCCCTGTATTACCACTTCGTATCGCAGGAAAAAGAATTCGCCGGGCTGGACATCAACGCCGGTCTTTACAACCTCAGGGACCTGACCCAGACCAGGCTGTTCAAGGACCAGGACGCCCAGTCCAGGCAACAGGCAATGACAATCTATCTTAATGCCCTGGAGCATATCATAAAAGAAATCTTCAATCCGGCAGTGCCGTTCCTGCCGGACAAAGACGAGCGCCGCTGTCAATACTGCCCCTTCACGGCAATGTGCAAATAGGTTAGTGGCAGTTCGACCAAAGGGAGTTACTGCCACATTATCCTGACGAAGCTCATGGGTTAGTGCCAGTTCGAGCAAAGCCCTTCGGGGGCATTTTTTTCACGGTAGTATAGGTTTTCGATATGCCCGGTAGCCGTTTTCGATATGCCCGGTACCCGTTTGCGATATGCCTGGCACCCGTTTGCGATATGCCTGGCACCCGTTTGCGATACGGCTAATACCCGTTTGCGATACGGCTGGTGCCCCTTTGCGATACGGCTGGTGCCCCTTTGCGATACGCCTGGTACCCGTTTGCGATAGTCCTGGCACCCGTTTGCGATACGCTTAGTACCCGTTTGCGATATGCCGGGTACCCGTTTGCGATACGCCTGGTACCCGTTTGCGATACGGCTAATACCCCTTTGCGATACGGCTGGCACCCGTTTGCGATAGTCCTGGCACCCGTTTGCGATACGGCTAATACCCCTTTGCGATACGCCTGCCACCCGTTTGCGATACAGGTATTAGGGGTTAGGGGGGAGGGGGGTAGGTATCCCCCCCCTCCCTAAATGGATAAAAACGAATTAAACGCGGAATTAGGGTAAAAAGGGGTGATTTTCGGAAAACAACGCCTTAAAATAAGCTTGATTACTGCGTTACCGCCGAAGGTGTGTGTCACCGGATAGTATGGGCCGGGCAAAACCCCTGTTTAGCCGGTTTCTGATATGGGTATAAACCACTCAAAATAGGCGCCCTTTAACTGCAAAATAGCATAAAATAACGGTTTGGGGGAGATTTTGACCAAAAACCGCAGGGGGAGGGGGAGGGTAGGGGGTATCCCTCGGTGTCTTACCCTGATATACAATGCAACACGCCCTGATGCGTAATGCCTTATACCCTGATATATAACTTATGATATACTGGTGCGTAATATGCCTACGGCTGATATACAACATATCACGTACTGATATGTAAGATATGCTATGCTGGTGCGTAACGTATCCTGCCCTGGTGCGTAACATAGCATATAATGATATGTAACATAGGACATAATGGTGCGTAACGTGCCTACGGCTGATATACAACGTATATAAAACACCAACCCCCCGTATCATATAGACGCATACTCTGTGATATATGGAGTGTTGGTGTCCACCCTTCCCCATAGGGGGCTTATTTTCATCTTTCTTGAAGGGGGGAGGGGTATCCTACCTAGGGGGGAGAGGTAGGGGTATCAATCGGGAGCCGTATGCACCGACTCCTGGTCTGGCACGCCCCGACTCCTTATCAGGCAAGGCACGGCTTCTGGTCGGTAACGCATCGGCTCCCTATCAGGCAAGGCACGACTTTCGGTCGGTAACGCCACGGCTTCTGGTCGGTAACGCCCCGACTTCCTATCCGGCAAAGCACGGCTTCTGGTCGGTAACGTATCGGCTCCTTATCAGGCAAGGCACGACTTCTGGTCGGGTACGCCACGGCTCCCGGTCGGTAACGCTACGACTTCCTATCAGGTTTGGCCGAGAGCGGAACTCCCCCAAAATTTGCGGATTTCGGAAAAACAGCGCCCGGAAATGGGCCTGATTAGCGCGTTACCGCCGAAGGTGTGTGTCACCGGAATTCGTGAAGAATATGGCTTATATTCTTGAGAATACGGGTTATATTCTTGAGAATATGGCTTATATTCTTTAGAATACAGCTTATATTCTTGAGAATATGGCTTATATTCTTGAGAATACGGCTTATATTCTTGTGAATATGGCTTATATTCTGGTGAATATGGCTTAGAAAGATGTCCTTCTGGCTTAGAATGATATCCTTCTGTCTTAGGGGGATATCCCTCTGGCTTAGAAGGATGTCCCTCTGGCTTAGAATGATATCCTTCTGTCTTAGGGGGATATCCTTCTGGCTTAGAATGATATCCCTCTGACTTAGAAGGATGTCCCTCTGGCTTAGAAGGATGTCCCTCTGGCTTAGAAGGATGTCCCTCTGGCTTAGAAGGATGTCCCTCTGGCTTAGAATGATGTCCTTCTGGCTTAGAATGATGTCCTTCTGGCTTAGGGGGATGTCCCTATAACCCGTAGGTATGTACCTATAACCTACAACCCGTAGGTATATGCTTATAACCCGTAGGTATGTCCCTACAGGATAAAGCTAACAAACATGGCATAAATGCTTGGCGAGAATAGAACTGATTGTAACCCATTTCAAATATCACTGATCCTGTTTTTTGCACTGGATAAGTGCCAGTCCCTAAAGGGAGGCAGTAGCTCTAAGCTCACGATGTTCGCACTGGCACTAAACCACTTTTATTTATTCCCCTTTTTCCCTCAGACGGGACAAGTCCCCGTTATCAGCCGCACCTATAATATGGTTCTACCATTCACTACCACCCCGAAACTTAATTTTCCCAAGAGTATCCTGGGATATAAACTCTTCAGAAGATTTTTGCTCATCACGAAATCTCACTGGATCCAAACCGCTTTCAACAGTAAAATGAAGAGTCGCTCCACCTTTTCCATCTTGTGCCCTAAAAATAAGGTAAACACGAAAACCATATGGGCCATAGCCCTCACGACCTTTCATTAGATCATACGTAATCTCTATTTTATCTATAATAGGAAATTTCAAAGCCGTTTCTTTCACCTCATCTGTTTCAAGCACGCGGGACACCGCTGAGTCCGTTAGATACCTTTTTTGTTTCATAACCCAATTATAAGGAGCGTTTATTTCCGAAACTAACCCTGCTTCGGCGGCAAGTACCTTGCCAATTTGCTCTTGTATTTTTTCCATTGATAACTCTATGTATAAATCATGGGGATAATCTATATTGGTAAAATATATATCTTTTCTCACCATATAACGCCGAATAGCTTCCCCACAGAAGTGTTCCGAATAGTACTCATTTGAGCTTATGCAAACAAGTCCTTGATTTTGCAAAGAAGATTTCAATTCTAACCATTCACGGTCTAGACAGTATTCCTTCACTGTGTGAGATGCCTTCCAAAGGACCCGTTGGTACGAAGAGGATTCTTCCTTTACTATGGTGTTAAGAGCCTTTGAAAGGCTGTCGGCGTTAGAGTCTTTGTTAACAAATTCAACCTGTTTACCATACCAGCAACCTGAAACAAATAAGAAAATAATAGTAAACCAAAGAATCAAAATATAATGTCTCATAAATTTATTTTTACTTCGGAGGATTTATTGGAGTTTCCCATTTTATTGTTTTATCATCAGGACCCCAAGTTTGTCTCAATCCCTTTTCACTCTTTGGATATTTGCACACGGAACAGTCTTTTGAACTTTCAACTATAATATAATATTCCCATATACGCGTCGTTCCTTTTTCTGGGGCAATGTCTGACAAATCTGCACCTCCTACTAAAGATAGTATTTCCCCCTCTTTTTTTAGTTCTTTTTTATTACGCCATTTACGCCAGGCATCAAATGTAGCGTCACCAGTATCAGTGGGAAAAGGAACCCAAACATAATAGTCGACACTCACCATCGCTGAGCCTTTTGGAGGTTGGCTAGTTCTTTCAGACCATTTAAGGGTACAGCTATTATTTGTTTTACTATCAGCCTCTTTAATGGGGCATAATTTATCTTGTAATTTAAACTTAACTTTGAAAGATGAATTATTGGGCTTTGTTTCAAACTGGATTTCTTCCTCAACACAACAACAATACCCCATTATTTCCTCTTTGCTGGCATATTCCCCTAAACATGGTAGTGAAGATGAATTAACATGGTCTCGTGTAGGATCAGGTACAGACATTGTTGGGCCAAGACCAAAAGAATCCACTAAATTTATAGGATTGTTTCCTACATAGCTATACAGATTTATCCCTCCCTCATATCCAATCGGGTCGGCAGATAAGAAGCGACCAATCCGTGGGTCTTGATTGCGCGCGCGGAAGTAATTTGTCTGGCTTTCACCATCCCATTCTCTGGACGTAGAGAGTGGGTGAATATTTTTGCCATATCGCGGTTTGAAATATGCGCCGTCCGTGCCGTAGAATTGAGTTTTCATTTATTCCCCTTTTCCCCGCTGTCCGGATTCGTTTACACCTTAGATGGCGTTTTTTTTCAGGCGGTTGAGAACCTTCAGGTCGGCCTTGTCCTGCGGCCGGCCGGCGGCTTTCTTCATTTGTATCAGGTCGTCCAACGACGCAAAATAGGCGCTGGCCCGGCCTATCTTGCTTTTGACTTTGTTTGCCCAGGCTTGTTTAAAAGTAATCCCTTTGACAAACGGGTGGATGTCTGTCTGCACCAGGTATTGCCGTATCAGGACTTTTTTGGTCAGGATGTCCTTGATGGATAAGTCAGAGGTATCGTATCCGAATGACTTTAACGCTTCTATGGTGGCTTGGGCGTTCTGACGGGTCGGTTTGATGAATACGTCAATATCCATAGTGGCGCGGGAATAGCCGTGTACCGGGAAAGCCGTTGCGCCGATTACGACATAGGCGACTTTATGGGCGTTTAATGATTTCAAAAGGTTTGATATGTCCATTGGCAAGTAAGATGCCGGCAATCTGCCGGGAACGTTTTATCATCATCCGAAACCGCTCCTGCACGCTCAGGGATGCCTGGTATTCAAGTTCAAAATCCAGTTCCACAGCCGGATTATGCCGGTTGAGTTTCAATATCCGCGCGCTTTTGTTTTTTCCCATATCGGTATTGTATCAGATTTAAGGTTATAGTCAAGCAATTATAGCCGGGCATACGGCCGAAACCAACTTCTCCCGCTGACACTCCCGCCACTAACCACGAAAAATTCGGGGGACACCATACTCAATTCACCTTGGATTTTCCCGCTGACACTCCCGCCTGAGCGGCCCAGTCGGGCAGGTTCGTCATTTTAGCTTATCCTGCCATTCCTCTATCTGTTTTTTCATCCGGGCGAACGAGGGGTGATTCGGCGCAGATTCGCCCCGCTCACTATAAACCAATTCCAGAAACCGCTCGCCATCCGCTATGGCCTTTTGGTAATCTTTCTTGCCGGCATAAACATAACTGCGGTTATAGTAGGCCTCGGCAAGGTTCGGATTCAATTCTATTGCCTTTGTATAGTCCTGAATTGCCCGGTCTGCCTGGCCTTTATCACTATAGGCGCCGCCGCGGTTGGAGTAGTAGGCGGGGGCGTTCTTCGGGTCCAGTTCTATCGCCTTGTCATAATCTGAAATGGCCAGGTCTAACAGCTCCTTGGGGTTGGCGGAGTTTATCAACTTGCACTCCGCTTTATGAACATAGGCCGTAGCACGGTTGTAGTATGCTAAACCATTCTTTGGGTTTAGTTCTATTGCCTTTGTGTAATCGGCAATAGCCCGGTCGAATAGCTCCCGATGCGCATCGGGAATCTTCGTAAGCTCCGCTTTCTTTTTATACGCATTACCGCGGTTGTAGTATGCTAAAGCATCCTTTGGAACTAATTCTATGGCCTTGGTATAATCAGCGATAGCCGGGTCTATTTCACCTCTATTAACATAGCTAAGACCGCGATTGCTGTAGGTAACGGAATCGTTTGGGTTCAGTTCTATTGCCTTGGTATAATCAGCAATAGCTTGGTCAAACTCGCCCTTATCAGCATAGGCAATACCGCGGTTGGCGTAGGCCTGAGCAGAGTTCGGGTTCAGTTCTATTGCCTTATTAAAGTCCTCGATTGCCCGGTCTAACTCGCCTTTTCCCCTATAAGCAGCGCCGCGGTTAGCGTAGGCCTCGACAGAGTTCGGGTTTAGTTCTATCGCCTTATTAAAGTCTATAATTGCCAAGTCTAACTCGCCTTTTGTAGCATAAGCGCCGCCGCGGTTATAGTATGCCGGAATATATTTCGGATCCAGTTTCAGTGCCTCATTAAAATCCGCAACAGCCTTATCAAACTCGCCTTTCCTCTTATAGGCAACGCCGCGATTAGTGTATGAACTGGCTATCGGTTTCAATCTGATTGTCTCATCCAAATCAGCGATGGCTTTATCTATTAGCTCCAGGCATACGCCGGGGTTTGGCTCACGCTCCGCTTTATGCATATATACAACGCTACGGTTGTTATAGGCATTGGCATTCTGAGGATTCAGACTGATTGCCTTGTTCAAATCAGCGATGGCTTTATCCATCAGCTCGCGCCATTCGGCGGGGCTCTGCACACGCCCCGCTTTTTCAGAATAGACAGCCCCGCGCGTGGTATATGCGTAGTCATCGTCGGAATAAATGGCGATGGCCCTGGTAATGCTTTCTATTGACTGGTCATATTTATTTTGGGTATATTCAATTCTTCCTTTGGCGTTCCAGCCGAAATGACCCTCGGGATCGTATTTCAGCACTTTTTCATAGTCGGGAATGGCATCTTTTAAACTATCGCGGATTGTGTCGGTAATCTTGGCCCGTTCGTAATATGAATATGCCAGCGTCGGGGTTGCCTCTATCGCCTTAGTGAATGCCTCATAGGCCTTATCCCATAGTTCCCGCCGCTCGTCGGGGCTCAGCCCGCTTTCGGCGGCTTTGGCTTTATAGGCATAACCGATTACCTGATAAGCATCGCCGAAGGCCGGGTCTATGGCAATGGCTTCTTGCGCAAGAGTTATCTTCTGGTCAGGCGTCGGCGCGCCTGCAGCCTGGTCTAATGCCGCCTTTGCCCGGTTCCGGGTATCCTGCGCCTCTTTTATTTTACGGGCCTCCGCCTCTGCCCTGGCCTTATCCTGGTTAAGCGCTGTCTCGCGCGCGGTTATCTCCGCCTCGCATTTCTCCAACACCCCTTTTATGGCTTCATCGCCCGGCGCCAGCGCCAGGACTTTATTGCACCATGTCCTGGCATCGTCATATTTCTTGGCCGTAAACGCCGATTCCGCTTTGGCCCGATGCGCGGCTATCTCATTTTTCCTGCCGGCTGATGATATCGCAAATCCGATTACTACCGCAATGAGAATAACTACGGCGCCGGCTATCGCCAAACTCGCCGCCTTGTTCTTGGTTGCCTTTATCCAGAGTTTGGCTGCGGTTGAGGTGCGCCGGGCGGTAATGGATTCGCCCCGGAGGTATTTCTTTATGTCGCCGGCCAGTCCGGCGGCGGTCTGATAGCGCTTGGCCTTGTCCTTCTCCATGCATTTCAGGCAGATGGTTTCAAGGTCTTTGGGGATAATCTTTACGATTGACGACGGCGCGGGCGGGTCGTCGTTGATGACTTTATTGAGCAATTCATAGAGTTCTTTGCCGCTAAAAGGTGTCCGGCGGGTCAGGCAGAAATATAACGTGGCGCCCAAGGAAAATATGTCAGCCCGGTGGTCAAGCTCGTCTTTGTGCCCCATGGCCTGCTCCGGCGACATATAGTCGGGCGTGCCCAGGGCCGTGCCGGTCATAGTCAGCGAACGGTCCAGCCCGGTCAGTTGCTTGGCCAGCCCGAAGTCGGCGATATAGACCTTGCCCTGCTTGTCTATCATGATATTGGCCGGCTTGATATCGCGGTGAACTATTTTCTGGCTATGGGCGTACTGGAGCCCGGCCGCGACCTGGAATATTATCTTGGCGATATTCTGGATGTTTGAGGCGGAGCCGGCATATTTTTCCAATGATACGCCCTCAATATAATCCATGGTGAAGTAGTGCTGTTTGCCGACGGCGCCGGCCTCATAGACCTGAACGATATTGGGGTGTTTGAGCTTGGCCACGGCCGAGGCCTCGCGCTGGAATCGTTCCAGCAATTCAGGGTCGTCCGAGGTGATGATTTTGAGGGCGACCCGGCGGTTCAGGGCCGAATCAAGCGCCAAATAAACCGCGCCCATGCCCCCTTGGCCTAACTTCTTTTCAAGGGTATATTTGCCGAATTGAGTTAACATCTTAGGTTCTCTTTTGCGTTAATCCCGGTGGAATAGCCGGGACCCCGCTATGCGGGATAAGGGACACTAACTCGCTATGCTCGAAGTGTCCCTAATAACGTGCCACTACGTCACTGCGTTCGAACTAATCCCACTCGTTTCACTCGGGGATAACGTGCCACTACGTCACTGCGTTCCAAGTGGCACTAACCCCCCTGTCCCAGTTTCTTTTCAAGGACATACTTGCCGAAAGTATTCGCCATAACAGGAATCTAACTTATAGAAATAATATTGTCAAGGCTTAGTGGCAGCTCTTTAAGCGTCCGGATTTAAATATTTAACTTGACCGATAACCCGGCCTGAACTATACTCCGGCAGTTTGTGAAATTATACTCCAGCAGTTTAAGCGTAGCGAATTATACTTCGGCAGTTGGAGCAAAGCGACTTACTGCCGAGTATCCTCAGCTGTTCCCGCTTCGGCGGGACGAACAGCCGATGGACTGCCGGGTATAGTCGGCAGTAACTTCAGAGCCCCAGAGGGCCTCCCCTTGAGGGGGACAGACTGCCGACTATAGTGTCCGACAAAAACCGGAATAAATAAAGACCCGCTGCTATAAAAAGAAAGGAAGCTATGAAAGTATTTATTTCCTGCGACATCGAGGGTATCGCCGGCGTAGTCGAACGCGCCCAGACCAAATACCAGGGCAAGGATTATGAACGCGCCCGCGAATGGATGACCGGCGAGGTCAATGCGGTGGTGGAATCGGCTCTTGAATGCGGCGCTAAAAGAATCCTGGTCAACGATGCGCACGGCGATATGTGCAATATCCTGATTGATAAGCTCAATCCCAAAGCGACGCTTATCTCCGGACGCCATAAGCCGCTGGTAATGATGCAAGGCGTCGAGGAGGGATTTGACGCCGTGGCTTTCGTGGGCTATCACGCCAAAATGGGCACCCCGGGCGCCGTGCTGGACCACACTATGTACGGCCAGGTAGTCCATGAATACCGGATAAATAACCGGGTTTTCGGCGAAACCGGCGTCAACGCCCTGATTGCCGGATATTATAAGGCGCCGGTGGCTCTGGTCTGCGGGGACGTACAGACAACCATAGAGGCAAAGAAGTTCCTGGGCCGGGTGGAAACCGTGGCCATCAAGAAAGGCATCACCCGCTACGCGGCGGAATTATTGCATCCCCAGGAAGCCGTCAGGCGCATAAAGAAATCCGCCTGCCGCGCCTTCAGCAATTATAAGACATACCGGCCATTCAGGATAAGCGGACCGCTTAAACTGACCCTCAGGTTTATCAACAGCGGGATGGCTGACGAGGCCGCCATTTTGCCCCGGGCCGAACGCGTAGACGGATTCCAGGTGAGCTACCGGGCAAAAGATATTATCGAACTCTGCCGGGCGGCGGATGTGATGATAGCCCTGGCGGCCGGCACTTTACCCCGCTAAGCAATGGCGTTAATCGAATGATTCAAACAGCCGGGCTGTTGTTGCCGGCATCAGGTGCACTATTTAATCTTGCTCTTCCACTCGGATAAGTATTGGCGCATCTCGGCCGCCGCGGGATGATTGGGCGACAATTTCAGGGCCATCTCGCCGTCGGCTATGGCCGACTTGAAATCCTTCTTCATGGAATATGCTATGGCGCGGTTGCCGTATGCCTGGCCATATTGGGGATTGAGATTGATGGCCTTGGTATAATCCGCTATGGAGCTGTCCACCTCGTTTTTTTCGCCATAGGCGACCCCGCGGTAGTTGTAGGATTCGGCATATTCAGGTTCTAACCTGATTGCCTCGGTGTGGTCGGCTATGGCCAGGTCGAACTGGCCTTTTTTATAGTAGGCAAGGCCGCGGTAGTTATAGGCATCGGTATATTTAGGGTCTAACCTGATTGCCTCGGTATAATCCGCAATGGCTTTATCTATTAGCTCCTGCCATTCGGCGGGACTCCGTCCTCGGGCGGACTCCGCTTTTTTATAGTAGGCAAAACCGCGGTTGTAATAGGCGATAGCATATTTGGAGTCTAACCTAATGGCTTCGGTATAATCAGCAATGGCCTTGTCGAAATCCTTTTTCCCGGCATAAGCAGCTCCGCGGTTGATGTAGGCATCGGCATATTCAGGTTTTAACCTGATTGCCTCGGTGTGGTCTGCTATGGACAGGTCGAACTGGCCTTTTCTCTTGTAGGCCATGCCGCGGTAGTTGTAGGCTTCGGTATATTCAGGGTCTAGCCTGATGGCCTGGGTATAATCAGCAATGGCGCTGTCTAAATCCTTTTTCCCCGCATAGTTAACTCCGCGGTTGACGTAGGCATCGACACATTTAGGGTCTAACCTGATTGCCTCGGTGTAATCAGTTATGGCCGGGTCGAACTGGCCTTTTCCCTGGTAGGCCAGGCCGCGGTTGTAATAGGCGCTGACATATCTGGGGTCTAACCTGATGGCCTCGGTATAATCAGCGATAGCTTTATCATAGTCGCTTTTCCCGTAATAGGCCAGGCCGCGGTTGCTGTATGCCGGGGCATATTTGTTGTCCAAACGGATTGCTTCACTGCAATCCGCAATCGATTTATCCAATTCATTTTTATTATAATATATCGTGGAACGGTTGGAGTATGCCATGGCAAATGACGGATCCAACCTGATGGCTTCGTTATAGTCCGCCAAAGCCAGGTCCGGCCGGCCTTTTTTATTATAAACCTTGCCGCGGTTGATAAATGGAGCGCTGTCATTGGGATTTAACCTGATGGCCTCGGTATAATCCGCTATCGCCTTATCCATTAATTCCCGGGATGCCTCGGGACTCAGTTTATCCCGGCTGCCAGCCGGCAACTCCGTTTTATTGTCATAGGCAATACCTCGGTTGTTGTAGGCATCGCTGTATTTCGGAGCCAGCCTGATGGCTTCGGTGTGGTCAGCGATGGCTTTGTCTATCAGCTCGCAGCATTTATCCGGATTTGATTCGCGCTCGGCTTTTGAACCATAGAGAATACCGCGGTTGTAATACGATAATGCGTATTTGGGGTCTGCCTTAATCGCCTCCTCATAATCCGCCAGCGCCTTGTCTGCCAGCTCCCGATACGCGCCGGGACTCGTCTGGCGCTCGGCTTTTAAATCGTAAACATTCCCGCGGTTGTTGTATGCCAGAATGCTTTTCGGGTCCAGCCTGATGGCTTCGGTAAAATCCGCAATGGCCCGGTCTAATTCGCCTTTCTTAACATAAATAATCCCCCGGCTGTTATATACCGGGCTGTGATCAGGAGAAAGCTCTATAGCCTTATTATAACTTTCCATGGCTTTATCATATTTCTTCCGGGCGTTTTCAAGAGAGCCTTTGGCAGACCATCCGATATGGCTTTTGGGGTCTAATTCCAGCACCTTTTCGAAATCGGGCATCGCTTCTTCAAGCTTATTGTAGATGTATGCCGTTATCATTCCCCTCTCATAATATGCATATGCCAGCGTCGGCGTAGTCTCAATCGCCTTGGTAAATGCTTCGACTGCCTTATCATATTCCTTATTATCCTTGTATGCATAACCGATAACCTGCCAGGCATCGCCGAAGGTTTCGTCTGTTTTTAACGCATCCCGGGCTATTCTGATCTTCTCTTCAAACGCCTTTGTCACGGACGCCCGGTCAAGTATTCCCTTTGCTTGTTCCCTGATTTGTGTCTTGGCTTCCCGGGCTTTTGTCTGGGCATTTTCCGCCTCTATGGCGGTCAGGCATTTTTCGTAGAGCGCGTTCATCCTTTCATCAGATTTGGTAATTGCCCTGATTTTTTCACAGGCAACCCGCGCTTCTTCATACTTATCCTGCTTGAAAAAAGCGTAAGCTTCTTTGCGGTATTGGGCCAGTTTGGCGGCTGTCCCGGCCGCGCTGACACGCCAGATAATCAACGCTATCAATAATATCACCGCCGCGCTGGCAATTCCTAAACTGGCCGCCTTGTTCTTCCTGGCTTTGTACCAGGCCTTGGTCACATACATGGTCCGCCTGGCCAGGATAGGTTCGCCGGATAAATACCGTTTCAAGTCATCGGACAATTCGCCGGCTGTCTGGTACCGCCTGTTTTTGTCTTTTTCCAGGCACTTCAGGCAGATAGTCTCCAGGTCCCTGGGTATTCCCCGGACAATGGAAGTAGGCGCCTTGGGGTCTTTGTTGTTGATATTCGAGATGGTCTCGAATATCTGCCCGCCCTCGAAAGGCAGACTCCCGGTAATGCAATGATACAGGGTGGCGCCCAAGGAAAATATATCGCAGCGCGAGTCAATATCTTTGTTCAGGCCTCTGGTCTGCTCCGGCGACATATATGCCGGCGTGCCGATGGCGCTGCCCGTGACGGTCAGCTTTTTATCAAGCCCGGTTATCTGCTTGGCGATGCCGAAATCGGTCAGGTAGGCATTACCGGATTTATTCACAAGGATATTGGACGGCTTGATATCGCGGTGGATGATGCCCTGCTGATGGGCATATTCAAGCGCCGATGCCACCTGCAGGATGATATTGACCATACTCTGGACGCTTGTTTTAGTGCTGGATTCAATCAGCTGGTCCAGCGAAACCCCGTCGATATACTCCATCGTAAAATAATTCTGGCTGCCGAAGATGCCGACATCGTAAATCTGGATAATATTGGGATGTTTAAGCTTGGCGATGGCCTGCGCTTCGCGCTGGAACCGGGCCAGTGATTCTTTATCGCTTGAGGTGATGACTTTAAGCGCCACCTGGCGGTTAAGGGACTGGTCGGTAGCCAGATAAACGGCGGCCATGCCGCCCTGGCCTAATTTTCCCTCAATCACATAGCGCTCAAATTTGTCGGGCATATTTATATGAGTACTTTTGCCCCAAAATATTACACATTTTAATACGGTTGTCAAATGTAATTTAGGTAAAAAATTATGATTGATTTCCCCGGCCCCAATCAGCTTTTTGCCGTATAGTTACAGCGAGCGCCATATTCTTACCGCAAAGGTTGCGGCCAGCCTATCGTCTTTAAAAACATTCTCAATAATTGCATGAAATATTGACTGATTAACGGGAAATATGTATTAATAAAATAATAAAAGAAAGGAGCCTTCCTTATGAAAAAACTGTTAACCGTGTGTTTTGTCGGGATGATTATCGCAAATGGCTGCGCCGGAGCGGCTAAAAATACCGTCCAGGCCAAGCCCAACGAACCCGGCGTAACCACAACCCAGACGGCCCAGCCGGTTCAACCGGCCCAACAAACCGCCCCCGACCCCGACCGTCAGGCCAAAATTGCCGGCTTGATTGAGTCTTTAAAGGATAAAGAAATGCAGAAGGGATTTGCGGCGGCTAACGCCTTAGGCAAATTAGGCGCCAAAGAAGCCATCCCGGAAATAACCCGCCTGCTTAATGACCGCGATAACTACTCGACGCGCTGTTCGGCGCTGATAGCGCTTATGCTTCTTAAAGCCAATGAGGCCTTGCCCGAGGTGCTGAAACAGCTGAAGGATGAGAATACTTTCGTCCGGACTTATGCGGTCCACGCCCTTACCGGAATAAGCGGGAAAGATTCGATTCCGGAACTAATGAAAATGTTAAGCGATGAAAACGACTCGGTCCGCCAGACAGCGGCATACAAAATCGGCACTCTGGGCGTGAAAGAAATCATACCGGACTTGATTAAACTGCTTTCAAACGATGATTGGCGTCTGCGCTGGTCCGGCGCCATAGCATTAGGCGCAATGCAGGCCAAAGAAGCCCTGCCGGACTTAAGGAAACTGCTGGATGACGAAGATATAAAAGTCCGGTGCAAAGCGGCATCGGCGCTGGGCAATCTCCGGGATAAAGAGGCGGCGCCTAAGCTGATAGGAAACCTTCATCTGGCGGATACGAATACAGAAACCCAAACCCCAGACCCCAAGCTTAATGAAAATAAACAGCTTTGTTGCGCCTCTATTTACGCCCTTATGTCAATGGACGCCAAAGAAGCAATCCCGGATTTGGTGCCGTTATTCAAGAATAACGACGCGGCCGTCCGTTATTCGGCGATTTTGGCTATGAGGAGGATAGATTCAACAATAGTTACCCCGGAATTAGTCAGCCTGCTTAAAGACAAAGAACGGAGTATCCGCTGGCTGGCCGCGGATATGGCCGGCGATGCCAAAGTCAAAGAGGCCATACCTGAATTACTCGGGCTATTGGATAGTACCGATAAGAGCCTGCGCGGACTGGCCGCCATATCGCTGGTCGAGCTGGGCGCGAAAGAGAATGAACAATTCGTAAAGAAACAAGCGGTTTTGATAGAGGATATCCGGGGCATTACAAAAGGCGGCTGAGGGATTTCGTCAAGCCTGATATCACGCGCCCGTGCGGCGCTGAAGGAATTAGGCGTTGAGGCCGGCGATAAGAAATAGATTTTACCGGGCAAAGACACCGCATTATATTGTGTTTTATCGCCCCGATTGGGCGGGACGGTTGCTCTATTTTTGATAGTTATTCAACTAAACGCGGAAGCACCCTATCAACAATAACCCCCTTGGCGCAGGGCGCCTGGGAATAATTTGCATATTATTTTAATTTTCCGCGCGCGGATTAGTGAATTATCTTATCTTATATAACAGAGGAGGATACTTATGTTAAGCAATACGGCAGACGTAGTGCTGGTAAGCAGGGCCCAGGCAAATGAGAAATCTGCTTATGAAGAATTGATTCATCGGCATTCCCGGCTGGTCTGGTCGGTCGTATACGGGATTGTCCGCGATACGGCCTGGACCGAGGCAGTCGTCCAGGAAACCTTCCTGAAAGGATGGCAAGCGATAAGCAGCCTCCGGGAAACAGCCAACTTCCGCGCCTGGCTGGTGACCATCGCCAAAAATAACGCTTTCCGGCATAACAGCGCCAACGCCCGGCGCGAAGAGGTCCTGTCGGATGTCGCCTATGAGGCGGCTAAAAACGCCGGCGCCGTAAACCAAGATGCGGAATCACTGCGCCAGCAGCTGCATAAAGCCCTGACGGAGATGCCCGAACAATACCGCGTCCCCATCACCCTGCGGTATCTGGAAGGGATGTCATATAACGAAATCGCCGAAACGCTCGGCCTGACCGACGGCTCGCTCAGGGGGCTGTTGAGCAGAGGCATCAAATTATTGAAGGAGACGGTAAAAATTAATTAATAACCAGCCGTGCCGGCGCAGAATACATTAAATCTGCGTCCCTGCGGCAAAAAGGAGGAACAAGATATGAATGACAACAAGCACAAATGGTTTGAGGAACTGATGGAAACTTATCTGGCGGCCGGATTGACCGGCAATGAGCTGTCCGAGTTCGAGGCGCACCGGGACGAGTGCGCTGACTGCCGCAAGTCGCTTGAGAAATCCCAGCGCTTCGGAGCGACCCTGTTGCAGGCCCTGGCCATGGATAAATCGCCGGTCGACCTTTCCAGCAACGTCGCCTCGGCGATGGCGTTAAGCCCCGCTAAGCTCCGCGGAATGGGCATATGGGATTTATTCGAAGCCCTGAATCCGATGCGACTGCCCCGTTATGTCACCGGCCCGGCTTTGGCAATCCTCTTCATCATCGTCGGCATGACCGTTATGTCGCCGGGTTTGATGAATGCAAGAAGGACTGCGCCTGGCCACGAATTATCAACGCTGGCTTCGAGTAAAGGGTCTGGTCTTCAATCTGTAGGCAAATATGTAGACTCTAATGAACAGAAGGATTCAGCGGGCGATGAAAACCTTGAGCTGATGAAAGAAGAAGAAGATTCCCTTTGCGAAGAGAAAAGCAAGGGCCTGGCTGCTCCCAGCTCTCCCAAACCTGGTTGGACCGGCGGCGATTCAGATAAGAAAAGCTATGAAGGCAAATCACGCTCTAGTGAAGCGCCGGTGAACTCAAGACCCGGAGACAGTCCTTATGGCGAGTCATTGGCCAAGAACAACAGCCCATCGCTAAGAGGGACCTCCGGAGGAACGGCATTATCAGCCGGTGAGCCGACCGCGCCGGACCGCAAGGTAATCAAATCGGGCTCGCTTATATTCGAGGTGGAGAGCTTCGAGGCGACTTATCAGCGGGTAACCTCAATACTGGCCGAGGAAAACGGATTCATCGCCTCTTCACAGAGCACCAAACTGCCCAACGGCAAGGTCCAGGGCGAAATCGTCATCCGCGTCCAGCCGGACCGGTTCGACACGGTCGTCCTTAAACTGCGCTCCCTGGGCGAACTCAAAAACCAGCAGGTCACCAGCCAGGATGTCACCAAGCAGTATGTCGACCTGATGGGCCGGCTCAAGAATTCAAAGGCATTGGAAGACCGGTTCATCAAACTGATGTCCGAGAAAAAAGGCGACGTCAAGGATTTCCTGGAGGTGGAAAAGGAACTGGCCAACACCCGGGAAAAAATAGAGCAAATCCAGGGCGAGATAAAATATTACGACAGCCTGGTTTCGCTGTCAACCATACGGCTGGTCATCACCGAAAAGGATATCGCCAAACCTTTCGAGTTTGTCCAGACCCAATCCGCCAACCTGATAATTACCGTACCCGACGTAATCACGGCCTATCAGCGCGCCCAGGCGATTATCCTGTCCGTCAACGGGCAGGTCATCGAGGCGCAGGTGAATAACCAGGACAAGCGGGTGCTCGGTATCGTCAAGGCTTATGCCAACGCCGACCAGTTCACCGGGCTGTTAGAACAGCTTAAAGGCTTGGGCGAGGTTAAATCAGCCGTGTCCGAGCAAAGGCAATCCGCCCCGCTGGGCACTCCGACCGACGACAAAAATACCCCCGTGCGCAGGGAACGCGGATTGGTCACCCTGACCTTAAACCTGCCGGCCGGCGAATACATCCAGACTCAGAGGGCGCGGATAGTGCTGGAGACGTCCGACGTGGACGGCGCCTACGCCAAGGCCCAGAGCATCGCCCAGGGCATACAGGCCAAGGTCGTTAACGGCAATATCACCCGCGGCGCCGAACAAACCGTGGCCACGGTCATCTGCCAGGTTCCGGCTGAACAGTTCAACTCGCTGGTGGCCAGCTTTAAAGCCATAGCCAAGGTAAAGGACGCCAATCAGGATGAGAAACAGGTTGCCCAGGGCGTCGACCCCAAGAGCACGATTCAGGCGCCCATCCGCAAAGAACCGGGCACCATAGAGCTGACCATAGCCAGCCCGACGGCCATTGTCACGGATGATTCGGGCTTCTTCGGCACGCTCCGCAACACCCTCAAAAGCAGTATCAGAGGACTGCTTGCGTCGCTGGAACTGCTGGTAGTCGGCATAGTCACCCTCGGCCCGTGGATAATCGTCCTGATACTGGCGATAGTCCTTATCAAACGCTGGACAGGCAAGAAAAAAGATAAATCAGCGTAATTCCGTTCTCAACGGGAGGCGGTATTCAAGATGCCGCCTCCCGTAACTATCCCGTCGGGACTATCCCTGTTAGTGGCAGTAGGAGTGCAACGACGTACTGCCATGTTATCCCGATGAGCGTAGCGACATCAGGGTTATAAAGGTCTCTGTGTTCTCCGTGCCCCTGTGGTTAGTGCCACTTGGAGCATAGCGACTTAGTGGCACGTTATCCCGCTTTAGCGGGGCTAAATAAATTAACATTATTCCAAACCCGACTATCTTCTTGACAAATATTTTATTTTTGTTATCCATATAGACGATTAATTAAAACCAAGGGCAAACTATTCCGTTCTGATAAACGATTCTTGTGAGGGCGCCGATTATGAGAAACTTTCTTAAATTCCTGGGGTTTTGCGCATTGCTTTTCGCCACTATTCTTTACTGCCCCTGCCTGGAAGCCAAAGAACTGACCCAGCGGGATGTTGCCACATTGATAACCGAGTACCTTGGGGCCGATACCCCGGGGAACCGGCAAACCGAGATATTAGCCGAATTAAAAACAGCCAATCCTATCCTAGCCCAGGAAACGCTCAAGAAATCGCTGGTTGATGACAAACAAATCAATGCGTCCCTGAAACTGGCTATCGAGCTGCGCGTCCCCGGACTTTTTGAGACAGTCAAGAAATGCGTCGGCACGGTTGACGGCGACCTAGCCATCAAATACCTCTTTGTCATACAGGACAAAAAATCCCTGGACTTCCTTTTCGATTATTTGATGGAGTCAAACACCGAAGACGCGGCATTTTTATATGTCACGCAAGGATTCAAAACCTGCTATATAAGCGATATCCAACTGCTCGATAAGCTTTACGGCAAAGTCGACGACAAAACTTACGGAGAAACGGCAAAGGACATCCTTTGTTTCCAGCTGGGAATTGTTGACAAGGATC
This sequence comes from Planctomycetota bacterium, assembly GCA_043808305.1. Lineage (GTDB taxonomy): Bacteria > Planctomycetota > MHYJ01 > JACQXL01 > JACQXL01 > JBBAAP01. The sequence continues at coordinate 82,259 of JAZDFB010000028.1, read as the reverse complement.
TGGACTACCTGAAAAAGAACTGGAAAAAACTCCGGGAGGAATTAGTCAAAATTACCAAAACAATCACTGTCACCGGAACGGACTTACTGCTTCTGCCCGACTTAAAACTCATAAACGCCAGAAAAGCCGGGCGGAACTACTATATATCCGACAACGGCAGCGTGCTTACCCCCAACCTGGCCGATTTTATCCAAACCGGCTCTTTTACCCTCAAGGCCAGGGTCTACATCAACGACGGCGAAGGATTCTTCATAGGGCTGTGTTACGCAAACGGCCGGGGATGGGAAGTCGACGTAAAAGGGAATGAATGGATTCTCAAAGCCGGAGAAGGCCAGGCGTTTGCGGCTCCGCTGAAAAGAGACGATTGGAATCTGATAGAGTTCTGTGTCACCGACAACAGCACCCCGGCCAAAAGGTGCATGAGAACCGGCGAAGTGCTGGTTAACGGCAAGAAGTTTGCGGAAAACCTCAGTTTCAACGGCGAGTTCGGCTATCTGGTGTTCAAAACCACCAAAGGATGCGCCGCGGTGGGCGGAGTAGAAGTAATCAAGAAATAACCGCCAAACCGCCTGTCCTAATCTTGATGCAAGCCCGGCTGTCAACAAACCCCGATTTCCTTGATTTATTTTGGATATTTGGTTAAAGATTCCCGATACAAGATAACGCACACGGGCCCGTAGCTCAATGGCAGAGCAGCGGACTCATAAAGCGACAGTATTGTTTTTATAAATTACCCTCAAAGCCAGCAAAATCAAGGCTTTGCTGTCTGCCGGCCAGACGACAAATCTCACCCCGAAATGACCGTTTTTGACCCCAATTTGCAACACTAATGCAACATGAAATAGCACGATTTTTATAATTCGTGTTACTGATTTTTCGGTAAAATTTCAGGCAAATCGGCAAAACTTTAGATAATAATTATCTATTCCGAATTAGTATTTGCCGGCCTTGAATGCGTCCCGCTGCCAAACAATACTCTCCTGTTTCCCTATCCTCTCTTAGTGCCGGTTCGACCGAAGGGAGTTATACTCCAGCAATTTGAACGTTAGTGAATTATACTCTGGTAGTTTAAGCGTTAGCGAATTACTGCCAGGTATCCTCGGCTGGTAACTCATTACATTCTAACAGCCGATGGACTGCTGGGTATCCTCGGCTGTAACTCACTACGTTCTAACAGCCGATGGACTGTCCCATATCCCGGTGCGAAGCCTACCTTTAGGGACTTATTGAGGGCCTCAGCGACATCCCGTACTTATGCGGGATGCGTGATCCCGCCGGGACAACCGATACCTATCTATTCGCGACCGCTGATTTACTTGCCACGGTATTTTTTTATACTATGATAAGTATTATTAAAAGGATTAAACCACAATGGATTTGTTCCTCCAATGGTTCCAGAATAACCTGGACATCGTATTTTTCATCTACGGATTCTCGTTTATAATAATGGGGTCCGGCATTTTAATCCAGCCCAGGAAAGAAAGCAGGTTCGGGTTATCCAGTATTTTATGGCTGTTGGCCTTCTTCGGCATAACCCACGGCGTAAACGAAATCCTGGATATGTGGGCGATAATCAAGGGAAGAAACCCGGCCTTGGATTTAATCCGCTGGTTTGTCCTGCTCGGTTCATTTCTTTTTGCCTTTGAATTCGGCAGGCAGCTCTTCCGCTTAACCGGGCTCGCGTCCGACGGCCTGCGAAAAAAGATTGCCTCGTGGCTTGTCTGGCGGCTGACGCCGGGCATCTGCCTGGCATCCCTCATCCTGGGGTTCGCATCCGCTGATTTTTGGAGGACGGGAAGTATCTGGACCAGATATCTTTTGTGTTTCCCCGGCCTCCTTTTGACCGGGTTCGGATTTTTCTCGTATTACGCGCAGGAAAAGGAAGCCTTAAAGCTACTCAGGGTCAAGAAATATTTCATCTGGGCCGGAGTTACCTTTCTTATTTACGGCGTTTTAGGCGGGTTGGTAGTTCCCAAAGGCTCCTTCTTCCCGGCCGATTGGCTTAATACGGATTCGTTCTTATTAACAATGCATATCCCCGTCCAGGTATTCCGCGCCGTCTGCGCCGTCATTATCACCATATCAGTCGGCGGCATCTTAACCATATTTAACTGGGAACGGACCAAACAACTACAGGAACAGCTTATCCGCTCGGAAAAAATGGCACTGATAGGTCAATTGGCCTGCGGCATCGCCCACGACTTCAACAACCTTCTGGCGATTATCCAGGGGTACGCCGAAATAGCGTTAATGGATATCGGCCCGGATAACCCCGTATACCAGCCCCTGAAATCAATCCGTTCCGCCACCACGCGCGCCGTCGAACTGACCAAGAAATTACTTATCTTCGGCAAAAAACAGCCCATCAAGATTGTCCCTCTCAATATCAACCAGTCTATTGATAATCTGCTGAAAATGATTAGCAGCATCGTCCCCGCAAACATCGTTATCAAGACCGACCAGGAACCGAACATCTGGACGGTTCGGGCTGATGAAAGCAATATTGACCAGGTGCTTATGAATCTGACCGTAAACGCCCGGGATGCTATGCCTGACGGCGGCCGGCTGACCATTAAAACGGAAAACCTGGACATAGCAGAAGGCCTGCATCAGGACGTTTCAACCCCGACGCCGTCGGGGAAGACCGGCAAATTTGTCCTCATATCGGTTACCGATACGGGCACAGGAATGAATGAAGAAACCATCCGGCACATCTTCGAGCCGTTCTTCACCACCAAGGAAAAAGGCAACGGCCTGGGCCTGTCCGTGGTTTACGGCATTATCAAGCAACACCAGGGCTGGATAGACGTTTCAAGCCAGCCGGGCCGGGGAACGACGTTCAAAATTTACCTGCCGGCCACTGCCGAAAAGACCGACAAGAAAACCACAAAAATACTTCCGCCGCCAAAAGCCGACAGCGGCGGCAAACGGGTCCTGGTGGTAGAGGACGAAAAAGAGCTCCGCGAATTTATCAAAATAATGCTCGTCAAAAACGGCTATACCGTATTCTGCGCCGCCAATATAAAAGAAGCCAATGATATCTTTAAGGAACAAAACGGGGCCTTCCAGCTCTTGTTAAGCGATATAGTTATGCCTGACGGAAACGGTATAGACCTGGCCAAACACCTCGTTTCCCTCAATAAAGAACTGGGTGTTTTACTCAGCAGCGGTTACGTATTTGATAACGTCCAATGGGAAGAACTGCGCAAAAAAGGATTTCACTTCCTGCCCAAGCCCTACGCCGTAACCGACCTTCTACAGACCGTCAAAGACGCAATCAACCGCTCAACTTCCCCTGGAAACACAAACCTCATTGCGTAATGTTCAACGTCAGGGATAAATCAGTGCTTAGCAGGCGCGGCAGGCGTCGCCGCCGGAATAGCTGTGGAATGATGCTCGTGATGTTTTAGGTGGTGGATATATAAAGCGAAAAAGCATGCGGCCAGGAGCAACAGCCCGATACACATTAAAAAAAACTGCGTACGTAAAGACATAAATATAGTATCGGACAGATAACGGGTTTGCTTTAGCTTGGAGCGGGGAACAGATTCAAAAAAGACGACGCTTTGAAATGGGCTGAGCGAAGCCTCCCGTGAGACAAAGAGCACCAAGAATGTATTCCCTTTGTGTCCTTAGTGCCCTTTGTGGTTAGTGGCAGTTCGAGCGCAGCGAGTCTACTGCCACGTTATCCTGACGAAGTTCATGGGTTAGTGCCGCTTCGAGCGCAGCGAGTCTACTGCCACGTTATCCTGACGAAGTTCATGGGTTAGTGCCGGTTCGACCAAAGGGAGTTATACTCTGGCAGTTTGAGTGTAACGAATTATTAGGGACACTTCGAGTATAGCGAGTTAGTGTCCCTTATCCCGACTATTCCGTCGGGTCTGCCAGGTATCCTCGGCTGGGGTAACTCATTACATTCTAACAGCCGATGGAGCGGCACGTTATCCCGCTTTAGCGGGGCTAAATAGATTGACAATATCCCGGAAATTTGGATTGATTATTCTGTCATTATAAAATATATTATTCCTGATTTAAATAATTATGCCTAATCGGTATTCAACCAAAGGGCTGACCGAAGCCGAATTCGAACCCGGCTCCAACAAACGGGTATTAAAAAATATCCCAGGCCTAAAATCCAAACGGGCCATAGACCAAATGGAAGCCCAAGCCCTTTTTAATGCCGAAAAATGGGCGTTTCATTATTTTACCAGAACTCATCGCTTCACCGAGTCCGACATCCGAAAAATCCACAAGGTTTTCCTGGGCAAAATATATGGCTGGGCCGGCCGTTACCGCGATGTCAACATAACCAAGGACAATTTCCCATTCGCTCCGGCCCGGCAAATCCCGCGCTTAATGGCTGATTTGGCCGGTAATATCTTAGCTCGCTATACGCCCTGCATTTTTAAGGATAAAGAAAAAGTCGTCGAAGCTATCGGCGTTGTCCATAGCGAATTACTGTTGATTCATCCATTCCGGGAAGGCAACGGCCGGCTGGCCCGGCTCCTGGCCGACCTGATGGCGCTCCAGGCCGGATTGCCGGCGCTTGATTATGGGTTTATCAAAGGGCGGATAAAACAAGCATATTACCGTGCGATACAAAGCGGATTAAGCCAGGATTATGAGCCGATTAAAGCGATAGTAGGTGCCTGTTTGAGCGGTAGCGAATTACTGCCACCTATACTCGGCAGTAAGTCAGGCGCCAAGGCGCCATCCAACTGCCGAAGTATCGGAAATGCGCTTCAGCGGGCCTTGCGGCGCGGCTCGGAATAGCGCTGCGCTAATTTTACCAGATTGGTGCAACAAACCCCCTCTATATTGCACGATGCCGCCGTATTGCGCAGGCACATCTTCGTCACAGCCCGCTCATCCTTAAGGTAAGGGTTGGTATTAAACAGTTTCTGCCCGTTCTTATGATTCTTCATAAATTATAGTATACCTTATGCAGGCGAAATGTCAAGCAAAAATACCGGGCTCGACATCCACCCCCTCACCTTTTTCCTCTCCCCAAGGGGAGAGGGTTAGTGGCAGTTCGAGCATAGCGAGTTTACTGCCACGTTATTAGTGCCGGTTCGAGTGCAACGAGTTACCCGGCACCTTATCCCGCATAGCGGGGCCCCCAAGCGTAGTCTTGGGGTAGGGCGAGGGGTAATTTGAAATGTGGAATCTGGAATTTGTTTAGAACCAGTAGGAACACGAATAACACTAATCACACGAATAATTCGTGCTATTCGTCACATTCGTTCCATTCGTGTTTAAACTACTCCACATATCCACGCAACCAAATATTAATAGAACAGAATTGTCCGTTTTTAGTGGCTATAACCCGTATCTGTCTCGCCGAATCAGTTGCTATGACACACTCTTTGTAAAGATTATTATTGAGGTTAGCAATGTTCTGCCATATAAAGTGCATCGTTGACGAGCCCCAATCCGTCCCGCTCCTCCGGCCATAGACCCACAACTGTTGCTCCAAGCCCGTCGGCACGGACATAGCGTTGAACTGGATTTCCAGTATCACCGCCGTTGCCGTAGCCGGTATGTAGCCCGACAGGTCTACTATCTGGTCCACGTTATTGGCCGACTGCTCCGTAAATACCTGCGTCTGTGATTGTAGCAAGGTCATCTGCATCCCACCCCCACCCGCGCCCGGAGTGATGTATTTGAACCGGCTGGACGCAGTTTCGTACGAAAGCACCTGCCCGTCCGTCGGCGCGTTGACCGAATCCACTTTGTTCGGAGTAACGGAGTTCGGAGCAATCTTGTCTGCGGTTACTGCGTTTCCTGCGAGTTTCTCTTCCGATACTGCGCCTACTGCAATCTTCTCGGCCAGTATTTCGCCGTTGATAATCTTCTCGCGGTTGATGCTGTTGGCGGCTATCTGGGTATAGCCGATGTCGTAGTCCTTGATTTTAGCCCCGGTCACGGCCTGAGCTTTTATCTTGGCGGTCTCCACGGCGGAGTCGGCCAGTTCAGCAACGGTCACGGCCCGGTCGGCTATCTTATCCGTAGTCACGGCGGAGTCGGTGATTTCGTTCGTCGCAATCGCCGGGGTAATCGGCCTGGCTACGGACGGCGGCGTGAACGCCAACTTGGCTTGCGTAATACTTGCATCCTGTATCTTGTCTCTTGTCACAGCCTGGTTTGCTATCTTCTCGGCGGTGACGGCATTTCCTGCGAGGCGTGACGCCGTTACTGCGCTTTCGGCGATCTTAGCGGTGGTAATCGCGCCAGCCGCAATCTTCTCAGCCCGCACCGTGTTATCGCGTATCTTCGAACCGGTCACGGCATCATCAGCCAGCTTGGAGCCGGTTACCGCGCCGGTCGCCAGTTTCTCCGTTGTAACGCTGGAACTCTTTAACTTTGTAACGCCGATGGCATCATCGGCTATCTTAGGCGTCGTCACCGCGCCGGTAGAAATATGTTCCGTTTTAACTTCGTTCGGTAATAGTGTCATAAATAAACCTCTCTTAGTGGCAGTTAGCAATTACCCGGTGTCAATCGGGTAAGGGCGTTACCTGCCACTTAGATCCCGACTATTTCGTCGGGACTTTTTCACCACTAAGACACTAAGTTGTAGTTGCTCAATTTATTGAGCATTTAGCCCGATAAATCGTGCAACTACTAATGGTTGTAATGGCATAAAATCCTCGCCCCCTCACCTTTCTCCTCTCCCCTTGGGGGAGAGGTTGGGTGAGGGGTACTCTGTGTCTCCGTCCTATTCGTGTTCTCTTGTTCTACGCCCGCCTACGCTAAATCTGCGGTTTCGTATTCATGCAATCACTACGCCCAGGGCCTTGGTGGTCCAATCGCCGCTGTTGGCCGGGGTGGTCAGGTTAATCCAGCGGAAAAACCCGTAGAGGCTCTGGCCGGCGTTTTTGACGCCGCAGGCGATAGTAAACCTGGCTTTTTTTGATACTTGCGTCTTTAGCCCGGCCGCCTCGGTGTCTTCGGGCGGCATTTCGCCGGACGGGACAAAGAGATACCTGCATTCAACCGCATCGGCCAGCGGGTGCATACTTGGGCGTGTCTGGTCATTCTCAACCCTGACCCGCACTTCAATGGAGCCGCCGCCGATACCCTTGAGCAATACGTAAGGAACAACGGCAATCTTACCCCGGGGCGTCGGTTCGGTGTCGTATTCCTTGCCGACCAGGATGGACAGGTCTGACGGGCTGATTTTCCGGTTGCCGCGGACGTTCTCCTTATGGAATGCACGCCACTCCTTCAAAAGGCGCTTCTTGCAGTCGCGGAAAGCCGTAACATCCGCGCTGGTCCGCCGCCGCTTGTCCTGAATCTTTTCGTAGAGCGGGTCAAACTCGGTCTGGAGGTCAAGCACCGGGTCAATCGCCGTGTCCGGTATTCCCCAGGCCACCTTGTTGGCTACAATCACCTCCAGATAACTGGTCAACTTGTTATGAATGTCGTCGTTGCGCTTGGGAATCCAGTCATAAACTCTCATATTTCGCTCCTTTCTTAGTTGCTATGGGCTCATTCCGTCTCAGAATGGGCTCGTTCCGTGTCAGGATGGACTCGTTCCGTCTCAGAATGGACTCGTTCCGTGTCAGGATGGGCTCGTTCCGTCTCAGGATGGGCTCGTTCCGTGTCAGGATGGGCTCGTCCCGTGTCAGGATGGGCTCGTTCCGTCTCAGGATGGACTCGTTCCGTGTCAGGATGGGCTCGTCCTAAGTTGACGTCAAATCACCTCCTTTCTCTTAGAGCCAGTTCGACTAAAAGGAGTTACCTGGCTCTTAGATCCGCCTCTGGCGGATAATCCTTATTCTAACACAAATTAATACGAACACGAATCACATTCACCCCGTTAGAAACAGGTTTCTAACGGGGCGGGTTAAACGAATCGCACTAATAGGAAATATAATTCGTACTTATTCGTTAATTCGTGTTATCTTCTAAGGAGGGATCTTCGATATGCCGAAGTAGGCCTCGAATTGCTTCCGCGTTGCGGAGCAACCAGCCGTCTGTTTCAGACGGCCCAGTTCTATTTAGTTTTGCCCGTGGCTGGCTTAAGGACAAAGCGGTACTTCTTGCCGCAGGAGATAACCACTTCCATCTGGCCATTGCGTAAAGCCTTCACGTCGACCCGTAACTCGCCGTAACCGGGGTCCTCAAGGATTTCCCTGAACAACGACAGGAGCTTGTCCCGCGCCGGGGTCAGGTTAACCCACCTGTCTGCGTCCTGGGCGCTGTCGGTTCCGGGTCTGGGATCAACCATCTACATCACCTCCTTTTAGAGCCGCTTAAACATATTAATCCCGAAAGCCTTCGGGAGCAATATGCTTTTAGCGGGTCTTATCCCGATGAGCGTAAGCGACATCGGGGTCATTAGAGCCAGTTAGTTCATAAAGCGTTATTGCGCCACTTCATTAATCATTAGGCATTAGTCATTCGCTCTGCTCCCAGGTATTCCGCGTCTTCAGCGCAGGATACTGTTCCCTGAATTCCAGGGAAAATGTTCCCGGAATTCTTACTTACTTTTTTTTGTGGTTAAAATAGTTATCGTCTATAGGTAACCCTTTTTCAATTGCATCAACCACTTGCTCTCCTATTTTCCATGGTGAAATATCAATATATCGTTTAGATTGTTCGTACCAATAAGCAGCACAAATTTTAACGCTGGGAAGCTCGGCATTTTTCACGGAACGTAAGCTATTGAGAATCATCCGGGATGTACAAGACGAAACACTAGCTTTATTTTTCTCTAATTCTTCCGAAAACTTCCGATAAAATACCCCCCATGCAAGAACACCATCGGCAAAATAAAAATTTCCAAACATTGTAAAAATACATTTCGGTGCTTTTAAAGCATCAAAGCTGATTTGTTGTAAAAATTTGGCAAGCGTAGCATCTGGTTTGAAAAAAGCAGATTGGCAAGCGGACAGCATCACAAGACGTTTAGACATAAACGGCAATAAACTACTCTGTAGTGCATCCCAATTAAGGAAAGAACCATCAGTAAAACTTAGTCCGTCTTTACTGCCATGACAACAAATATGGATAACATCGTATTTCGCGTGAGAATTCAGCGTTTGTTGTAGAAGAGAAGACGTATGTATTGGTTTATATTCGCAGTGAATGCGAAGGAGGCGTAGTTCTTGCGCTAGAATCTTACCCTGGTTGTCTTCAGTCGTAATGTCAATCAGCCCAGGGGATTCAATAATTAATACCGAAATACTCATATCTCTTTTTTGGTGTTTTGTTCTTTAATATCCATATCGCAATTTATGCTATTAGGATATTTTTGCCGGACTTTTTCAACAACACATTTATTTGTATAGCCACCACCGCCACCCTCGGTATAACGCCAACTAATTATGGGGCATTGTGGGTCATGAGGACATCCATCTTCTAATAACTCATCTATTTCATACAGTAAACTAAATTTTTCCCATTCTTGTTTTTTACTAGAGCAATTAAAGCATGTCGGATAACGAATACTATGATAATTCTTCTTACACTTGTCGCATAATTTAGCTTTGCCGCTGCAAATGTCGCATTCTGGTAAGAATATATAGCAGTAATGAATTTTACATTTCGGACATAGTTTTTGTCCTTTCATATCCCATAGAAAAGCACATTTTTTGCAAAAAGTGGCCGTGTTTTGACCGGACATATATTGTTTGTGACTTTCCTGAGCTTTTTCCATCGCTTTAGCGCTAATTTCAGACTTATTTTCCGCCTTAAATAGTTTAAATAACGCCCATTTTAACGTATGCTCATCTCGCTGCTCTATATTCTTTTTCCACGCGTTTCTCTTCCTTTTTGTCAATCTTTCGTCAGCTACTATTTCAGGGAGTTTATTATCCATGTATTCCCAGATATCATTAACCTTTTTCTGCAAGGAATCCTTATCTATTTTACTCATCCATTCTTCAAACATCGTTTGAGCCAGCGTTCGCCAAATAACTGAATAACCCTGAGGTTGTTTTAAATGTTGTAAAGTCAGTTTTTCTGTGCCACCGCATTGTTCGCATTTATCTTTTATTAATTTCTTCCGCATCTCCTTCCACTCTTTGGTAACCCAAGGTTTTGTGGAAACTTTTTTACCGTCTTTATTTATCATAATGCTATTATTTTGGACATATCGGGGACGCTTCTTTTTTATTTCTCCCTCCACTAAATCTGTTTAATCAGATCCCACTTATTATGATACTTTGTAAAGTTAATTCCTTTATTCCGGTCTTCCCGTATATCCAACACTTTTTTATCTTGGAAAGAAAAGTAAAAAGCATAGCTTTTTCGTTTTACTAACTTCTTATGTCTGCATATATTGAGTAATTTTTTTCTAGGTATTACGATGTATTCCTGTTGGAATCCTTTCTTCTTGCCCTTACCAATAAGAACATATGTTACAAATACAAAAATATCTGCTGTATCCCTCTTTAATTTCTTTTTCGCTACTGTATGCCAAGAATGTGCATGCCTCTCACCTGTACCATAATACCGGCTTTCTTTAACCTGTATTCTACAAATATGCCTTGTTTTAGGACCTATGGCTAACAGGTCTGTACCTATATCTTTCAAGGGTAAAAATATCTGCAAGTCTTTTTCTTGCTTTCTAAGTTCCTGCGCCACAAAGAATTCCCCTGGGTTTAAGGTATAAAAGTTTTTCATAATTTATGGGTTAGTTCTTATTTAGACGTTGCATCTTCTTTGATATTAGGTTTACAATATGCACTGATAAGGCATATATCAAATAAGCGTCTTCTTTATATGCCTTAGTATCTGGCATAAGCTTTTTACTATTTATATCTAACGGATGTATGAACTTTGAGGAAAAATCAAACAGTTTCTTGATACCATCGTTAAAGCTGTTATATGCTTGGTCCGTATAACCATCTCTTGTTAATAAATCCTTAATTTCTGTTTCATTTCTTAAAAGTTCCATAACCGGTCTTGAATCCTCAATGGCTCCCGCCCATTCGCCCTTAATAATATTTCCTTCCATCTTTTTTATCGTATCAATTGCTTTATTTAACTTTTCCCCTAAACTTTCTGAACCTTCGGTATAATCGGGCATTAAATATTCAAATACCGAAAATTTACCAATCTGAAATATTGGACAGTAATCATGCACCCAATCACCAGATCCAATCGTGATTTTTTGACTTGGAATACTTGTATTCTTTATTTCCATGAATGGTGAATAATTGTCTGGTATTGATAAGAGATTCCTATCAGTATTGTAACCCCTCTCGCGAGGGGTGCATACGAATGATAATTCGCGTATACCTGAAGGGATTAGCTTTTCTATGGGAATTGAGTTAATACCATAAAAATGTATGTTTGAGGTAAGAACCTTTACTAATAGGTTAATATTTAATACTACGTCTCCTTTTAGGTTAGTAGTTCTTAATGTCTGAATGTGGTCCAATATTTTATGATTTAGCGGTGCAATTAATTTTATTAATAAAGATTCATTTTGATTATTTTTGTCACTTGATAATTTTAGCGATCGGTCAGAATTAATAACCTCGTGAATATTTGTAATTTTTTTATTATCTTCCGATAATACTGAACCAGTAATTTCTAATGGTATTTCACGTCCACCTTGAATTAAAAACTCTATCTCAAAAAGCAATTCTGGATTTATTGAATCTTGAACAGCACTAACTTTTATTTTATTCTTGTCTATATTCATTTTTCCCTCCTTTTCTTCTTTATATTATACTCTGAAACTAAAATTCCTAATTCCGGGGACACAATACTTAATTCTATTTCACCCCGCTAAAGCGGGATAACGTGGCAGTAACTCATGGATTCGAACTGCCACTAATAATCTCTATCTGTTCCGGGCCGGTGACCACGATTTCCGGCGCGCCCTGGTATTCCTTTATCAGCCCGGTTATCCGCACCTTTTTGTTGAGGTAATACTCCTCCGGCGGTTTGGGGAATTTGTCATAATTCTCCGGGAATATCACCGCCCCAAAGGTTCCTTTGCGCTTGTCAAAATCCAGGAAGCACGCCTTGCCGGAATTGTATGCCTTGATGACCTTGCCTTCCACTACCTTGGTTTCGTTGATGTGCTTGGACGCGGCTTTCCAGGATATCCGGCCTTCTTTGGCAACGGCCTTTGGTTTGCTTGGCTGGAATACCGTGCCGAACGCCCAAAGCCCTCTTTTGAACTCCTCGGCGTCTTTTTGCAGGTTGTGCAGTTGCTCTTTATACTTCTCGTCCTTGGAGTCGTAACGGCACTGGGCGTAACCGTTTTTGACCATCTCGGCATTGACGAATGTCTTCGATACGAAAACATAGCGCAGGAGCCGGCCGTAATCATCTTTGTTCTCGTCGCCCTTTTCAAAGCGCAGTTCCTTGTCCAGGATAAGCCGTTCCAGGAATGCCTTGGCGATATCCGCGCCCGGGTCGCCGGCTTCGGGTGCGTCGATGCCGATGAGCCGGACCTTGTCGCCGTTGGCCAGCACGAAGGAATCGCCGTCAGTGACGTTGGCAACCATCGCCCGTGCCGGCGCGGAGGCTGGTTTGCCGGCGCAACCGGCGCAAAGGGCCAGTATTGCCAAAACCACAATCGGTGTTTTTAGGTATTTCATATTAAACCTCCCTTTTTAGCCCCGCTATGCGGGATAACGTGGCAGGTAACTCACCTTGTTCGAACTGCCACTAACCACAGATTAAATTATCCTTGTTGCCTCGCGCGGCTTCGCTCTTTTCCGTCTTTTAGTATACGGATTAAACAGATTAAACTGATAATCCGTTATATCCGCTCAATCCGTATACTGATTTAACCCGGCGGCGGATAAGGGTCGTCCCCATAAGTATATTCAGTTTGTATTTTTCCATCCATCCCGAGTATTTTTACCTGGCTGGGCTTGTTATTTTTTGCCATGCTTACGGCTATGGCAACGGCAGTATCTTTACTGCTATAAATTGCAATCGGCTCAGAGTTTCCCTCTTTTTTTATAGCCCAACCCACATTACCAAAGGGAACCACGTAATAAACTGTTCTATTGGCCATAAAGTATCCCTTTTTAGTACAAGGATTCCCGCCCCCGCCAGAGGACGGGTCAGCCTCGGGCTGGAAACGGATTCAACTGATTACTCCTTATGAAACCCGATTCTGGGTTTGATATTCCAATCTGGAATATCAAAGATTTATTATTACTCGCCGGCCTTATTGAGCCGATTTCTTCCGCCCGGAGTTTATTTGTCTTTCAATCTCTTATTCTGCGGTTGTTGGAGATAGTTCCGGCGGCTGACCACCTTACCGCCGGTTTCCTGTTCCAGTTTCCGACGGGCCAGCCCGGCAACATTGCCGCCCCGGTGGGCAACGCCTTTGTTTTCCACGAATCCGGCCGGGTGTTCCACCTTGGTTATCTGGGTGGTGGACGCCTCGCCCAGCATAGAGAAAATCAGTTCCAGGTCGTTCATATGGTCGCGCAGGTTTTGGCGTTTGAGCCCTTTGAGTTTCTTATACTGGCCGGGCGTAAGCCCGAATGTCGCCTTTGATATCTCGGCGGTCAGAATCTCGTATTCCTTATCTCTGGCCACGCCGTGCTTTTTCCATTGGTCGGTAAGTTCTTCGCGGATGGCTATGCCGCGCATCCGTTTTTCTATCCAGTCGCCGCTGTAGCCCTTGGCTTTATACAATGCCCGGGTGCGTTTGGTGGCTATTTCCGGGTCTTCTATCTCCTGAACTCTTTCATAGCCGACCTTAGCCAGCCAGCGTTTGAATGGTTCGGCTTTTGGCGAGGGGATGGATTGGATGATGCGGAACATACCCTCGGTATTAGCACAGTTCATTATTTGCCTGCCACCTTCGGTCTTAACCCCAAGGGTATGTACAATTTGTACCCACCCTCTGGCAAGTTCTTCATCTCTTTGCTTCATTCTTTGAATATACTGTTTAGGGTCGTTAGAATCCGTTAGGGCAAATACCACATCTTCTATTACAAACCACCATTCATTTTTATGAATGGTCTTGCGGATTTTCCGGCCGCGGAAAACGGCTATTTTCGTTGCCCCTCTTAGCCCCTCTAAGCGGGAGGCACTGCGGTGCTCCGGGACTGTCTGCGGACTCGCCGGGATTATTTCATTATTCATATTTACTCCCTCCAGAAACTTAGTTTCTATTCCTTCTGCTTTGGCCGCCCGGAGTTCACACCTGCACTCTTGGGCCACCAATACTATGACTTAATAATGAATATTGTCAACTAATTAAACCGCTGAGGCCTCTGAAAGAATTTATCCCGTCAGAGGGACTGAGAATTATTCTAACAGGAACTATAATAGACTTCTATGAGACTTTATAATTAAAGACTCTAACAAAACATATTCCCCTCCCTTGACGGGAGGGGTTACCCCTATTAGCCGGGGTCCCGTTCGAGGGAGGGGAGGGTGATTATCTTGATTCCCCTCACCCTACCCTCTCCCATACTCTGGCAGTTTGAGCGTAGCGAATTACTGCCAGGTATAGTCGGCTGTAACTCACTACGTTCTAACAGCCGAACTACAAGGGGAGAGGAAATACTTATCATAATAGGTTTTGATAGAGGTTCTTAATCTATTCAAGTCTCTTTAAGTCACTGTTAATACTATCCGCTTACTTTTATTTTCCTGTCTCCCTACTTGCCTTTGGCTATACTCTCCCGCATAATCTTTAATAGGTTATCTATGGTGTACGGTTTCTGGATAAAGGGCATCCGTTTTTGGCGCATAATTTCCTTCTGGACTTTTTCGTTTGCGTAACCGCTGGACAAGAGGATAGGCAGTTTCGGGTTGCGGGTCCGGAGCCGGTGAACCAGTTCCAAACCGCCGGCATCCGGCAGGATGGTATCGCTGAAGACGAGTTGGAAATCGCCTTTTTCACGGTCGAAGATTTCCTCGGCTTCCCGGGCTGTGGCCGCGGCAAAGACAACGTAGTTGTGTTTTTCCAGCACTTTGTGCGCGAATTCGCGGACCGTCTCTTCGTCCTCGACCAGAAGCACCCGTTCCTTGTTGCCCTCCAGTGAAACCGCGGCAACAGGTTTTTCCGGCTTGTTTTCTATCCGGCCGGCAAGCCCGCAGGCAGTCCCACTAATAGGGGTAAAAGCGGGCAGGTAGATTTTGAAAGTAGCGCCCTGTCCGGGTTCGGAGTAGACGTTTATCCAGCCCTGGTGCTGTTTGACGATGCCGTAAACGACTGCCAGACCCAGGCCGGTGCCTTTGCCTTCTTCCTTGGTGGTGAAAAACGGCTCAAAGATGCGCTGGATGGTTTCCTTGTCCATTCCTGTGCCGGTATCGGCCACCGAGAGGAGGACAAATTTACCGGGCCGGGCAGAGATGTTAAGCAGGCAATACTCCGAGTCTATGGTCACATTTTCGGCCTTGATAGTAATCTCGCCGCCCTTGGGCATGGCATCGCGAGCGTTGACCACCAGGTTCATAATCACCTGCTCCATATTGCTCCGGTCGGCTTTGACGCCCCAGGTATCGGGCGCCAGTTTGGTTTTGACGGCAATATTCTCGCCGATGAGCCGTTTGAGCATTTTAAGCAGGTCGTGAACCGTTTGCTGGAGATTGAGCGCGGATATGTTCATAGGTTGCTGGCGCCCGAAGATAAGCAACTGCTGGGTAAGGTCAGCGGCCTTTTTTGAGGCCTGGGCGATATTTTTCAGGTATTCGGTTACGGGGTTTTCTTTATCCAGGTCCATCAGGGACAGCGAGACATATCCCTGTATCACGGTCAGGACGTTCCTGAAGTCGTGCGCCATGCCGCCGGCCAGCGTGCCGATGGCTTCCATCTTCTGGGATTGGAACAACTGGTCCTGGAGTTTCTTGTTTTCGGTTATATCCTTTCCGATGGAAACGAAGTGGGTAATGTGCCCTTTGGCGTCCAGTATCGGCGTAATTGTCTTTTTCTCATAATATAATTCGCCGTTCTTTTTCCGGTTGATTAAGTTGTCCCGGAATACCTCGCCGGATAGAATAGTTTTCCAGAGTTTTTCGTAGAACTCATTGTCGTGGCTGCCCGACTTGATGATTCTGGGCGTTTTGCCGATAACCTCTTTTTCGTTGTATCCGATAAGCTGTTCGAAAGCGGGATTAGTATACTCGATGACGCCGTCTTTGTCGGTGATAATAACGATGTCGGCAGTCTGTTGCACGACGTTGGAGAATTTGCGCATTTCATTTTCGGCTTTTTTGCGTTTGGTGATATCGCGCTCGGTCGAGGCAATACCAATCGGCTTTCCGGTTTCATCCACCAGTTTCGTCACCGTCAGCCAGACATCGAGAACGCGCCCGTCTTTGGTTACCCGCTGGGTTTCAAGCGAAGTAATTATTTCACCCGCTATCAGCCGGCGGGTAAACTCATTTTGCTCTGCCTCTTTGCCGGGAGGCGTGAGGTGATTGATGTTCATCCGAAGCGCCTGTTCTTCGCTGTAGCCATACATTAGTTCAGCGCCGTGGTTCCAGGCGGTAATCTGTCCTTTAAAATCCTGTATGGTAATCGCGTCGTTAGAATCGCGCACCACCGTCGCGAAGCGCCTCATTTTATCTTCGGAGCAGGAGGCGGGATGTTCATTTGATTCAGGCTGTTTGGTCACGATATAACTCCTTCTCTTTTTTCAACGGGATTTAACGGATTAAACTGATTATATCTTTCCGTTAAATCCTGTTGTTCCATCTTTGTTGTTTGCGCGCAGTTGCTGATCATCTGTTTGTTAACCCATTTTTTGATGGTCCGCAGGTTAAAGAGCCATTTGCCGCCTATCTTAACGCCGGGTATCCGGCCTTCACTGGCCAGGGTGTAGATGGTGCGCCGGTGCAAGCCCATAAAATCGGCGACATCATCGATGCTCGAGAACCTTTT
Organism: Planctomycetota bacterium; assembly: GCA_043808305.1. Classification (GTDB taxonomy): domain Bacteria; phylum Planctomycetota; class MHYJ01; order JACQXL01; family JACQXL01; genus JBBAAP01. The sequence goes on along the minus strand of JAZDFB010000028.1, from coordinate 65,434 downwards.
TTTTACGGTATCATTGGCTGTAATCATATCTTTGTCCTCCTTATACCATTGGGTATATTTATTATGTTATCCCCTACGGGAGGCCGAATGCGGCTCTACCTTTAAGGTATTATGAATCTGGTGATAATATGTGCAATTCTTATGCCTGAGATGCGGTTATTTGAGTAATTTTGAGTACTTTTGAGTGTGGTTTGCCGTAATCGTATATAAATTATCAGGTTATAAAATGGTGATTATTGGTTCGGCACGGACGGGCCAGGCGCCCGGATGGGGTTGGGCGGGCTTTCATGCACAATTTCTTGTGCACGTGCACAATTTCTTGTGCATGAACCGGTCTAAACGGTACGCAGACCTTCGGCGCAGAGGCTTCGCCTACGCAGATTATGTAAGAAATTACTTGCCACTAAGGCACTAAGGCACAAAGAATTCTTAGTGTCTTGGTGTCTTTGTGGCAGAAAGTAGCGCCGAATTGATATGCCAGTTAAATAAAATACTTGACTAACCGGGCTGATAGTTATATATGATACCCATATGCTTCGATTTTTGATTATATTTACGGCCGCATTAAGCATCTCTTGTCCGGCGCTATGGGCGGCGGAGCCAATCCAGTCAACCGAAGAAATCGTGGTCACGGCTCGGCGCACGCCCCAGCAATATTCCGAAGTGACCGGCAACATTACGGTGATTAGTTCGGAACAGCTGGCATATATGCCGGTGAAGGACCTGGCCGGCGCGCTCAACCTGGTCACCGGCGTTGACCTGCAAGGGCGCGGGCCGTCCGGACAGCAGGCCAGCGTCACCATCCAGGGCTGCGATCCGCGGCACGTCCGGATCATGGTTGACGGAGTGCTGATAAACTCTCAAGGCATGGCCTTTGCCGACCCGTCGCTGATACCCATTGAGAACGTGGAGCGGATAGAAATCATCAAGGGCACGACCTCGTCGGTCTGGGGTTCGTCGCTGGGCGGTGTGATTAACGTGATTACCAAAAAGCCACAGGCTGGAAACCAGCCGGTTAAAACCGATTTAACCTCCGGCGGCGGCTGGGGCGCTTACGGGTTCTGGAAACAGGATGCCCAGGTGTCCGGACGAATGGATAAGTTAAGTTACCTGGCCTGGGCCGGTTACCTGGATACCAACAGCGAGTTCCGAACCAACAGCGCCATACTCAGCCAGAAAGGCGGATTCAAGCTGTCTTATGAGACATCGAACATTTCCAACCTCGAGGCTAATTTTCAATACTATAACTCCGACATCGGCGGGTATGAATTTGACCTGATGGGCTACGGCGAAAACCTGTGGCACATACTCAAATACGGCTCAATCAAGTTCGGAATGACGCCGGACCAGGACAGCGAGTTCAGCGCGGCGCTGAAGTTCTCGGACCACGCCAGCCGGCTGATAGATTACGCCGTGCCGGGCGATACGCAGACCAACAAGGTCGCCACCCGGGACGTATTTTCCGGACTGGACCTGCAATACCGGTTGAACCCGGCCAAAAACCAGAGCCTGCTGGTCGGCGCAGACCTGGGCCAGGATGAACTTGATTCCGACATGATGGCCAGCAGAGAAAAAGTCCAGCGGCAGGGTTATTACCTCAATTACAGCCTCAGCCCGCTGGCCCGGATTGATGTTAACCTTGGCCTGAGGTATGACGACAACGAAGCCTATGGCAGCCAATCGAGCCCATCAGCCGGTGTTATCTGGCACACGCCGTTCAAGCAGACCGATTTACGCTTGTCCGTAGCACGGGCGTTTAACGCTCCCCCGCTGATATACAAATACATCGCCAACAACCCCTTTGTCCTGCCCAACCCGGATATCAAGGCCGAGCGTGCGCCGGCGGTGTATGAATTCAGCGCCGAGACCAGGCCGCTAGATAATTTATGGTTCAAACTGGCGCTTTACCGGGCCGAGGTGAGCGATTACCTGGCTTATGACCCGGTGGCTACGATGATGGACAATATCAGCCGGGTACGCCGCCAGGGCGTTGAGGCGGATACCAGCTATGATTTTACCAAAGGGCTCCAGGCCCAGGCGGGCTGGTCGTTTAACCGGGTCCAGGACCGTGACACCGGCCAGATTATCCAGGGTAACGGCGTGGCCAAGGTGACTTATAACCTGGGCGTCAATTACAAATATAATGATAATCTCAACGCCGGGCTCAAAGGTAATTACCGCTTCTGGAACGAAAGACCATTGCTTAACCCCAGCGACCGTAAGTTCATCTGGGATATGCGCGTCAATTACAGCCTGGACAAGGCAAACGAGGCCAAAGTACAGAAGTTGTCGGCCTACGTTTATTTGCTTAACATCTTCAACCGTAAATACTGGAATGACGAATTTCTGCCGATGCCCGGCCGGCAGTTGGAAGCCGGATTGAATTACGGATTCTAATGCGGTTTACTCCTGCAATATCTTTCGCATTGCGTTGTGTTTCCCGCCAAAGCGGGAGCAAATCCCGCCGCAGCGGAACATGCACAGGAAATTGTGCATCATGCACAAGAAATTGTGCATGAATGCCCCATTGTCTTATTCGGCCATAACCGGAATAAAATATTCCCGCGAAATAGTTCGCATCAGCCAGCCACTAATTTTACAGTATAATATAAGACTTACAGGGCATTCTGATAAAATAAACGGCTATTAATATGATATTTCCAGCCGGATATCCGGCAGATTGGCACAGGATTCGCATGTATATTAATATGATTACCAGGCGAGCTGGAAAGACACGGTCCCCTATTAGCGGGACTGCCTGCGGGCTTGTGTTAAAAGGGTTGCTCTTTGTAATGTTGGGGCTGTTTATGCTGGGCGGGGTTGACTGCCGAAAGCGGCCGGCCCGGGACAGCAAATACGGCGGAACGCTGAGAATCGGCGCCCACGCCGGCAAGCCGTCCATCATCAACCCGATACTTACGGAAGGGACGATATCGGCGCCTTTGCTGAATCTGGTATTCAACAGTATGGAAAGAGTGAATAAAGATATGATGTATGAACCTGACCTGGCCGAGTCCTGGGAGGTTTCAGCCGATAAGCTGGCCTACACCTTCCACCTACGCAGGGGCGTGCGGTTCCACGACGGCGTGGAGCTGACTGCCCGGGACGCGGTGTTTACATTCAATCTGCTGGTTGACCCGGAAACAGGGTCTCCCCATCAGCGTAATTATACTGCCATAAAGGATTGCCAGGCGCTGGATAGGTATACCTTCAGGATAAACCTGAAAGAGCCGGTGGCGACCAATTACTACCTGCTGACAGCCGCCATAGTCCCCGAACATCTATTGAAATCAGATACCGGCGCCCGGCTGAAGACATCTAAATTCAATCACAAACCGATCGGGACCGGACCGTTCAGATTCGTGGAACAGACCGAAAACGGTAAGGTGGTGCTGGAGGCCAACCCGGATTATTACGAGGGCCGGCCGTATCTGGACCGGATTATCGCCAGCGGTTATGAGACTACCGCCCAATGTTGGAACGCCTTTATGCACAACGAGATTGACCTTATTTTCTACCTTTCCAGGGAGAATTTCGAGGTAGCCAAACGCGACAAGGAGTTCAGGACATACGTAACGCCGAATAATTTAAACTATGTATTAGAATATAATCCGGGGCATCCTATTTTAAAGGACAAGCGGGTCCGGCAGGCAATTACCCAAAGCATAGACATAGACGAGATTATCCGGAAGGTGGAAGGCGGCTATGGGGTTAAATCAGCAGGCCCATTCCTGCCCGGTTCCTGGGCCAATAATCCAGAAGTTAAACCGTTTGAATATAACCCAGCCCTTTCTCTAAAACTACTCAATGAATCGGGATGGAAACTTAATGACAGTGGTATATTAGAAAGGGCTGGGCAGGAATTCAGGTTTACTATGATTTGTGACACACTCGTAAAGGATACCCAATTGATAGCAAGGTTAGTCTACCAATATTTATACAGGATAGGCGTCAGGGTTGATATAATAACTATGGATTACCGTAGAAAGGATGAAGATGCCCAAAAAGGACTGGTCAACGATGCAGGCGTATTTTTATTGGCATTTGGTGGTTTTATTGAGCCTTTAGATGCTGCAAACCTCTGGCATTCCCAGAAAATGAATAAAGAAGCCCGAATTTGGCAATACAATAATCCAGAAGTGAGCCGGTTATTCGATTTGGGAATCAATACTTCTGATATTAACCAGCAAAAAAAGATATACCGGGATATCCATAAAATAATATACAAGGAGCAACCCGCGACATTTTTGTATTATCCGCCGATATTATCCGCGGTTAATGCGCGGATTCAAAATACGGATGCTATTTTTAATTTACCAGAAATGCCATTTTACTATATGAAGGATTGGTCAATCAAACCCAGTAATAATTAGTTAATTAGATATCCGTGCACGGTTCACCTGTAAGGCCTTTTGGCTGATCACCACAAGGCCGTAAAATTCCTATGAATTTAGGAAAGGGGGTGAGCCAGGATGAAGATAGTCGTTATCAGAAAAGGTCAGGAGAAAGCAACCAAGATGTTTTGTTGCACCCCGTTTGCTTTTTCTTCGGTAAGGTAATAACAGAGTTTGAAATGATGGGGGTCTTTGGCCTAATACTACCTTAAGGTATAACATTATAAATATACCTAATGGTATAATCCAAAGACCCCCTTAGGGCTGCCGATACTCTGGCAGTTTGATGGCACCTTTGGCGTCAGAATTACTGCCAGGTATAGTCGGCTGCAACTTCACAGGCAGCCGAACTATAGCCGGTAGCCGGAGTGCGATAAATCGCTCCCGCTTTTGGCGGGACGGATTTATCCGACTATATATATGCTTAAATTATCCAGATTTACGATATTTTACGAGGACTATCCGAAGCCGGGTGAATACCTGGTTTATAACACCCGGACCCAGGCGGTTATGGCCATCAACCGCCAGGTCAAGGATTTCATTGACCGGACCGTTTCCACCGATACCCGCCGGGTACTGGTATCCGGGCTGGCCGATGAAGAGGCCGAATGCGTCAACCTGCTCAAGGAATCGGGGATTATCCTTGATTACCGGGTTGATGAGATGCGCCTGCTGGAGGAATGGTTCAACGAGATGAAAACCAGGGTCAAGCCGCTGTCCGCAACGATACTTACCACTTACAAATGCAACTTTGCCTGTTTTTACTGCTTTGAGGAGCGGGTAAAGCAGGCCAAATCACTCGATGACGAGACAATGCAGGGCGTCATTAACTGGATCAAGAACAAAGCAATCGAAAAACGCACGCGAGAGGTGCGCCTGGTATTTTACGGCGGCGAACCGCTGATGAACCCAAAGGCAATACTCCATATCGCCAGCGTGCTTAATGCCTGGGCCAAGGAACAGTCTCTGAAATTCAGCTTCGGGATGATAACCAACGGTTCGCTGATTGAAAAGGACCTGATCGAGCGCCTGACCGGCTACGGCCTGACCAGCCTGCGGGTGACGCTGGACGGCGACCGGGAACATCACGACCGGCGCCGGCCGTTTATCAACGGGCGCGGTTCGTTTGACGCCATTGTGGCCAAGATTGATTCAATCATTGATAAAGTCGGCGTGGAAATCGGCGGCAACTTCGACCGCGATAACCTGGACAGTTTCCGGAAGTTGCTGGATTTTATGGACGCCAAAGGCTGGGCCGGTAAGTTACAGCGGGTGCTGTTCGCTCCGGTAGTGGCCCGCTTGGGCGACAATAACGACGCCAAACTGTCGGTCGAGATGGTCGGCTGCCATTCGCTGGTCACCGACCTGGCTGAGGAGGCGCTGGAACTGCAAAAGGAGGCTATCGCCCGCGGATACAAGGTTGACTCGGCGGCGGTGGTAACCACCTGCCCGATGACCCAGGACGATTCAACCGTGGTCATAGACCCGCACGGCGATATCTATAAGTGCGAGGGTTTCGTGGGCCGGCCGCAGTTTTCCATCGGCAACGTCCGCCAGGCCAGCCCTAACCAACGGCTGGAAGAATTCCAGGAACTCAAACCCTGGAAAAGCTGTTCCGAGTGCGTCTATATGCCCATGTGCGGCGGCGGGTGCCGGTTGATGGCCCAGTTGAGGTACTCCGACTATTCCAAACCGGCCTGCGAACTGGATTACTACCAGCGAATATTTCCGCAACTGCTTAAAATGGATTACGAACGGGGCGCCCTATAGTTTTGTTATCTTTGACAGTGATATAACTAAACTGTATAATAATGCCACTTTTTCAATATTGCCGAACTATCGACGGCAGAAGGATTCCAAGTGGCATTCAAGCGGTTATTACTGTCATTGATCCCCGGAAAAATCTGGCAGCAAATCGGATTAGTCTTTGCCTTCATTTTAACCATCGCCTTGATTTTATTGGGATACCTGTTGATTGATGCCAGCCGGCAGGCGGTCACCGGCTCGGTATTAAGGGATTACGAAACGCTCACCAGCCGGACGGCCCGGCACCTCAGCGAATACGTCGAAAAGCCGCAGTCCATCCTGGTCAATACCGCGGAGATTATGGAGTCCGTCGGCATAAGCGACACGGATACCCAGCGGGTTCTGCTCTACCGGATGGTTACCGATTACCCGGCCTGGTTTGAGCGGGTGGCCATCGCCGATGCCGCCGGCATAGAGACCGTTTCATCGGACCTGGATAACGTGCCAGTCCATCGGCTGTTCGTCCCGCCGAAGCGGGAACAGCCGAGGATACTCGGCAGTAAGTCTGGCGCCGAAGCGCCATCCAACTGCCGAAGTATAACTCATGGATTCGAACTGGCACTAACCGCCAATACTTATTCCACCGGCGCCGTTTACCGGGATATCATGGCCGGAGCCAAAACGGCCGTGTCAAAGGTCTATTTCTCCCCTGAACATTTTCCGTACATCACTTTAGCCGTTCAGTTAAAAAGATTGGATAATTTATCCGGCATTCTCGTGGCTGAAATAAAGCTAAGCGGCATCTGGGAAATCATAGACGAGATAAAACTGGGCGGAGGCCAAGCCTTCCTGGTTGATGACCAGGGTTACACTTTGGTTCATAATGAGGAAAAGCGGGTCTATCAGGGTGAAAACCTCAAGAATTCCAAGGCAATCCAGTCGGTCCTGCAAGGCTCAAACGGCAGCCTTGAGGAAAGTTCGGACAAAGGCGCCGGAAATAAATGGCTGAGCGCTTACGCCCCGGTCAGCCCCTTCGGCTGGGGGCTGATTATCCGCCAGCCGGTCAACGAGGCTTACGCCTTTTCTATTGCCATGCGGCAAGACGCCGTCATCATCATCGCCGGAGCCATAATCTGCGCCGCCCTGCTCAGCCTGGTAATTGCCAACTGGATTGTCCGGCCCATAAAGAAGCTGATTGCCGTCACCGGCAGCGTCGCCGCCGGCGACCTTGACCAGTCCATAGAATCACCGCGCCACGACGAGGTCGGCCAGCTGCTCAATTCATTCGACCGGATGATTCAAAAGCTCAAGAAAGCCCGGCAGGCCGAGAAACTTTCCAATATCGGCATCGCCACGTCCAAGATTGCCCACGAACTGCGCCATCCGCTGGTGGCACTGAAAACATTCATCCAGCTTTTGCCCAGACGCTATCAGGACGAGAAATTCATCGACCAGTTCCAGCAAACCGTGCCGCCGGAACTGGCCCGGCTGGAAAAAATGCTCGGCTCCATGACCAGCTTCTCAGCAGAACATAAGCTCAACCTGACAAATCACGGCATCCAGCCGTTAGTCCAGAACTGCCTTGACCTCTTTAAGGAAAATATTTCCCAGCAAAACGTTGCCGTAAATATCCATTGCCGCCCGGATAATCTTGCCGCTATGATTGATGTTGATAGCATCAAGCAGGTGGCCATTAACCTGATACAAAACGCGCTGGATGCCATGCCCAAAGGCGGCAATCTCAATATTGATATCAAGATGCGTCCGTCCGAACAGCCGGACCGTCCTGAAATGGTGGAAATAAGTTTCGCCGATACCGGTTGCGGCATGAACCAAACCCAGCTGGCCAATGTCTTCGAGCCGTTTCATACATCCAAGTTCTCCGGACTGGGGCTGGGACTGGCCATCTGCAAGGAAATTATCGAACAGCATCAGGGTATCATCGAAGTCGCCAGCAAAGAAAACCAGGGAACTACGTTTGTTGTTAAACTACCGATTGGGTTGTGAACGCAGTGCGCCATGGCGCGTGAGGCGCCAAAGGAGTTAAAAAATGACCAGCCATTTGCCTTATATCCTGGCCGTGGATGATGACGCCAGCGTCATCAGCAGCCTGAAAATCGTTTTCGAAAGTTCATACCAGTTCATTTCAGCCGCCAACGGCAAAGAAGCCCTGGATGCCGTCAACAAGTTCAACGTCCAGCTGGTGATTCTGGACATCGGCCTGCCCGATATCAAGGGCAACGAGGTTTTGAAGAAGATAAAAGAGCTCAACCCGTCCATCGAGGTGGTCATGCTCACGGCCGACAACTCGGCGGCCAGCGGCGTCGAGGCTATGAAGCTCGGCGCCTTCGACTACCTCATAAAACCGTTTGATGTCGACCAGATGTTCATCGTGGTTAAAAACGCCATCGAGCGGACGCAGCTGCTCAACGAGGTCCGTTACCGGCGGATGCAGGACGCCGACCGGCCCAAGGTGCTCATCGGACAGAGCCAGGCGATGCGCGATGTCTTAAAGCTCATCGACAAACTTTCCAACAACGACGCCACGGCGCTGATTATCGGCGAAAGCGGCACGGGCAAGGAGCTGGTGGCCAACGCTATCCATAACGCCAGCGACCGTCGTGAAGGCCCCTTTGTGGCCGTCAACTGCGTGGCTATACCCAAAGACCTTATCGAAAGCGAACTGTTCGGCCACGAAAAAGGCTCATTCACCAGCGCTATGAACCGCCGGCTGGGCAAGTTCGAAATCGCCCATCGCGGGACAATCTTCCTGGACGAGTTGAGCGCCCTGCCGCTGGAACTACAGGGCAAACTGCTCCGGGTGCTCCAGGAACGGGTCATCGAGCGGGTCGGCGGCATGCGCCCCCTGCCCATCGATGTCCGGATTATCGCCGCCACCAATATAGACCTCAGGGAGCTTATAAAAAAAGGCCTGTTCCGTGAAGACCTTTATTACCGGATAAACGTCGTGCCCGTGGTCGTGCCGCCACTGCGCCAAAGATGTGAAGACATCCCCCTGCTGGTCCAGCACTTCCTGGATATTTACAACAAGCAGTTCCATCGCCAGATAAATAAAATCAGCCCGAAAATAATGGGTTACCTCAAGGATTACCACTGGCCGGGCAACATCCGCGAACTGGAAAACGTCATCCAGCGCCTGCTGGTTATCAGCCAGAGCCCCGAAATCGCCACCGACGAACTGCCTCTGGAAATACTCAATGCCAAATCGGCGCTGGAGCTGATGGACGACAAACATCTCGACCTGGAAAAGGCTATAGGAAGGTTCGAGCAGGAATACATCAAGAACATATTGATAAAGACCAAGAACTGCCGCCAGGAAGCGGCCGAACTCCTGGGCATCCACCGCAACACCCTGGCCAACAAGATAAAATCACTAGGCCTGGATAACAACGAACAGCGCGATGCCTTGTAATACCTTAAGGTATAACAATATAATATATCTAATGGTATAAACAGGGTTGCTCCTCAGGCAGAGCCGCCTGAACGGCTTATTTTATTTACTTGACGGATGGGTAGATTCCGGGCTGTTATAAGCCGAATATCTCATTTCCTTGATTTATTTTGGATATTTGGTTAAAGATTCCCGATACAGGATAACGCACACGGGCCCGTAGCTCAATGGCAGAGCAGCGGACTCATAATCCGTTGGTTGCCCGTTCGAGTCGGGCCGGGCCCATTTAGAAACTGTTAAGCCGAAGGCTGTTACAGTTTCTTACCCTAAAGGGGGCTGACGCTCTCCCGTAGCTGAAAACTACGGGGTTAAAATACTTTAGAAGTTCTCCGAGCCACACGACAAAAACTAATGCTATTTAATTTCGTTCCAACCGGTATCGGCAGCCTGCCGCACAGCGACGCCGCCAAGGCATCGGAGCTGGTGCTCAAATACCTCAAGAATATCCCCTTCTGGCCGCAACTGCCCCGCCGGAGCTACCTGGAGAATATGGGCGCGCAGTTCGCCGAGGGACTGCCTAACGTCATCATCGACGAACCGGGCAAGAAGATGTTCGTGGACACGACTGACATCGAAACAGGGCTGGCGGATTTCTACCAGCACTTCCTGGATGACGATATCGACTATTTCGCCATCAGCCCGGACCGGGCGGCCGGGTTCCACGCGATGTATAAACTCCTGGAAACCGCTAACCGGGACAATATCAGCTTTATCAAAGGACAGGTCACCGGCCCGATTACCTTCGGCGCTCTGCTGACGGACAAGTCCGGCACGGCGCTGATGCACCATCCGGAGCTGGCTGACGCGCTCAACAAATGCCTGATTATGAAGGCGCGCTGGCAGATGGACCGGTTCAACCGGCTGGGTCTCAGGTCCATCATCTTCCTGGATGAACCCTACCTGATGGGCTACGGCTCGGCCTATGTGCCACTGTCCAAGGAAACGGTCATAGAGCGGATCAGCGAGCTGGCCAATACCATACATAATGATAACGGACTGGTCGGCATCCATTGCTGCGGCAATACCGACTGGTCGGTGATACTGGCCACGCCGGTGGACATCCTCAACTTCGACGGGCTGGGATTTATGAACGAGCTGATGCTTTACGGCGATGACCTGAAAAAGTTCCTGTCCCGGGGCGGCATCATCGCCTGGGGAATGGTGCCTTCGACCGAGCTGGATAAACCGGTTGCAGCCGACTATATCATATCCAAACTGGAAGCCGGGCTGGACGCGCTGGCCAAGAAAGGCATAGACCGTGAGCTCATCGCCGGCCAATCAATACTGACTCCGGCCTGCGGGCTGGGCGCGCTGATTGACATTAACCAGGCCGAGAAACGGCTGGAACTTCTGGTTGAGGTGTCTTCGAGATACGTTAAAAAATCCGCCCACTAACAGCTCAGGGCTTTTTCAATCCGCTCAGACCGGACGATGTCACCATCAATCCGATATAAATCTCGCTTCTGCCCTCATTGGGAACGGCCAGGCCGATGGTCGGGACAAACTTCAAGGCGTAGCCGAAAGCGGCCTCCATCCTCAGTTCTACGCCGGCGCTGACGTTGGGCGAACTGCCCTTGCCGAATGCCGCATCGGTGAAATAGGCGATGGCCACATCGCCCCAGTAGAAATTAGCGCCCCACGAGCCGCCTCTGTTCTTAAGAATCGGGTAGCCGTATTCCAGTGTCAGCGTGCCGCCCATATTGGATTTAATGGCGTCATCGCCGCGGAAACCGCGGATACTCAATTCTCCCGGCCGGACCCGGTCCTGGTCGTTGAGCAAATACGCGCTGGCCCGGAACTCGCTGCCCGACACGGGGTCGGAGCGCGGGCTGTTGAAGTAGCGCGAATACATCGCCGTCAGCTCGGCGCCGTCGCGGCTGGCGTCGGACCAGCTCTTGCGCTCGAGCAGATAGTTCAACTGCGACTGCGCCTGCCATCTGGGATACCTGACGCCGGCCCCGACCCCGGGAACCAGTTCGGTATGGTCGTCCAGGATGGTCTGGTCCTGGCGCACCTCAAGCGATGTGCTGATGTATGACAGGCCCGGCTCAAGCTGCTGATGCAACGGATACCGGCCGTAGACCGCGGTATCCTGCGTGCCGGACTTGCGCGATATCTCCGCGCCCAGCGTCAGCGGCGCCAGCATCATATTCTCGTATATCAGGTGCAGGCGCGGGTCCTGCCCGCCCCGGAACGACATGGCGTAGGCGTTCTCGTAGGTGACATCACTGCCCACCAGCAGCGCGCCCGGGCCTTTGGCGGCCAGCACCGGGAACCGGAAACTGGGCACGGCTGTCTTGAGCACGTCCAGGTATCCGCCTTTGGATGGGTTGAGCTCGGCCGATATCTTGTCCAGGTCCGGCATCTTGGACTGCTCCGCCTGGGGCAGAGTGAACGCATCATATATCACCGGCTTGCAGTAGATATTGGTGCTGTCGCCGTTCATACCCACGAAATATATCTCCTCGCCCATCAGCACCGGGAAATGGGCGAAACTGCCCTGAGTAATCTTGTATAATTTCTTCGATGCCAAATCATAGGCGTAAATCCGGTAGGTCCGGTCGTAGTTGGCCGTGAAAAATATCCGCCCAGTGCTGATGGACGGCGTGGTCTCGGCGTAAGGGCTGTTGACCAGCTCCTCGAACTTGAGGTCCTTGATATCGAAGAGATAGATGCCCCAGTTCTCCCAGTCCAGCCGGGCCGAGGCGGCGATGAGGTTGTCCCCGGTCGTGAACTGGCCCACCAGGTAATCTGATTTGAGAATCAGCTTGTGCTGTTTGGCTTGCTGGTCATAGAGATAAATCTCCGAGCCGAACCCGTCGGCCCGGTCCTTGGCATAAAGGATATTCGAATCCGGCAGGACGGCAAAGGCGCGGATAGAATCGCTGAAAATGACGCGGTCATCGCGTGTCACCATATCCTTGCAGTGCAGGTTGGAGACATAGCCGAAACCACCGTTGGTGGAATTGGCAAAACCGGGCTTGAGCTCCAGCACGGTATAATAGAGCTTATCGCCGACGACGCACGGCTTGATATTGAAAGACGATGTCGTCACGGCCAGTTCCTCTTCATCCTTGGTGGTCTGGCCCCGGCGCACAATGCGCTCGAACCCGTAGACCCGGTAGGCATCGGCCTTGCGGTATGTCCGCTCAATGTAATACAGGAAATTGCCCCTATTAGCGGGACTGCCTTCGGGCTGGCCCTCAACGGACAGGTCGGAATATAACGCCAGCTTGTTATCGGTAACCGGGGAGCCGTCTATGGCAAATCGCCGGTAGACGTAGCTGTTCTGCCATTCTATCCACAGCTCCGGGAACGTCTTGCCGAAGACCTGACGGGCGGTGTAATCTATGCCGATGGACGGCGTCGCCCAGCCGGCCAGCCAGCCGAAAAACGACTGTCCCTGTTTTTGGAAGAACTCATTGAGTTTGTCCTGTCCGTATTTCTCGCGGATGAAATTAAGGAACAGCCCGCCGTAAAGGTATTGGCCTCCGGCCAGTTCCGGCATATTAAGCGGCCCGTAGGTCATTTCCAGCAGGGACGGAAAGGGATGGGTCTGGGTATAAGCATCCATAACGGCCTTGAAGAAACCGTCGTTGATGCGGCCCTCGTAAGGCGATATCTGCGACTCGCCCGCCACGGTCACGCCCTCGGCAATCCAGCCCGGGACAACCAGGTTAGGTGAAAAATAATTGCCGAACGCCGTGGTCAGAATGCCCGGGAATCCGCTTGACTGGGTGAGCTGTGACAGATGGATGGACTCGTGGATGCCGGCCATCCGGAGCCAGTTCTCGCCGAAACCCACGCCGGGGATGCCGCCCATAACCGGGTCGGGCGGATAGGCGTAGATGTGGATATTGGGCGTAATCGGGTCGGTCATCGCGTTGGACATCGCGCCGATGTCCTCGATAACCACGCGCAGTCTGGGGATATCACTACCGGTGAGCTTCTTGATATTGTCGCGGTAGGCGGTCAGGATGGTCAGCGTTTCGCGCGCCTTGGCCTCATAACCGGTTTTGTAAAAGACCTCGAAATGCTCGGTCTTAAGCGTCTGCCAATCCGCGCCAGCCAGCGAATCCACAGATGAACACAGATAAACACAAATAATTATGGCAATGAATATAACGCGTTTCATCGCATAATGGGATAACACATATCGCGCCCGCCGTCAAATAATATAATGAACTGCATACTGTATCCTGTATACTGGCGAATATAAATTGACACTTCCGGCTAAAATGCCTTAATATAATTCAAGGAAAAGAAGATTAGGCGGTTAGTACCGCTTCGACCAAAGGGAGTTATTTAGAGCCAGTAGGAACAGAGTGACATACTGGGTCTTATCCCGACTATTCCGTCGGGGGTACATCAGCGGGTAACCTGATAAATCTATTTCGCGTGAAAGGACGGTTTTATGCCAGAAAATTATACGCCAGCTCTGGACAATAATAATTCCGAGGCTCAGAACCATTTTGACCAGGGACTTAAATTTGCAGAGCAGGGTATGGTTGATAACGCCCTAACCGCTTTCCGCCAAGCTATTAAACTGGCGCCGGACTGGGCCGCGGCCCACTATAACCTGGGCATCGCTTTGTTTGACCAGGGCAATATTGACCAGTCTATCGTAGCATATAAAAAGGCGCTGGATTTGGGTCTGGGCGACCAGTCTGCCCTGGCTTATAATAACCTGGGTAATGCCGTGGCCCGGAAAAACGATAAAAAGCTGGCCATATCCTTCTATGAAAAGGCCATTAGCCTTAAACCCGACCTGGCCGTGACACATTATAATTTAGGGCTGGAGCTGTCCGGCCAAAACAAACCTGATACGCTCCGGCGGGCGCTGGACTATTTCCGCAACGCCCTGACGCTCAAACCCGATTACCCGGATGCGCTTAACAGCCTGGGCATTGTTCTGGGTAAACTGGGTAAGTTAGACGAGGCCGTCAAAACATTTTCACAGGTCATCCGGCTCAACCCGGATTATCACCCGGCCTACACCAATTTAGGCAAGGCCTATTCGGACCAGGGCAAATTTGCTATGGCGTTGAACGCCTACCGGAAAAGCATTGAACTCGCCCCGAATGACTACCTGACTTATGTAAATTTAGCCAGCGTCTATTACCGCAAAAAGCAACTGGACAAAGCCGCAGAGTATTATCAGAAAGCCGCCGAGTTAGCGCCGGCTGACATTGATGTCCAGATGAGCCTGGCCCGGGTCTTTTTGGACAAGGGTTTGCTGGAACAGGCCGAAGAGGTCTACCGAAAACTGGTCCAGGGCCATCCGACCAACTATCTGGCGCATTACGATTTAGGCTGTGTCCTGGAGCGCAAAAACAGGCTGGACGACGCCATCGCCTCGTATCGCCGGGCGATAGAGCTGAAACCCGATTATGCGCCGGCCCATTATAACCTGGGCGCGACCTACCGGCGCAATAGCGATTTAAGGGCGGCTCTGGCCGCTTACCAGGCGGCGCTAAAAATCTACGAAGCCAACCGCGATTGGCTGGCTATGGCCCGTTGTTGTTTCCATTCGGGTATAGTTTATAGCGGTCTCTGCAGTTATGGCAATGCCAAAAAGATGCATCTGGACTCGCTCAAACTCGCCGTTAAAATAAAAGACAAAGGGCTTATGGCGGCGAATTACACCATGCTCATAGGCGTTTACGGCCAGTTGGAAGACGTCAAATCCGTCCGCCAAACGGCCCGGGAATTGCTGAAAATAACAACCGGAAAGAGTAAGCGGATTTAACAGATAGAGCTGATTTATCCCTAACGGGATGTTTCGCTATCTGATTAATCCGTTTAATCCGCTTACATAGATGTGAAAAAAACTATTTTTATAATTCTTAAGTTTTGTCAATAAAAAGATGTGGACATATTGGGCATCGCTCAATCGGGGGATTGAGAACATTCAGCAGTCTCATGTGCAAGATATTGCAGGAAGATGTATAATAGCAGTAAATTAGCGGCAAGTATTTGTAAGAATTAATAATTAATATATGGCACGTAAAGGATTCTATAAAGAACTAAAACCTTTGAATAATTCTGATTGTTTCAAAGAAGTCTGCGACAGGTTAGACCGGATAGAAGGTTTACTGAAGGGATTCCTGAATTCCGGCCCGACCCAGTCGCCGATGCTACCGGCCAAACCACAGCCGAAATTTACCCTGCCTGATGGCGCTAAATGGACTGATGTGGTTGTCAAAATGTCCGATACGTTTATTCTGGTCTCGTTTCGGGGTAAGGTGATGAAGCCCTTCGGGAATACTCAGGGCAAGCCGCACCGGTTTAACTTTGTGGAGATGGGTTTTAACAACAAGCTCTGCCGCGACCGCCTGAAACCGGACAGATACTGGGAAATACTCCAGCGGATGGCCGAGCACGAGGGCGAACTGACCTGGCGCCGGGCCGGGTTCATCAAGCGCCAACCCCTAAATGCGGACAGTGACGCCGATTACGACGGACTGGAAGACGATACCAAGATAGCCAAGGCCACCCCAGACTATATCGCTAAGGAAATTTCACATACCAAGCAGACCATCTACGGACTCAGGAAACGGCTCAAGGCGTTCTTCGGCCTGGCAGATGACCCTTTCTACGACTATAATGAGTTCGGGCGATACAAAACCAGATTCGTCCTCACTCGGCTGGGGCAAGAAGACCAATTTAGTGATACAGACACACCTTAACCAACATCAGCAACTTATTTTTTGCGGATACGCCTCCGGTAGATGACCGGTGATTGGCTACTTACCCACCCCAAGTGTGTATAGAAGATACCGGGTATGGGCTATATAGGCACAGGCTCTGATAGGGTAAGGCACGGGGGGTGTGCATAGAAATCACGGGAGGCGGTCTATATAATCACCGGTGATGGTATAGTAAATCACCAGAGGTGTGTATAGAAGATACCGGATACCGGCTATATATCCACCAGCCGTGATAGGGGAAGACACCGGAGGTGTGCATAGAATTCACGGGAGGCGGGCTATATAATCACCGGGGGCGGTATAGTAAGTCAGGACAGGTGTGTATAGCAGTCCCGGCAGGCGGGCTATATAATAACAGGTTATGATAGAGTAAGGCAAGAGAGGGGGGCTATCCCCCCTGTGGATAACTTTTCTACCTTTTTGACCCTGGGAACGAATATAACGCAGTTTCAGGCCGTTTTCCGGGATTGAAGGGTGAAGGAAAGTGATCAAAATCCAAACGATAGCTCGGCTGTTAGAACGTAGTGAATTATGATCCACCTTTGTGGGTGAACCATAATCTGTGTTTTTTTTCAACCGACCTGATTCCCGGAATGACCGGCATTATTAACTCTCAAGCCCAGCGCTTTTAGCCATCAATACCTACGGAACAGGGAGTATCCGGGGGTGGTAGATACCCTCTTTGTCACTGGCAGATACCTCCCATTCCGTACTCACTTGATTTATACTATAAAGAACCACTTTCGCTGGGTAAAAACCCTTGCGGAAGCGGTTGAGTCGCTACATTTGAACGGAAAGATATTAACTTTGTAGTATAATCTTTTGCTCCAGCAGCTACCGGTAGAATTTCATTACCGCCAGAGAAAATAATGCCGGATATAATTTTATATTCATTATTGTTAAAACGGCTTGATAATCGTTTTTTTACATTACTATCCGATGACCACTTTTTCCAATGTAAATCTTTAGGGGAATGAATAGCTACGACAGCCATATTATTAGATTGTCTCCTATTTTTAAGACTTTGTAATCCTTTAGATAAAGAGTCAAACATGGATTTAACCGAGTCGTCAAAGTCTTTACTTGAAATCCGGTTATCTTTTACTTTACATTCAATATCTACAACCACTTTACTGATTGGGTTGCAAACCATTAAATCAGGCGGATCTTGTCCCAATAATGAAGGCCATCTTACAAGATATCTCCGACGTATATAATTTGAGGCGACTTCACCCTCAAATAAAAATGATGGGATAAAATTACTTTTTAATAATCTCTTTATAGGCTTATATTTTTTTATACGCTCATAGACCAACATTAAAGGAGAAATATCACTTACAGTTTGACGGACATATTCTGGATGATTATTTTGAGGCCAATTAGATTTGTTCTTAAAATAATAATTAAAAGTACTCTTAAACGGATAATCATTAGGAATATTGGCGGGGGTTAATCCAGCTAAATCTATAAACCTTTCTAAAGCGGCCGGAATATCTTTTATCCCTATAATATAAGGAATAGGTTTATTTGTAACCATTTCGTTTTCCTTATCTCGTATTCTACAAATTCTTCTCGCTCCGTTCCAGCACGGGCAGGGATATAAAAATCGGTATCATACAAACGCCGGTTTAGTTTTACAAGAGTAATCTTATTTCCCGTAACGCACGTTCAACCTCTGCTTCATCAATACTGCCTGCACCCTGTGCCTGCTGGAACTCCCGGTAGAGTTGGATGCCGGGCGCATTTAGGTCGGCAAAGTATTCGGTAATAATATTGCGAGACCGTTTCTCTAATTCCTGTTCCTTGCCGAATTGAGACCAGAACAATCCTTTAAAATCTGGATTCTGGATATGGTGCCTGACAATACGAACAATATCGTCTGTATGGATTTGGGCTTCTTCCCTATCGTGTTTATATTCTTTTGGGCCCCTGATATTCCTGTATCGCTCGTCCATTGCGAAGAGTTTCAGCATTAATAAGGCATGCGAACGAATCAGGCGAAGTTGCGCCTGAACTGTTTTTCCGTCAGGCAGAGTCCCTGAAATTGGTATGGAATCTGACTCTTTCAGGGCGATTTCCGCTCCGGCGCAGGCCCGGGCATGCAAATCTTTCTGGATATCAATTCGGATATTACCCTTCTTGGTGCGCTTTTCTTTGTCCGAAGCCAGAAATTCAAGGCGGATTTGCCGGTCAGGCGTAACCGAAATCTGTTTATAGAACTGGAACATCTTAGATTTCTCAACAACCTGATAACCAAGTTTAGTAAGGGTATCTGATATAGGCTGGGTTATTTCCCTGAGCGCCACGACATTAAGAACAAAATCAAAATCTTTGGTGGCTCGTGCTGTAATATTCAGTAATCTGGCGGCTTGTCCGCCGACTAAAACCAGATTATCAGCAACGGCACCGAGTTCGCCTATTAGTTCCAGCAGATGCCCTAATTGCGGTTGAGTAATTATTTCTTGTTCCATTGCTTTTCTATAATATTG
The DNA here is from genome assembly GCA_043808305.1 of Planctomycetota bacterium. Classification (GTDB taxonomy): domain Bacteria; phylum Planctomycetota; class MHYJ01; order JACQXL01; family JACQXL01; genus JBBAAP01. The sequence continues at coordinate 46,623 of JAZDFB010000028.1, read as the reverse complement.
GTTAAAAGATATTCAGCCTGTTTGGCATCGCGTCCGCCCAGGGCGTAACAGTCCAGATAGGTTTGGATATCCGAGGCGACGGTCAAGTCGTCAATCTTGCGGGCATACATCGCCACGCCCTGGTCGTAAGGATAAATAAAAAGGAATTCAGGGCCTTTGCCTTGCTTGGTATTTGAGGTAAAGTCAAGCAGGGTCTGTTGTTGATAATTATCCAAAATAAAAATATCTATTTGGTCTATATTAACAAAAGGTGCGATAAAACTGGCGGCGGCTGAGCCGGTAACAATGGTCTGCAAATTCGGAAATTGATTACGCAACCCTTGAACCGATGACTTAATATCAAACCCAAAAGGATTATTACATTTCCACGCTTCAACGACATATTGCGCCCCATTATATCGGGGGTAACGCGCCCATCTGTATTGCTTTTGGTATTTTTCAATCCAATTAAAAAGAAGTTGTTTGGGTTCTGGAACTACTACCTTCACTCCATCCCGACGAATTAACAATGCTTCTTCCAATGATTTGATTGCTTTAGAAATAGAAGACAAGCTGATTTGAAAGTATTTATCTCGACCTTGTTTAAATGATTCTTCTATTAATTCTTGTTGTATTTCAGATACTGTCCACACACGTTTTGGGAATTGGAGCAAAACCCGCGCTACCCGTGAAGAAGCGCCAAAAAAAGGGTTTCTGAGCAATTGAGGAGCTTTAAAAAGATTAGGCTGATTTAATCGTTGGATTAAAACCTTTCCAGGTATCCTGATTAATATATTCCCGCATAGGTCTATAAAATCAACCCGATTTTCCTGGCAATACTTCTGACTTTCCGGCGATAGAAATGGGCATATCAAAACATACCGAATATTAGGATCGCTTTCATTCAAACGGGCCAGCCAGAGACCTATTTCTTTGAGAATCTTGGGCGTAACCTGTGTTTTTATCGTCCCATATATTTGTATTGGAATATTGTTGAATTCAATACCCATAGCCAAATCAGGCCGAACACTCTGGTCAATTCCTTTTGGTTGTGGTTCAACCTTACCACGAAGTCGAATGTTTGAGATCCCTATAAATGGTTCACCTTTATCAATACGTTCTATAATCTCTTGTTCTGTCATATAGGTAATATATCCTTTTCTTAGGTACTGGTATACTATATAGGAAATAACTTGTCAAGAGAAATGTTTCTTTATATAGTATATTTTCTTATATGGTAGAATGGCATTATAAAGGAAAGTTTTCCTATTTAATCTGCTTTATCTGACAAATCATCTTACTAATTCAAGAATAAGCCCTCTTTAGCATACCAACGCATCATTCCCGATATATCTGGTATCCCGAATCCCGCTCAGCGGGATGACCGTTAGTCTCGCAGTCCCCGAAAGTATTCGGGGGGACGAGAGCCTTACGGCGGGTTATCCCGCTACAATAAACTGCTCCCCCGAACGCTTTCGGGATATGAATAAAGCGGGGTATTAGGTTACCGGTCATCCCGGCCGTAATCCATAAAAATACTGCAATATTTTTGCGGGTTATCCCATTGCCATATCTGCACTTAGAGCGAATCCCATAAAATCCGCACGGAATTCCGCCGGTAACCGGTCATAGTTTACCTTATATTGGTGTCCGGACAAGATTGTCCGGAGAAAGGAGCATATAAACTATGCTACCAGGAAGATATGAGGCGCAGACGTCTCCCCGAAATAATCGGGACGGAATTTATCCTCCCGAAACCATCGGGAGGACTGCGGTTCCGCCAGTGGTCCCGCCGGAGAACAGTGGTTTGTGGAACTATATGGGCTCGAAGATACTGCGCAAGGCGGTGGAAAAGGGAGCCTTGACCCAGTCGGAGGCCGAGGTGGTTATGGAATATGCGGTCTATGACCGCAGTTTGACCTACATCGGTAAGGTTCTGGGTATCCTGCCTGAAGAGGCTCTGAACCTCTTTGAGCAGGCTATGCCCAAACTGCGTAAGTGGGCCGAGCATTCGGTCCTGGTTATGCCGGATAAACACATTATCTGCGATTGATTATTTTTACCGCAGAGAACGCAAAGTAAGTCAGACCGGTAACCTTGCAGCGCACAAGAGCTTACCGTTAACGCGTAGTTGTGAATTGAGTATGTCCCAACGAAGCTGCGCTTGTTGGGATCTAACTGGCTGTAACGCCATCCCGCCCCTGACAGGCCGGGCTGACTAACAGCCACTAAGAGAGGGGGTGAAACAATATGACATTCGTAAAGAAGTTTGAGCTGAAGCTCTACGTGCCGGTAACCTGGGAGCCGGCGGGTGATATGCCCACGAGGTGGCGGGATAACCTTAAGAATGCGGCAGGCATTATGTATGACCGTCTGACGGCCAAGATACCGGATGACGGAACATACATCAATGAGATGTCCACGCCGGCTTCTAAGGCATACAGCCCCTACGTGCCGAGCGGGTTTGTCTCCAAACGGGGACGCACCGCCGAGAGCATCCGTAATGCCCACGCCAAGAATATGGCTAAGAGGTTTAATCGCTGGTTTAACAACCTGACTAAATCTTTTGCCGAGGTCGGCGGCGTGCCGGCTAAGTCCTTCAAGGAGAAGGTTGACGCCGGATCGGATAACTGGGCGTCGGAGGTGGCGGACAAAACGCTCCGCCTGACCGGCGACAAAATCCGGGGCAGGTCGGTGGCGCCTATCGCCACGTTCTACCTGATAGGTGATGAGCGGTCATCGGGCTGGATACGGCCCGGCGATTTCGCGGACGGGACGCCTTACAACATCACTTCAGAACTGGAACGCACGGCGCTTAAGGCGGCTATCCAGCAGAGGCTGGTTCAGGGCGGGATGATGGTCATCAACTCTGAATACCAGGCATTTGTCATTCTGGAACAGAACACTATCAACGCGAGTCTCTTAACCAAGTTAAGGGATACGGCTAAGTGCGACGCCTTTGTCGCTACGCCGGCGCCGGATACGTGCTTCTGCGCATGGGAGATGGAAGGCAACCTGCTGGTCCTGCACGTGCAGGTGGGTATCACTATACCGTAAATAGTGAGTGTGAGTGGTCCCGCTGCAGCGGGACCCGACCACGCTTTACACGAAACCACAGATGGACACAGATAAACACGGGTTAATCAGGAAAATCTGCTTAATCCGCTTACTAAATGAGGTGCTTTATGTATAAACGAAGATACTTTTCAGATGGGCAGGTTTCAACACCGCAAATTACTGAGGGCGCGATTACAGAGGATAAGTTGGCCCCGGATGCGGTGACCTCGCCTAAGATTAAGAACCAAACCATCATTACCGAGGATATCGCTGACAAAGCCGTTACCTTAGCCAAGCTGGGCGATGATGTCCCGGCAGTGGGCATTCCGGATAACTCCATCAGCGCGGCTAAGCTGGCCGATAACTCCGTTGAGAAACGGCATATTAAGTCGGCTTCGGTTGATACGGATGAACTGGCCAGCCAAGCGGTGACTACGGATAAAATTCGGGACGCCAGCGTCACCCCGGCTAAACTGTCCTTTGTTCCGGGCGGAATAACAAGACCGATTACACCGGGCATAGTTGGGGACGAGATTACCGACCAGGCGGTTTCGGAGACGAAGATTGCGGATTCGGCGGTGACCAGCGGCAAGATACAGGACTCCTGCATCAAGCCGACCAAGCTGGCTTCGGCTAATGCGCCCAGCAACGGGGCTGTTCTTACTTATAACGAGAGCGGTTCCAATTTCCAGTGGCAGGGCTTCGCGCCGGGGAATATGCTGACCCTTCTCCAGTCCCAGACGATGATTTTTACGGAGCAGTCGGCCAATAACGTTGACCAGATTGTGGACCTGCCGGGATTCATACCGCCGGTGGTCAAGGCGGTGATTCTGGAAATCCAGTTTAACGCTATGAGCGTGCCGTTAGGGTTGGAGCAACAGCTTTGGGTCTACGGCCGTCGTGCCGGAACTGACTGGGGACAGAGTATGGTGCATTTTATATGGCAGAACATTCCTAATCTGAACAACAACATCTATAAGGAATGTGTTGTTGCCACGGATTCTGATAGAAAGATTAGAGTGATTATTAATAAAGGTGGACAATTCTGTTCTACCAATGTGTGGGTGAAAGGGTATATAGAATAGCCATAGAGAACACAGAGACCTTTATAACAGGGACTGGACGAGACTCTTAAAAGACTAATTTAGGTCTAATAAAGTCTCTTAAAGTCCCTGTTGATTATTTCTGCTTATTCACTATCTCAAACTCAACGGTATTGGACTGCCCGTCCGTAAATCCGGAGTATTTCTTGGTGAATGATAGGCAAAATGAGTATTCCCCGGTCTTGTCAAGGCGGTAACAATCAGTTAAATTGAATGAGAAATAGTCCGATTCACCCTGTTTGATAGAACCTCCTGCACTTGAATATTTAACATACCCAACTTTAGTAGGCTTTATCTCAGAATCACCGGAATCTTTAAGAATTGGCATAATCCCAGACCTGAATAATGGGCCATACTCGGGGTCAACGTAATAGTATCCTCCGCCTACTCCCCATTCTTTATCCGTGCTATTCCTGATAAACACATCAACTGTTATAGTTTCACTGATTGCAAATATATTTTTCTCCAACCCTATCAGGCATTTAAGGCCATCGGATAAATCAACCCAATTAACAATATCATCCGCATAGACTGCATAAAAAACTATTACCGGCGGATTAGTTTTGCTTATGATGTTTTTAAGTTCGATGATGTCCTTGTTTGCTGGCACAGTACCTGTTACCATAATACAACCGTTAAGTCCGGTGCCGACCACTAATCGTATACCTTTAAATCTGGGATTAACTTCTAATTGGCTTTTTATTATGGGCAAATGTTTTTCTGCCCTCTTCATATTGATGCTTTGCCTAAATGCCGTAGGCCCAAAAAACAGGTATCCAAGAGATGCGATTAATAGAACAATAATAAGAGTAAGTTTTACTGCCTTTTTACTCATAATGGTATATTTGTTATCCAATGACATACGCCTGATTTTCTGGCGATATTCCACTGTTCTTACACCCGAATACGAACATCCACCACCTTGCACTTATCGGCTTCGGAATACAACATCACCGGGTTGAGGTCCAATTCCTTTATCTGGGGATTGTCCGTGACCAGCTGTCCGGTGCGCTGGAGTATCTCCGCCAGTTTGTCCAGGTTAACCCCTTTTTCTCCGCGCGCGCCTTCGAGTATCTTATATCCTTTTATGGATTTGACCATCCGGAGCGCTTCATCCTTGCTGAGCGGCGCCAGCTTGAACGCCACGTCCTTGAGCACCTCAACGAATATCCCGCCCAGCCCGAACATCAACAGATGCCCCAGGCCTTCGACATACTTGGCGCCGATGATGACCTCTTTGCCCCCGGTCAGGTATTCCTGCATCAGGTACCGGCCCTGCTTGAACCGCTTCTCAAAGTCCTTGAGATGCCCGGCCAGCTGTTCCTTGGATGCGATGTTGAGGACGACGCCTTTCTGTTCGGTCTTGTGGACCACGTCAACCGAATCTATCTTGAGGACCATCGGGTAGCCGACATAGTCGGCCGAACCGAGTGCGTCCTCGGCTTTGTCGCAGATGGCGTATTTGGCTTCGGGAATCTTGTATGTATGTATTATCCCCAGCGCCTGCCCGGAGCTTAAGAATTTAGCCACACCCGCCTGCGCCGAGGCTTCGGCGGGCAGGGATTCCGCAGATCTAATTATTTGCTGGACGGCTTTGACATCGGCGTCCTTGAACCGTTCCGGGGTCGCCTGGTTGGACTGCCTCAGTTCCGCATACCGGGTCATAGCTACCAGCACCTTTGACGCGGTTTCGGGCAAATCATAAGACGGGATGCCGGCCTCCTGCAGGATATTGAGGGTGTTTGCCCACTGGGTCTTGTCGGTCATAGTTACACAGAGGATGGGCTTTACCCCGTTAGAGATATTTGACCCAGTTGCAAGAACATCACCCCTGTCAGAACGGTCGTCTCCAGACGACCTATCTCTAACGGGGTTAACAGCTGTTGCGGCTATACGGGCCATCTCGCGGGCGACGCCTTCGCAGTCGACGAAGAAGGGCGTGACGAAGTTGACCAGTATGGAATCTATGTTGGGGGCTTTCATCAGGGATTCTATTGCCGCGGACCATTCCTTGGGCCCGGCTGTGGCCAGGACGTCGACCGGGTTATTGACGCTGGCCTCGGGGAAGAGGTTGGCCTTGAGATAGGTCCGGGTCGGCTCGTCCAAATCCGGTATTTTCAGTCCGCCTTCGATGCATTCGTCGGTGGCGATGATGGCCGGCCCGCCGGTGTTGGTGATGATGCCGACATTGGGGCCTTTGGGCAGGGGTTGCATGGCAAAGCCGATGGCCGCCTGGCAGATTTCGTCCTGGTTCCGGAAGCTGATGATGCCGCACTTGTCAAATACCGCCTCGATGGCGGTGTCGGCTTTCATCAGCGAGCCGGTATGTGATGCCACGGCCCGGGCTCCGGTCTCGGTCCGGCCGGTCTTGATGCCCAGGATGGGCTTGCGCCGGCTGACCTCTTTTGCCACCCGGATGAATTCCTCCGGCTGGGCCAGGCTTTCGATATGGAGTATGATGACACGGGTCTGGTCGTCCTTGCCCCAGTATTCGAGTATCTCCGGGATGGAGACATCGGCGGCGTTGCCGTTGGAGGCGTACATCCGGATGCCGATGCCCAGCTGGTAGAGGCGCTGGTTGATGACCTCGCCCACCCCGCCGCTCTGGGCCAGCAGGGAGATATGGCCCGGTTTGAGCTTGGTGAAGGTGAAGTTGGCGTAGACCGGATTGGCCGGGTCGGAGTTCATCACGCCCTGGCAGTTGGGCCCGAAGATGCGGACCTTGTATTTCCGGGCCATTTCCACGGCCTGTTTTTCCAGCGCGATGCCGTCCGGCCCGATTTCCTTGAAGCCGGCGGTGTTGATGATGACGGCCTTGACGCCCTTCTTGCCGCAATCCTCTATGACGGCCGGGACCATGGTGTTCTTGACAACGATATGGGCCAGGTCGACATCGCCCGGCACCTGGAGGATGGACGGGTAGGCCTTGAGCCCGTTGATGGCCGGGTCCTTGGGGTTGACCGGGTATATCGGTCCTTTATAGCCGACGTCCTTGAGGTTCTGGGTGATGCGGTAGCCGATGGTCAGGGGCCGGTTCGAGGCGCCGATAACGGCGATGGATTTGGGCTTGAATAACGCGTCCAACATAAGAACTCCTTTTCTAAACCACACATTCGCTTTGCTCAGTGCAAGCAGATTACACAGATAAACTCGAATGTTTGCCACAGAGGCACAGAGAGCACAAAAATAATAGTTACTTATTCTCCTGATTATTTAAATCCGGGAATTGTTCCAAAGCCCAACGAGCCTTTTCAGAATTACTATTTTTATTAGTTGATTTGACCATTTCTTTTACAAATGAAATTGCTTTTTCGTCTTTTGTTGATAATAAGCAATACAAATAATAGTATATCCACTCACTTTCTTTCACATCTCCGATTTTCTTAATAAAGTATTCAACAACGTCAGAACCCCCAATTTTGCCTAAACAATAAATGGCAAAAGAATGAGATGTTTTCTCAAACTCAGCAATTAGCTTTGGAACTATGGTTGGACCATATTTTATTATCTTATCCATCGCGATGTTTTCACGCCAGTGAGACGCTCCATGTGACCAGAAATCGTGGGCACCCAACTCTTTTGCATTTTGATAGTGTAGGTCCGGGGCAGGAACGCTGTTTATTAATTTTACAATTCCATCTTCATCAGCATTATTTACGTCTTCAATAAACTTGATATTATTACTGATTTGCTGGGTCATATCGTAAAGTGCTTTTGTTCTATAATCCTTGGTATTTGCCGGTAGGGGTTGCGTTAGATTGTTCTTTTCTACAAATGAGTTTAAATCCTGTTTGAGTTTAACCAGGTTATCTTTCCCATACATATACACGATCATATAACCACTAAAATTCACACCAAATCCATCCATCCATCCATCAGATGACGCCATGGTTTCCCACATCTCCGAATAAACCTTGTCTTTATCTTCATAACACAAGCGTAATTCCCAAATCTTAAATGCTTTTAAAGTACACCGACCAGCCCATCCTGTGCCACACTCTGCACTTACTTCCCATTTCAGTAATTGCGCAACTGCCTCTCTATATTCCCCCTTTTTCGCATATAATTCAACGGACTTTTTTAACGCTTCCTGTTGACCATACCCCCACATATCTGTTTTAGTGGGGAATTCAGATGCCTGCAAACTGTAATCAAGCGCCTTGTCTGGTGCGGTGTTTTCAATCAATTCGGCAAGAACGAATAGTATCCAAGGTTTGACCGCATGTTTGTCATATTGAATCAGCATCTTCTCAAGTTTTGCGATAACCTCTTTTCTGTTCTTTTCTTTCTTTCCCTCGTCTTTCAGTTTACATATAGTACTTCTCCATAACTCCTCGGATTCATTCCATTGTTTCATCAATTCTTGTTTAGTTTGAGCAGCATCTGTTTTTGGTGTGCTGGAACAGGCCGGGATGATGACTAAGACGGCCAGACCGATTAATAATATGATTACCAGTTGCCTCATAGGATAAATATCTACAATGCGGGGAGTATTTGTCAATAGATATTATCCAGTATGCAGTATATAGTAGGTAGTATGTAGGATGGATTATGTTCCAAGACTACGCTCGAAGTGGCACTAATTACGACCGGCGCTGTTTATTATTTTCCCATTCCTGCGGGGTCATAATGACCTCGCGGGCCTTGCTGTTTTTGTAGTCGCCGACGATGCCGACCTTGGCCATCATTTCGACCAGCCGGGCGGCACGGGAATAGCCGATGTTCAATCTGCGCTGGATGAGCGAGACCGAACCGCGCTTGGTCTCCAATACCACCGCGGCGGCCTGGTCGAACAGCTCGTCCTGCTCGGTGTCGGTGAAGTCCTGCTTGCTCTCGATTTCCAGGAGCTCGTTATCGTAAACCGGCTCGCCTTGTTCTCTCCAGAAATCGACGACGCTGTGGATTTCCTTGTCGCTGACGAAGGTGCACTGGCCCCTGACCAAATCGGTGGTGGATGGGAAGAGCGCCAGCATATCGCCTTTGCCGAGGAGCCGTTCGGCGCCGTTGCGGTCGAGGATGGTGCGCGAATCAATCTTGGACGCCACCTTGAACGCCACCCGCGACGGCATATTGGATTTTATCAGGCCGGTGATGACGTCGACCGACGGGCGCTGTGTGGCCAGGACCAGGTGGATGCCGACGGCACGCGATTTCTGGGCCAGGCGGGTTATGGCCGTTTCCACGTCGTCGGACGCGGCCATCATCAGGTCAGCCAACTCGTCTATCAGGACCACGATATAAGGCAGTTTTAACGGGACATCGGCCGGCTCCTCGCCGTCCTCGGTCAATTTCTCGCGTATCTTGGATTCGCTGAGCTGGTTGTAAGTCTCTATCTTCTTGACGCCGACGCGCAGGAAGAGCTCGTAGCGCTCGTCCATAGTCCGGCAGAGCCATTTGAGGATAATCGGCGCACGGCGCATATCGGTGACCACCGGGCTTATCAGGTGCGGCAGGTCCTTGAATACGGACAGCTCGACCATCTTGGGGTCTATCATAAGGAGCTTGAGCTCGTCCGGGTTGCGGTGCATAATCAGGCTGAGAATCAACGAGGCGACGCAGACCGATTTGCCGGAGCCGGTGGTGCCGGCCACCAGCATATGGGGCATTTCGTCTATGTCCTTGATAATGGCCGCGCCGGCGGCGTTCTTGCCCATAAAGAACGGCAGGGGCGAATTGTTTATCTTGTCGCGGCTGGCTTGTATCAGTTCCTTCAAGCGGACCACGCCCTGGTACCGGTTGGGCACCTCGACGCCGACCGTGGATTTGCCGGGGATGGGCGCGACGACCATTACATTGGTGGATTTAAGGGCGATGGACAGGTCGTCGGTCATGCTGGCCACCTTATGGACGCTGACGCCGGGCGCCAGTTCCAGTTCGTACTTGGTGACGACCGGGCCGCGCTCGACATTGACCACCCGGGCCTCGATGCCGAAATCGCGGAGCGTGCCTTCGATGACATCCATCCGTTCCTTGATGTCTTTTTCCTCCTCGGTCGCCGGCACGGGCACGGCGTCTTCAAGGAGCTCCAGGAACGGCAGGCGGTATGAATCTTTCAATGCCGAGGCAGGGACTTTTTCCTTGGCGGAAGGCTTGGCCTTGTCTTCCTTCGGCTCCGGTTCAAGCGCTTTCTTGATAATCGGCTCGGGGTCCGGCTTTGGCATCGGGGCAATCACCGGTTTCTCAGGCGTATGGGCAACCGGCACCGGCGGCGCCTGGACCGTCTTGACCGGAGGCATTGCCGTCTGCTGCTGGAATTGCTTGAGCATCTGGTCGCGCTGGCGGTCCTTCTTCAGGTTATCGCTGAGCGATTTGATGCCCTTAAATATCCCGCCGAAAACCACCCGGCCTATCTTGCCCATCCGGACCAGGATGTCGTATGCCAGCCAGTCCGTAGCCAGGAGCAGCGAGCCGACCAGCACGAACAGGGTCAGGAGATAACTGCCGATTGAGCCGAAGTAATTCACGGTAATCTGCGACAACCGGTCGCCGACCACGCCGCCCAGGGTGGGCATGCGCGGTGAATTAAAAGTCCCCGGCGTAATTAATCCGGCCAGGGTCAGCGTGGCCGCCAGGAAGAATAACAGGGCGATGATTTTCACCGGCAGTGCCGTGACCTTTTTCTTCAGAAGCAGCAGCACTCCCCAGAACCCGAGCATCAGGATGATGACGTATGAGGCTATGCCGAAGAAGAAGAACAGCTCGCTGCTCAGGGCGGCGCCGATGGAGCCGCCTTTGTTGGCCCAGCTGTCGTTAGGCGGGAAGGCCTTGTCCGGATAATCCCTGACATCGTAGGTGGCCAAAGCCACCATGGCGAATATGGAAAAAAGTATCAGCAGGATGCTGATGATTTCCTTAGTGTGCTTGGACGGTTTCGGAGCGATTGTTTCGGGCATAATAACTATTACTCAGCCTAGTAGTCGGCTAAAACTTCAGAGCCCCAGAGGACCTCCCCTTGAGGGGGACAGGCAGCCGAACTATAAATTGCGGCGTTAGTGGCAGTAGAAACCCCGCCCGAAAGCGGGATAAACTTCGTGACGTATTAGTGCCGGTTCGAGTGCAACGAGTTACCCGGCACTTATCCCGGCTATTTCGCCGGGTACTGCCATGTTATCCCGACTATTCCGTCGGGGCTGAAATTCAAGGTTATCTGATGAAGATTATCGTCAGAACCCCGACAATAAGGCAATACCATCCGAAATAAATCAGTTTTCCGCGCCTTATCAGCCTGACCAGGAAGCGTATCGCCAATAAACTTACCAATAAGCATAGGACCCCGCTTATTAATATTGTTATCGGCTGAAAAGAAGCTGAGAGTTGAGAAAAATCCTTTAATTTGAGCACGGCGGCGCCGGCCAGAACCGGCAAAGCCAGGAAGAACGAGAACTTGATGCTTTCGTGCTTTTCAAATCCGTTTAACAGGCCGGTGCAGATAGTCAGCCCGGAGCGGGACAGCCCCGGGACAATGGCCAATGCCTGGGCGATGCCGACCCAGACAGCCGACATAAAAGGGGCACGCTCCAGAGTCACCTCGGCCCGTTTCCAATGGAATTCGGTCAGGATGATGTAAACACCCGTGACCATCAGCGCAATACCGGTGATAACTGCTCCGGTGAAAAGCTCATTTATCGCGTCTTCAAAGAAATAACCGACCAATCCGGCCGGTATGGTGGCGATGATAATCATCAGGATGACCTTGGGCTGGGCCAGCAGTTCGAATATCTCCTTATAGAAACTGATGACTATGGCCAACAGCGAGGCCAGGTGCAGGAAAACTATCAGGGACAGGTTGCTTTCCGGATTGGACATCCCGAACAGCTTCGTGGCAATGACCAGATGGCCGGAGCTGGAAATGGGCAGGAATTCCGCTATGCCCTGGATGATGGCCAAGGCCATAATTTCTATGAATGACATATTATACTAAAGAATTATCTGCACTCCAGAAGCTTCACTATAAAGCGGCCGATTTGATTCTTGTCGGCATTCTTGAAGCGCTTGACCAGGCCCAGGGGCGACCATATCTCGGCGCTGACCTTGCCCGGCCCGAAGCTGTCCGTCCGGTTGGCCACCACGAAATCAAGGTTCTTGGCCCGGAGCTTCCGCAGTGCGTTCCGACGCAGGTCGCTTGCTTCCAAGGCAAATCCGATTAGCACTCTGCCGCCTTTGCGCCGGCTGATGGTTTTAAGGATGTCCAGAGTCGGTTCAAGCCTGACGCTGACCGGCTGTCCGGTTTTCTTTATCTTGCCGTTGCAATAAGCGGCCGGACGGTAATCGCTCACCGCCGCGGTCATAATCACGGCATCTGATTCCGGGAAATATTTATTGACCTGGCGGAGCATGTCCTGTGCGCTGACGACCCGTTTCAAGGTCACGCCTTTGAGCGGTTCCAGGTGCGTCGGGCCGGACACCAGAGTGACTTTGTGCCCCCGTGCCTTGGCGGCCGCGGCCACGGCAAAGCCCATCCGGCCGGTTGACGGATTGGAAATATAGCGGACCTTGTCGAAGTATTCTCTGGTAGGACCTGCCGTAATGAGTATTTTCATCATTCCAGGATTGATGTTACTTTTTTGATTATGGCATCAATGGCGGCCAGCCGGCCCTGTCCGGCGGCGCCGCAGGCGAGGTAACCGGTTTCCGGCTCGATGAATTTATAACCTTCTTTTTTCAGGAATGCAATATTCTTCTGGACAATCTTGTTCTTGTACATATTGACGTTCATGGCCGGCGCAATCATGATAGGCGACTTGACCGACATAGCCAGCGTCGAGAGCAGGTCATCGGCGATGCCTGAGGCAATTTTGCCGATGATATTAGCCGTGGCCGGGGCAATCAGGAGCAGGTCCGCTTTGTTGGCCAAGGAGATATGCCTGGGGTTGTATTCGTATTCCGGGTCAAACATATCGACCAGGACCCGGTTATGGGATATCGTCTGGAATGTCAGAGGGGTAACGAACCTGGCGGCGCTTTCGGTCATAACCACGGTGACGTTAGCCTTGGCCTGAACCAGCTTGGAAGCAATCTCGGCGGCTTTGTAGGCCGCGATGCTGCCGGTCACGCCCAGGATTATTTCTTTATCCTTCAACATAATCGCGCCTTCCGGATGGAATAATACCTAATGGTATTACGCCTTGGCTAATTCTTCGGCCGCCTTGGTTTCAGTCAGGAAGTCGTCCAGCACCCGTTCGGACAGCTGGTCGGCGCCCGTGCCGGCTGCTTGTTTAATCCCGGCCTGGCGGAGGTTCCGCAGTTTTCTCTGCATCATCGCAATCAGTTCAAATCTGCCCTGGGTTTTGGTAAGTGCCGCATCTAACTTTTTCATGTCCATTCCCTTCCTCCGGTCTTATAAATACTGGATCTTCGTTACGCCTTAAACAGGTTTTTCCTGATAATTTCCTTTATCTCATTGACAGTCCGGCCCAAGTCGTCGTTGACCACCTTGAAGTCGTAGTGGTTTTTATATTTAAGCTCCGTCCGAGCCCGCCTCAGCCTCTTTTCGAAATCGCCGGTCCGGTCGTTGCGCCTGGACAGGCGCTGTTTGAGCGTGCCCATATCCGGAGGCAGGATAAATATATAAACCCCTTTGAACCCTTCCTTCCTCAGCCGGCGCGCACCCTTGACCTCGATTCTCAGGAGCGGATGCCTGCCCAGCCTGAATACGTCATACAGCGAACTATAAGGAGTCCCATAATAATGCCCGAAAAGCCGGACATATTCAATAAAATCACCTCTTATTAATCCGGCCTTAAAATCTCTTTCAGACAGGAAGCGGTAATCCTTTCCGTCAACCTCGCCTTTTCTTTTCGGCCGGGTGGTTGCCGTGACACAGACCGCCAGCCGGCGTTCCTTTTTCAGGAGCGAATCGCACAGGGTGGTCTTGCCCACGCCGGACGGGCCGGATATTACGCAGATTTTCCGGTCTGTGTTATTCGATATTCTGCACTTGTTCCTTGAGCTTTTCAACATTGCCTTTGAGAGTAATCACGTTATAAGTGATTTTGGAATTATTAGCCTTGGCTCCGATGGTGGTCACCTCGCGGAGCATTTCCTGTGCCAGGAAATCGAGTTTCTTGCCGGCTTCGCTGGACAACTTCATGGTCCGCTCGAATTCGGCGATATGCGATTTAAGGCGTTCTATTTCCTCGGTTATATCCGAGCGCTGCGCGAACAGCATAACTTCATTGGCCAAGCCCTGGCTGATGTTGCTGTGGTCGACCGACGATAATATATGGGCCAGCCGCTCCTTGAGCGATTGTTCATAATGGGTCCGGACCTGAGGCGCCAGGCTTTCGATTTTGCCGACCAGGACTAACATCTTGCGGATTATGGCCAGGAGACCTTTGGCCAGCCGCCGGCTTTCGCGCTGGCGCATAGCCACCATATCCTGCAATGCGGATTTGATGACCCGCTCGGCGCTCAACCACCGGCGTTTGCCGCTGACGCCGTCCCGGTCCGCTACCTCGAGCACGCCCGGCAATGATATCAGCGTGTCTATCGATATCCCGCCAGCCAGCCCCAACTCTTTCTGCAATCGTTTCAACTGGCGGTGATAGTTCTTGAGCACCCCGGTCTGGATATTAAGCTCCGGCTTTTCCTGCCGGCCCTCCCTGATGACCAGGTTAACCGATCCGCGCCGGATATATTTCTTGATCAGTTCTTCGATATCCGATTCATAGACATTTAGGCTGGCCGGCAGATTCGTCTTGAGATTAAAAAACCTGTGGTTGACCGAGCGTATCTCGACCCTGATGCTGTTGCCGCCTTTTAATTTAGCAACCGCCTCGCCGTATCCGGTCATGCTTTTCATATTATTTCAATCCCCTCGAGCCCGGTTTCACGGCCGGTGTGCCCTGCTTGCACAGCGGGCACTCCGCCGGCTTATATATGGGCGGGCTGACCCGGACAACCGCGTTGTATTTATAGCCTAAGACCTTGGGAGTTTTATCCGGCCGGCGGTCAACCAAAGAAATGATACCCATAACCCGTCCGCCGTTCTGGATAATCACGTCAATCACATCTTTGACCGAACCACCGGTGGTAATGACATCCTCTCCGACCAATACTTTTTCGCCCGGCTTGACCGCGAAGCCGCGCCGGAGCGTCATTTTGTTATCAACCCGTTCCAGGTAAATGGCTTTGGCTTTAAGCGGCCGGGCCGCTTCGTAAGCCAGTATAATCCCGCCCAGCGCCGGGCCGGCCACCAGGGTTATACCCTTGTTCATCCATGGTTTGACCAGCTTCTTGCACAGCCTGGCGCTTACGCCGGGCCGTTCCAGAATCCGGGCGCACTGGACGTAGGTATCGCTGTGGTTGCCCGAGGTTAAAAGGAAATGCCCCTTCTGGACGGCTTGAAGTTCGGTGAATATATTATGAGCAGACGTTATTGCAGGCATAGAAACACAACTTTCGATTTTATATCTTCCGATGCGCCGCGCCGCGCGACTATACCCAGCTTTATGTTACTGGCCTGACGGCTTAGGCGGTTCCGCCTGTTTAGGCGGAGGATTACTATCCGGTTTAGCCGGGTCCGGTGTTTTTGCCGGCTCCGGAGGAGTCTTAACAGGTTCCGGCGGTTTTACCGGCGCCGTTTTAGTGGGAGTGGCCGTAACCGGTTGTTCCGCTCCGGTTGCCGCAACAGGCGGCGTATTAGCCGATGATGGCTCGGACGCCGGCGCCTTGGGCATATCCGGCTTTATGATACTGTGCCCGCTGTTCGTGGTCTGGGGCAGTTTATTAAGAATGATGGATAACAGCAGGAAAACCACGGCCAGGCCGATGGTAACCTTGCTGGCCACCGAGATGGCCTTGACGCCCAGGAACGAGTCGCTTCCGCCGCCGCCGAACGCACCGGCCAGCCCGCTTTCGCTGTAGTGCGGCTGGACCAGAATGATAACGATCAAAAGAATGCTCACCAGAACGAACACACCCAGCAATAATCCTGTTAACATAACAACTCCTATCATGCCCGTTGGAATAAACGGGATAACGTGGCAGTAACTCGCTTTGCTCGAACTGCCACTAACTCCCGTCCCGATCCCGCTTGAGCGGGACGGGACTAAAAGGGAGATTTCACTATTTTTATAAACGATTCGACATTCAGGCTGGCCCCGCCAACCAGCGCGCCGTCTATATCAGGCTGAGTCATCAGGATTTTGGCGTTTTCCGCCTTGACGCTGCCGCCGTATATTATCTGCTTGGTCTGGGCAACCTGGTCATTGGCAATAAGGACCAGCAGTTTCCTGATGAACAGATGGACCGCCTGGGCCTGTTCCGGCGTGGCGTTCTTGCCCGTGCCGATAGCCCAAACCGGTTCGTAAGCAATAACCACGCGCTTAACGTCTTCGGGTGACAGGTCATCCAGCCCTCTTTCCACCTGGAACCTGATAATCTTTTCGGTGATTTCTTCCTGACGTTGCTGGAGCGTCTCGCCCACGCACATTATCGGTGTTAAGCCGGCTTTAAGGGCGGTTTTGACCTTTTTATTTATGGTGTCGTCGTCCTCTTTAAAGATAGTCCGGCGTTCAGAATGGCCGATGATGACGTATTCACAGCCGATGTCTTTGAGCATCAAAGGCGAAATCTCGCCGGTGAACGCGCCCTTTTCCTGGAAATAGACGTTCTGGGCGCCCAGTTTGATATTGAAACCGCTGATAAGTTCGGCCACCGCTGACAGGTGGACATAAGGCGGGCAGACGCCGACATCCGCGTTCGTAAAATCAGCCAGTCCCTCGCGGAGCGCTTTAACCAAAGACTTAGCTTCAGCCAAAGACGTCCCGTCCGGAGAGGTCAGCATCTTCCAGTTACCTACAATGAGCTTGCGTATAGACATAGACACGTAATCTAATGATATTATCGGCAGATGTCAAGAAATTAAAGATGGAAATGAAGTATCAAAACAAGTTTGATAATATCTGCTATTCGTCGTCTTCGTCGTCGCTGTCGTCCATCCGGCTGATGGAAATGGGATATTCGACGGCGATATTCTTGAGCCCGACCGGGCAGGAGTAGCCTTTGCGGTCTTCGTAACGGCCTATGGCCGGCAAGCCAACCGCCTGAAGATGACGGCTAAGCTCCCGTACCGCATGGTCGGCCCGTTTCTGCATCTGTTTATCCATGCGGCTGGGGTAAACGCTTCTACGCCAACCGCACATTTTGGCTACCTGATACCGGGTTATGTATACCTTGTCTTTACTGCCACGATAGTCGCTGACCTCTTCGTTTATGCCTCTTAATAGCCAGCAAATATTCTGGTTAAGATTTCTTGATTCCTTGCCTTTGAAATGCAGGCAACCGCTGTCCGGGCTGGTCATAGCCAGATACGGTACCTCGGGGTCAAAAGCAAGGTCGTGTCGGCAGGTCGGGTCTTTGACCGGCGGTTCAACAATCTTGGGCCGCGGTTCCCAGGCCTTGGGGCGTTTGTGATATCGGCGTTTTTTCATACCATCGCCCTTCTGTGCATTATTCCATTAGCAACCACATTACGGCCTTTTGGGTATGGAGCCTATTTTCGGCCTCGTCCCAGACTACGGAATGCTTGCCTTCCAAAACATCTTCGGTAATTTCCTCTTCGCGATGCGCCGGCAGGCAATGCATTACCAGAACGTCTTTCCGCGCATGCCGGAGCAAAGCGCGGTTGACCTGATAGGGTTTGAATATCTGGACGCGTTTGTCGTGCTCGGCTTCCTGTCCCATACTGGCCCAGACATCTGTGTAAATGACATCGGCGTCTTTGGCGGCTTCGGCCGGGTCGTTGGTGACGGTAACATTGACCTTGGTCTTTTTGGCCTCGTCAATAGCCAGCCGGACTATTTCCCGGTGCGGCTCGTAACCCTTGGGCGTGGCCACCGCCGCGTGCGCACCGACCTTGACAGCGCCAAGCATCAGCGAATGCGCCACGTTATTGCCGTCGCCGACATAAGTTATTTTCAGATTCTTGAGGGTCTTGCGCTTTTCGTAGATGGTCAGCAAATCCGCCAGCGCTTGGCAGGGATGCTCATAGTCGCTCAGGGCGTTAATAACCGGCACCGAGCCGTAGCGGGCCAGGTCAACTACATCCTGGTGCGCAAACACCCGGGCGATGATTCCATCGACATAGCGGGACAGGGTCCGGGCCGTGTCGGGTATGGTTTCGCCCCGCTTGAGCTGGATGTCGTTGGCCGAAAGATATAGCGCGTGTCCGCCCAGCTGGAACATACCTACCTCAAATGACACTCGGGTGCGGGTTGAGGGCTTCTGGAATATCATTCCCAGGGTCATGCCTTTGAGCGGTTGCGGGTGTTTTTTTGCCTTCTTCATCGACTGGCTCATTTTGAGAATGCCCATTATTTCCGGGCCGGAAAGATCGTTAATGGATAACAAGTGTTTGGTTCTTAATTTCATAGGATATTCCTTTCAAGTCTGAATCATTATCAGTATATTTCTGGACTATACTTATGTAAAACACTCTGTCAAAATATTCAGGTTATTGAGTCTGTCGCATAAACTCTGAATTTACACCAGACCAAACAATATATTGTAGCGATCGGATTCATCAGACACTATATGTGTTATGCGACCTGCGGTCGCATCGCTACTTTATGCAACAGACTCAAATGCCGAAGTATACTCCGGCAGTTTGTGAAATTACTGCCGGGTATACTCGGCAGTAAGTCGCTTTGCTCCAACTGCCGAAGTACAACTTCAGAGCCCCAGAGGGCCTCCCCTTGAGGGGGACAAGCAGCCGACTATAGTAACCGCTGAGTAAAGCCGATAATATTATTATATGTTAGACATAGAATTCATCCGCAAGAATCCGGATGTCGTCAAAGCTACGGTCAAGAATAAGGACAGTAAAGTAGATATTAACAAGGTGCTTGAGCTTGACGCTAAACGGCGTGAGGCGGTTACCCGCCTGAACACGCTCCAGTCAGAACGCAATAAGGCATCAGAAGAAGTGGCCAAACTTAAAAAGGCCGGCCAAAAAGCTGATGACATCATCAGCCGGATGAAATCTGTCGGTAACGACATTAAACATCTGGAAACCGAGCTGACAGCCGTAGAGGCAGAACTGTCAACCCTGCTTCCCTGGATACCTAACGTACCGGCTGCGGACGTGCCGGTAGGTATGGGAGCCGAGTCCAACCTTGAAATACGCCGTTGGGGCAAGCGCAAGGAGTTCTCATTCACGCCCAAACCGCACTGGGAAATTGGGGAAAAGCTGGGCATCCTGGCACAAGATAAAGCGACCAAAATGAGCGGTTCAGGGTTCATCCTGTTTATGGGTATGGGCGCCAGGCTGGAACGGGCGCTTATTAATTTTATGATTGATTTGCATACCGCCAAGCACGGTTATCAGGAGGTATCGCCTCCGTTTATGGTTAACCGCGCGTCAATGTTCGCCACCGGTCAGTTACCCAAGCTGGAGCAAGATATGTACGCCATCAAGTCCCGTTACGACGGGATGGCGCTCCGCGAACACAACCCAGATGACAATATGTTCCTGATTCCCACGGCCGAAGTGCCGTTGACCAATATCTGGCGCGACAATATCATAGATGCGGATAAACTGCCGGTCTATTATGTGGCATACACACCCTGCTTTCGGCGCGAGGCCGGTTCCTACGGTAAGGAAACCCGCGGCATTACCCGGGTGCACCAGTTCGATAAGGTGGAGATGGTCAAATATGTCCATCCGGATACGTCGTTTGACGAACTGGAAAAACTGGTAGTCAACGCCGAGGAAGTTCTACAGGCGCTGGGGTTGGAATACCGGGTAATCAAGCTGAGCACCGGCGAGATGAGTTTTTCTGCCGCCAAGACTTATGACATCGAGGCCTGGGCGCCCGGGATGAACCAGTATCTGGAGGTGTCGTCCTGCGGCAACTTTACCGATTTTCAGGCGCGGCGTGCCAATATTAAATTCAGGGATAAAGACGGCAAACTCAGGTTTGTCCATACTCTAAATGGCTCCGGCGTAGCCCTGCCCCGCACCGTTATCTGTCTGTTGGAAACATTCCAGAAACCGGACGGGACAATTGAGATACCAGAGGCACTTAAGCCGTACATGGAATAAGATATGTTTTATCCGATAATCCTTTTAACAATCGCTAACGTATTCATGACCTTTGCCTGGTACGGACATCTCAAATACAAAAGCGCTCCGCTGATGCTGGTAATCTTAGTCAGCTGGCTGATAGCTTTCATCGAGTATTGTTTCCAGGTTCCGGCCAACCGGATCGGCTCGGCAACCATGACCACCGCCCAGCTAAAAACGATACAGGAAGTAATTACACTGATAATATTCTGCGTATTTTCGATATTCTATCTTAAAGAACCGCTGAAGTGGAATTACATTGTGGGATTCCTGCTGATAATCGCGGCGGTATTCTTTATCTTCAAGTTTAAGGAAGCATAAACAATTATCACCACTATCACGGCCGGATAAGATATTAGTCCCTAACCCCAATAGAGCTACGCTCATTGGGATAAGTGGCAGTACGTCACTCCGTTCCTACTGCCACTAATATTTAACCTTCCAGATTTTAACAGTCCTATCAGGGCTGCCCGATGCCAGTAATTTGCCGTCCGGGCTGAATGCCAGGGCATGAACCCAGCTATTATGCGCCACGAGACACTCTAACTCCACGCCGGTGGACGCATCCCATAGCCTGATGGTATTGTCCTGGGCACCGGAGGCGATTATTTTCCCGTTCGGGCTGTAAACAGCCGTGCGCACCCATTGCGTATGCCCTTTTAGGGTGTTTAACGGAACGCCGGTTGACATATCCCAGAGCCTGATGGTATTATCAAAACTGCCTGAAGCAAGAGTTTTGCCGTCCGGGCTGAATGACAGTGAGAAAATCAGGTGCGTATGCCCTTCCAGGGTGCGAATCATCTTGCCGGTAGCCACGTCCCAGAGAATAATCTTATTGTCATGCGCTCCGGTGGCGAGTATGTTCCCGTCCGGGCTGAATGCCACAACAAATACCTGGGCCCGATGACCCGCCAAAGATTTGATTTCTTTCCCGGTGGCGACATCCCAAAGGCTGGCACGGGCGTTATCGTTACCCGAAGCAAGCATCTTGCCGTCCGGACTGAAGGTAACATCCCAGATGGCGGCTGGGGCGTCAATGGTCCTGACCTCTTCCCCGCTTATCGGATTCCATAGTTTTATTAAACCTTCGTCTGAGCCTGATGCAACCAATTTGCCGTTCGGGCTGTATGCCACGGACCAGACAGGAGCGCTATGGCCTTCAAGACTATACAATTCATCACCGTTTGACGCATTCCATATTTTTACGGTCTTGTCATCTCCAGACGAGGCAATCTTCTTGCCGTCCGGACTGAATGCCACGGTCAATACTGAATCCTTATGCCCGGTTAGGGTGCGCTCAAGTTCTAGCCGGGATTTCTTTTCCGGCGCTTTATTCTCGGTTAAAGCAAAGGGCACGGCAATAGTTGCTGCTAACCCCAATAGAGCTATGCTCATTAGGATAACGTGGCAGTAAACTCGCTTTACTCGAACTGCCACTAACCCGGCGATCAGAAACGTCCAAAAAAATCTGTTTTTCATCAGATATTTCCTTTACTGTATAGTTCGGTGTTTCTCCACGATATCATCGATAAGCCTGTCTAGCGCTTTGTAGTCTTCGGCTTTAGGATAGCCTTTGGCAAATACCGGCGGGATAACCTCGACCTTAAGGTTCGGCAACATCGATGTAATTACCTCCGGCACCTTGCCGGCCCAGCCATAAGAGCCGATAATAGACGCAAAACGCGCCTTGGGCCGCAAGGCATTGGCCAGGGAGGTCGCATAAACCGCCGCCGGGTGCGGACCAACCAGCACAGTCGGAGTCCCAATAATAATGGTCGCCGCATCTACCAACGCGATTGCGAGCTGGCCGATATCGGTCTTGGGCAGGTTGAACGGCTTTATGGTAATATCCTTCTTCATCAAACCGTTAATAAAATATTCTATCATCCGTTTGGTGCTGCCATGCATTGAGACGTAGGCAATAACTACTTCGTTTTTGACTTTGTCCGATGTCCAATCGGCATAAGCATTGATAATAAATTCCGGGCGGTTGTATACCGGTCCGTGGCTGGGGGCTATAAGCTTGACGCCTAATGCCTTGACTTTTTCTATATGCTTTTGGATCAGGTTACGGAACGGCATCATTATCTCGGCGTAATAACGTTTGGCAGCTTCGTATACGCGCGGTTCGTCGGTGGCATAAAGGTCGCTGGTAGCTATGTGCGATCCGAAGAAATCGCACGAAAAGAGTATCTGCTCTTCCTTAAGGAACGTAACCATCGTTTCCGGCCAGTGCACCCAAGGCGTATAGATGAATTCCAGCGTCCGGTTGCCCAGAGATATCGTCTCTCGGTCTTTGACCTCGATAAACCTGTTATCCGGTATCAAAAGTAAATCCTTAAGCATTTCCTTGCACTTCGGTGTACACACGCACTTGGCCATCGGATAAGCGGCCAAAACGTCCGGTATAGCTCCGGAATGGTCCTGCTCGGCGTGATGAGCAATAACATAATCGATGCCGGACACGCCCAACTCTTTCAGGTTTTCCATCAACACTTCGCGCTTGGCCGGGTCAACCGAGTCTATCAACGCGGTCTTGATGGACCCCTTTATCAGATAACTGTTGTAGCTGGTACCATCCGGCAGAGGAATCAGTTCGTCAAAAAGACGGCGATCCCAATCTATCGCGCCGACTGTAAAAATATCCTTTTTCAGTTCTCTTATTTTCATGTTACTTTATCTCCTAGTCTGGCAGCTTGAGCGGTAACTAATTATACTCCAGCAGTTTGAACGTAGTGAATTACTGCTGGGTATCCTCGGCTGTAACACTCCTTTGTCGTTAACAGCCGATGGACTGCCAACTATACTTGGCTGTAAATCACTACGCCTGCCTACCGGCAGGCAGGTTCAAACAGCCAATGTATCAAATTTATCCTTGCCTACACCGCAGAGCGGACAAACCCAATCATCAGGAATATCTTCGAAAGAAGTGCCCGGCTTTATGCCCGATTCCGGGTCGCCCTTTTCGGGTTCATAGATGTAACCGCATACGGAACATTTATACTTTTTCATCTTGCTATTACTTTCTGTTTTTTGCTCTTTTATATATGTCGGCGCGGAAGCCGGGGCCGTTCCGCGTTTTATTTTATGGTAATAATCGTAGGTCATCGGTTCTCCGTCACCGGTAATTTCGGCTTCTACCACCCGGCCGATGACTATGGTATGGGTAACCACGTCGATGCTGTTGATGACCTCGCATTCGAGGTAACCGATAGAATACTGCTCAAGCACTGGTGCGCCGGTTTTGCCGGGCCTGTATTTGAGGCCATCGAATTTGTTCGTGTCTCGGCCGCTTTTGAATCCAAACGTGCCGATGACATTCATGGGCGTGTCCTGCGGCAATATCAGAACGGTGAATACCCTGCTATCCGTAATGAATTCATGGGTCAGGTTATTCTTATTAATACTCACGGCTATGGTCGGCGGTTCGGAAGTAATCTGAAATACGGTATTGGCAATCTGCCCGTTGATTTTGTCGCTCTTGACCGAACACACCAAGTATAAACCGTAACTTATTTTATGGAATGTTTTAGGATTCATCAGCTAACTACTCTTTCTTCTGCATTGGCTCTTTAGAGAGCTGTTCTTCCAGGTATTTCATGGCCGCTTTAACACCTCCCTGATCCTCACTCAGCGGCACAACATCAAGATAATTCTGATATTCTTTAAGAGCTTCGGCATACTTGCCCATTTCAATATAACACCGCCCCAGCTCATAGCAGATGGTGGCTTCAACATCAAAGTTTTCAATCGGGTTATTGTCACGGGCTTTAAGCAGATAATCAACTGCTTTTTCGTATCGCCCGCCCGCGAATTCCAACCGACCCATGCCGGTGTAACATTCCGGGTCATCGGGCTTAAGTTTCAGCCCTTCCTTTAAACAATTATATGATAGGTTATAATACTTGGGAGCATCGTTCTTGTATTCGGACGATGCCAAATACTGCTCGTAAAGGTAATAATATGTAAATCCCAGCTTGATATATGCGTCGGCATAATCCGGCTTAAGAGCAATAGCTTTGCGAAAAACCACCTCGGCGCTCTGGGGTTTCTTGTTTTTCAGCCAGCTTAACCCCAGATCATAATAATCTTCGGCTTTGAACCCTTCCAAATCCGTATCCGAAGTGCTGGAGCAACCGCAATATACCAATATCAACAAACCCATAATGTAGAACAGCGTTTTTTTCATATCTATATCTGCGATAATGCCTTTCTGACTATCTCTTCAGTGGATGACTTTGGCCCAAGCAGTTTTATCGCATCCTTAACATTCTTTTCAGCAGTAATGCGCTGGTAACCCAAAGAAACCATTGCCAGTATAGCATCAGCCGCCGCAGACTGGTCAGTGGACGGCGCAAAAGTATCCTGGCCCATAGGCAGCCTGGTGCTGACAGTCTCTTTCAGTTCCATGATAATGCGTTGTGCTGTTTTCTCTCCAACGCCTTTAATCCTGGCCAAGAATTTAACGTCATCCGACATAATCGCCCGGCAAGTCTGCTGAACCGACGCGCCTGAAACGATGCGCAATGCCATTGACGGTCCGACCCGGGTGACCATCATCAGCAATTGGAACAGCTGGCGCTCGTCGCCGGTGGAAAAACCGTAAAGCCCTATTTCGGTCGCGCCCATTCCGCCCGATATCGCCAGATGAGAAAATAGTTTCACCTGACCCGATGCCGGCAATACTTCATAAGTTGATAACGGTATCATTAACTTGAATGCAATGCCGTTAACTTCTAGCACCGCCGCCGCCGGATTCTTGCTCTTTATCTGCCCTACAAAATAATCAAACATCTTATAAATTCGGAATGTTGATTTCGTGATCAGGAATTAAAAAAATCCATCATTCCGCATTAACCTATAGAGACCCTGTTCCCGCCGTATTTCTTGGAACGATACATCGCTTCATCAGCAGATTTTATCAATGAATAACTGCTCTGATAAGGACGCAGGCGGCTGACGCCGATGCTGGCCGTAATCTGTTTCTTGAATGCATGCTCAATATCCCGGCGTATTTTCTCGGCTGAGCGCATAGCCGCATCCTCATATTGCCCCGGAATAAGAATTACGAACTCGTCGCCGCCGTACCTGAACGCCGTATCGATTTTCGGCCTGATGATTTTATGCACAATCCGTCCGACTTCGTGAAGAACCTTATCGCCCTCAAGATGTCCTTTAGTGTCATTATGCTCCTTAAACCCATCCAAATCAATCATTATCAAGCTGAGCGGATTCTTGGTGTTATTGGCTTTCTCAACGGCTTTATTTATCATTACGTTAAAATACCCCCGGTCATAGAGTCCGGTCAAACCGTCTGTAATCGCCATTTTGGCTAACTTCTGCTCCAGTTCCTTGCGCCGGTGAATATCCTTAGCAATACCCAGTGTTCCAATAATCCTCCCGCTTCCGTCACGGAAATAAGTCATGCTTGTGCTTATGGGCATTATCCGGCCGGACTTGTTTTTTAACCGCGTCTCATAGTCTATCACCTTGCCGTATTTTTTAAGGGTATCCAGAAGCTTATACCGGTCCACCGGATTATAATAAAGGTCTGATATGGCTTTGCCGACGAGTTCTTTTTTGGTATAACCCAGGAAATGCTCAATGGAATTGCTGCATTCGACGACCTTGCCCTGGTTGTCGCTGATTACAATCATATCCGGAGAGACTTCCAGAAATATCTGGAAATAATCTACTGCCTTAATAAAATTCTTTTGCATAAATATTTAGTTTATAGCTCGTCTGTTAGCGACCCTTCGTTACACTCAGGGTAAACTCTGAGCGTTATCCATAGACCCTAAGGGGTCTTGGGATAAGTCGCTTCGCTTCAACTGCCGAAGTATAATTCGCTACGCTCAAACTGTCAGAGTACCATTTATCTTCTTACAGTCAAGTTTATTAATGTATCGCATTCTGATTTCCTTGACAGTCCGGAAATCCTTTATAGATTAAAGTGTTTAATGTCACAATAAACAGGTAATTAAAATTATGAGTACTGATGTTTTATCGATAACACCACATAAAATTGCACGCTACCTCAATAAGCCGCAAGAATCATTCACCCGCCAGGATTTGGTAAAGTTTATCCGGGATAACCGAATAGAGATGCTCAATTTCCGCTATGTGGGCGGCGACGGCAAACTCAAAACCCTCAATTTCGTCATCACCGGCCTCAAACAGCTGGAAAGCATCCTGGCCGCCGGCGAGCGGGTTGACGGCTCATCGCTTTTCTCTTATATTGATGCTTCATCCAGCGATCTTTATGTAATTCCACGTTATCGAACGGCTTTTGTCAATCCGTTCTCAACAATACCGGCCGTGGATATTATTTGTTCTTATTACACCAGCAAGGGCGACCCCCTGCCCAGCGCGCCTGAGCGCATCGTAGCCCTGGCGCATCAATCACTTAAGTCCGCAACCGGACTGGGCATGGAAGCTATGGGCGAGCTGGAATATTATGTTTTATCTGATAAGAATCCGCTATATCCCAGCGATGCTCAGCGCGGCTATCAGGCATCGGCGCCGTTTGCCAAGTGGGAAAATCTCCGCATTGAGGCCGTACAGGCCATGGCTTCAATGGGTTGCCGGATTAAATACAGCCACGCCGAGGTCGGCCATATCCCCGACACTGAATATGAAATGGAACAGCATGAAATTGAACTCCTGCATGTGGCTATCGAGGATGCGGCGGACCAAATAGTTCTGGCTAAGTGGGCGCTTCGGATGCTCGGCTATAAATACGGCGTAACAATATCATTTGCCCCAAAACTTCTGGTCGGCCATGCCGGCAGCGGCATGCATATCCATACCCGGCTGGTAAAGAATAATAAGAATATGCTGCTGGACCATAATAAGTTGAGCGATATTACCCATAAGGTTATTGCCGGATACCTAAAAATGGCCTCATCGCTGACCGCATTCGGCAATACAGTGCCGGTATCATACTTGAGGCTGGTATCCAAGCAAGAGGCGCCAACCAACATTTGCTGGGGTGACCGTAACCGCTCGGTGCTGGTCCGGGTGCCACTGGGCTGGCGTAACGAGCGCGATATGGCCCGCAGTGCCAACCCCAAGGAAAAAGCCAAGTTTTCGGGCAAAAGCGATAGTCAGACCGTGGAGTTCCGCTGTCCGGACGGCTCGGCTAATGTGCACCTGCTGATGGCCGGACTGGCCGTGGCGGCCCGGCACGGTCTTCAGATGACCGGCGCTCTGAATCTGGCCCGCAAGCTCTATGTCGATGTCAATATCTTCCACGATGAGTTCAAAAAAATCCAGAAAATACTACCCCAGTTGCCGTTCTCCTGCTGGGAATCGGCTGACTGCCTGCTCCGCGACCGGGCGGTTTACGAAAAGGATAACGTCTTCTCGACCAAAGTAATAGACGGCATAGCCAAAAAACTTAAAAGCTATGACGATAAAAACCTGAGCCAGAGATTATACGGCAAGACCCAGAAAATAAAAGAACTGATTGACCGGTATCTACACTGTTGTTAATGGCAGTTCGAGTAAACGAGTTACTGCCACGTTATCCCGCTTTAGCGGGGTTAAATAAATTAGACACAGAGGTTCCAGGGAATACAGGGCTCCGTGTGCTCCCTGCCCCGTTAGAGGAGTGCCTCTAATGGGGTGAACGCCTCCGTGGCAAAGATTAAGGTATGACTAAACCAGATTACAACGACCTGAAATTTTACCAGGACCTTGGTTTCAAGTCCGGCGTAGAAATCCACCAGCAGTTATACACCGAGACTAAGACCTTTTGCCATTGCCCGGCCGGCCGGTATTCGGAAAAATATGACGCCGAAATCATGCGCCATATGCGTCCGACCCTGTCTGAGCTGGGCGAATACGACGGTTGCGCCCTGATGGAGTTCAAAACACACAAAGAAGTTATCTATCGCCTAAACCGCGAAACAGTTTGCACTTATGAAATGGATGATACCCCGCCGTTCATGGTCAACCAGAACGGGTTGGATATCGTCATCGAGATTGCACTGCTCCTTAATTGTTCGCTGGTTGACGAGATGCACATCTCGCGCAAGCAGTATTTAGACGGCAGTATCCCGACCGGATTCCAGCGCACCGCTGTGGTCGGCATCAACGGATGGATGCCCTACAAAGACCGAAAAATCGGCATCAGCCACATCTGCTTCGAAGAAGACGCCTGCCGCGAGTTCTCGGATATCGGCCATCGGATAATATTCCAAACCGACCGGCTGGGCATGCCGCTGATAGAAGTAATCACCTATCCCGATATGCGCACGCCACAGGAGGTCAAAGAAGTAGTTACCGAAATCGGCCGCCTGATGCGTTCCACCGGCAAAATACGCCGCGGTATCGGCTCGGTCCGCCAGGACGTCAACGTCTCGGTAACCGGCGGCTCGCGCGTAGAAATCAAGGGCGTACCAAAGGTCGGCTGGATTCCGACCCTAACTCATCATGAGGCCCTGCGTCAGCGCGACCTGCTTTTGATTAGCAAGCTCCTGACCCAGCGCGGCATCACCGAACCTACGCTTAATACGCCTAAAAAAGACATCTCTAAGGAATTAGCCAATACCAAATCAGAAATAATCAAATCCACGCTGGTCGCCAAAGGTGTGCTGGGCGGGATAAAACTCACCGGCCTGGCCGGTATCCTTAACCAGCCGGCCCAGCCGACCAAGACCTTTGCTGACGAAATCGCCGGACGTATCAGAGTAATTGCCTGCTTGGACAAGATGCCCAACTTCTTCCATACGGACAACTACCCCGATTACCCCGGCTCAACCGATGATTTAGCTCTGATTAACAAAGCCCTTGATATCGGCAAATCAGATGCAGGCGTTATAGTTTGGGGTTCAAAGCGCGATGTAGACACGGCGCTGGAAGAGGTCCGCCTACGCGTAATAGATGCAGTCCGCGGTGTACCTAACGAAACACGTCAGCCGTTCCGAAGCGGCATCAACGACTTCGAGCGCATCCTGCCCGGCGCCAACCGGATGTATCCGGATACCGATTCGCCGCCTACTCAGATAACAAACAAGCGCATAGAACTCATCCGCGCCCAGATGAAAGAACCCCCGCTGATCAGAGAAACCCGCTATCTCAAGCTGGGCATACCACTCAGGATAGCCCGCGAACTGGCCGACTCTGACCGGGCAAATGCGGCTGACAAGATACTGAGCACCACTAAGGCTAACCCTACCCTAGTGGCAGTCACGCTCACCCAGCAGATGAAAGCACTTAAGCGCAAAGGCATAGACGTAAAAAAGCTAACCGACAGCGCTTTGGTCGAACTATTCATTCTATATGCCAAGAACTCTTTCTATAAAGAGGCCATACCGTCTATCCTCGCCGAATTACCAGCAGATGGTAAAAACGGTGTCAAAGGCGTTATTAAACGCCTGAACCTTAGCCCCCTGCCCGAGGCCAAGTATGACAGCTCAATAAAAGAAATTATTAAGGCAAACACATTCAAACTATACTATCCCAAAGATACCGAAATAACTGACAAAAAGGTCCGCTACTACGCTGGCCGGGTGATGAAGACCTACAAGGGTCGGATAAATGGGCAACTTTTAAATAAATATATCCAGCAACAAATCGCATAAGGTTACTACCCCAATCATTTTGATTGAACTCTCCTCTTTTGTCTGCCGTCAAAAAATGCAGGTCGCGGAATTATAGCATTGTCAAAGAATATGGAATTTCAATACCCCAACCGGGGTTATTTCAGATAGGTAGATGTAAATGCTTCCACTTCTGGCAGGCCGCCCTGCAGTATCAGATAACCGTCGTGCGGTTCGCGTTCGGTTATCTCGCCGGCGATGGACGTAAGCATCATTTCTTTAACCTTTTGTTGCTCGGTGGTGTGCCCGAGCACCCAACACAATTTCATATAGGCTACTTCCGGAAGCATATTGGCGCATGGAATTACTCCCAGGTCCATCAGGTCGCGCCCGGTGTCGTAGACATACATCTGGACGTATCCCCATAATGTTTGCACGGTCATTACCACGGTAATGCCTTGCTGGACGGCCTTCTTGAGCGGCGGATACAATGGCTTATTGACGTGACCCAGGCCAGTGCCAGCGATGACGATGCCCTGATAACCGTTGTCTATGAGTGATTCTATCATATCCGGCTTCATATTGGGATAGTAGTAGACGATGGCGACCTTTTCATTGAATGCGGTATCTATCTTGACGTTGCGGTCTTTGCGCCGGCGTTTGTAGTCGTTGCTAAAGAATCGGAACTCGGTGGGCGAAACCAGGCCGATAGGGATATTACCGATGGTTCGGAAGGTGCTCCGGTAGCTGGAGTGCATCTTGCGCACCCGGGTGCCGCGGTGGAGCAGGCAATACTGGTCGCTGGTCGGTCCGAACATGCATATCATCACCTCAGCCGCGTCGCTTTCGGATGCGGTCCGGACGGAATTTATCAGGTTAAGGGCGGCATCGCTGGAAGGCCGGTCACTGGAGCGCTGCGAGCCGACCATAACAATGGGCACGGGGCTGTCCTGAACCATAAAAGATAGGATAGCCGCGGTGTGGTGCATGGTGTCGGTGCCGTGGCCGATGACGATGCCGTCGGTGCCGGCCTGGATTTCATGGCCGATAGCCTGGGCCGTGGCGATGTATTGCTCCGGGCCCATATTCTCGCTGAACACGCCGAACAGTTTTATGGTTTTAAGATTGCAGATATCGGCCAGTTCTGGCACGGCGCCGTAAAGTTCGCCCGGAGTAAAAGCCGGGATGACCGCGCCGGTCCGGTAGTCCAGGCGCGAGGCTATAGTCCCGCCGGTGCCTAGGAGCGTTACATTGTGCTTCTTGGGGTCGTAAGGAAAGGTTTTTTCAGGTATCTTGTAGATGGCTTCTTTGTAGCCGACCTCTTTGATATCGTTGATGGCATCTATGTTCAGACCGGTGTTGTAGCCGGAATGTAGCTTGAGCACGATGTGGAACGGATCGCCGGTCTCGGAACGGGGCAGAATGATGCCGCTGAACTCGCCCTTGGTGGTGTTTATAACCACATCGCTCCAGACCTTGACGTTATGCTTTATCAAGGTCTCTTTGGCCTGACCTTTGTAACCCTTGTAGATGTCATTAGTCATAGCATCAATATGAAACCACGAATGAACATTTATTAATCAAAGA
Source organism: Planctomycetota bacterium (assembly GCA_043808305.1). GTDB lineage: Bacteria > Planctomycetota > MHYJ01 > JACQXL01 > JACQXL01 > JBBAAP01. The sequence continues at coordinate 15,286 of JAZDFB010000028.1, read as the reverse complement.
TTCGTGTTAATTCGTGGCTAATAATCTATCTTTCAAGGCGACGGAGTCAAGTAAATCCGTATGGCGTGATTTTCCTTATTATATTGACATTAGCCTGCCCAGATATAACATTGCCCTGTCTAATGCTGAAATATCGGACATTTAAGACCAGATTCGGCTGGTGCGGGATAATATTCAACCGTGATGGTGACGTAAAGAAAATAGTCCTGCCCGACCGAAATAGGAAATTGGTACTAAGCCGATTGGGTTCTAAGAATGCGTTTTTAGCGGATTGCACTGATATTAATTTAATAAGATTGATTAAGGAGTATTTTAAGGGCAAGAAGGTTAAGTTTAGGGTGAAACCGGATTTGAGCGGATTCAGCCGGTTCGAAAGGAAGGTTTACCTATCGTTGCAAAGGATACCTTATGGCCGGGTGATAACGTATTCCGACCTGGCCCGCCGGGCGGAAGTGCCCGGAGCGGCACGGGCTGTGGGTAATGCCGTAGCCAAAAACCCGTTACCGATTATTATACCCTGCCACCGGGTGGTCAGGAAGAGTGGAGCTTTGGGAGGGTTTTCTGCAATAAGCGGCGCCAAACTGAAAGAAAAATTACTACAACTAGAGAAAGCACGATGATTAATAAAGAGATGTTCGATATTATGGTTTGCCCATTGTGCAAAGCTGATATCAAGATGGAGAATGACAAGATTATCTGTACCCGGCCAGAATGCGGGTGCCGATTCCGGATTGAGGACGACATTCCGGTAATGCTGATAGAAGAAGCCGAGCGGCCCTGCCCCAAGTGCGGGAAGCAAAGAGATTGGATAGACGCTGAGGATCTTTTGAAGTGTGTCAATTGCGGTAATATGTTTAAGGCTCAGTCGAAAGGTTAGGGTAAATGGACAAGAGAACGGTCCTTTTTGTTTTGCTGACACTGCTGATATGGATGGGGTATATCTTCTACGTGGCTCCTTATTTTGCTCCGCCGCCCAAGGAACAGACGCAGACTACAACACCGCAGAATGATGTTAAACCAACAGTAACACCTTCGGAATCGACCAAGTCGGATATCCAGCCGATATCCATTAATCCAATGACTGCCCGGCAACCCCAAGTGCCGGTGGAAAACCGGGTTATCAGCAATGATTATATTAAGGCATCATTTACCAATAAAGGAGCGTCGCTGGAGTCAGTAACATTGTTGCGTTATTGCGCGAACAAGAGCAAAGATTCACTCAAACTGGTTTGTCCGATTGAAGTTATAAACCAGAATAATTTTATCCTTTCATTGACCGGATACGAAAATGAGATGCGCGATGTTAATTGGACCATCGCTGAGGAAACGACCGGAAAATCAGTTACTTTCCGCTACATAGCTGATAACGGGATAATCGTATCCAAGAAATTTTTTATCCAAGGCAACTACGCGCTTGATTATAAAATTTCTCTGGAAAACACCTCGGATAAACCGATCACTCCGACATTAACCATCGGCGGCATTAACGGCATCATCGCCGAACAAAACGACCAAACTGATTTGTTCGGCGTGCGGGCATACAAAGATAAAACCAAGAATAAATGGTATGTTAAGGACGAGGTAACCCCGGCTTCGCTGATAAAAGACAAGAATAACACCGACCGCAAAACCAAGGTCGGCCTGCTTATCACCGACCTGGAACGCGCCCGGAAATCCGGACGCGAACAGGCGGATAAAGTTGAGTGGGCCGGGCTGGTCAATAAATATTTCGCCAGCATCCTTATTCCGGCTAATCTGGCCGATATCGCCGAATACGACTTCAGCTTGTTGGACAATAATAAACTCTGTTTCGCCCTGATATCAAAAGAATTAATGATCAACCCGGCAGGCAAGCAGTCGTATGACTTCACTTTTTACAGTGGGCCGAAAACTAAGTCGGAACTATCCGCCCTGTCCAAATACGGACTCGACAACCTGCTTAATTACGGAATGTTTGGATTCATCAGTAAAATAATCCTTTTCCTTTTGGCTTCCATTTACGGTATTTTTAAGAATTACGGTGTGGCAATTATCATACTAACGATTATCATAAAGGTATCACTTTTCCCGCTGACTAAGAAAAGCCAGGTATCGATGTACAACCTCCAGAAGCTGACCCCGCGCATCAAAGCATTGCAGGAACAATTCAAAAACGACAAACAACGCCTGGCTGCGGAACAGATGAAGCTGTGGAAGGAATACGGGGTAAACCCGCTGAGCGGGTGCCTGCCGATGTTTTTTCAGATACCAGTATTTATCGGCCTTTGGCAGGCGCTGTCGCTTTCTATTGAACTGAGGCAATCTACATTCATGCTTTGGATTTCGGACCTGTCCCAACCAGACGTATTGTTTAATCTGCCGTTTACAGTTCCATTAGCCGGATGGACCGAATTACATCTTTTACCACTGTTGATGACGGCGTCCTGGCTGATACAATCATTAACCCAGCCTACATCGCCCGACCCTCAGACCCGCCAACAGCAAAAGATGATGATGTTTATGCCGTTGATATTCATGTTTATGTTCTATAACTTCCCATCAGGTTTGACGCTCTATTGGTTCACCTCCACACTGTTAGGCATTATCGAGCAATTACTCATCAAGAAATTTTACTTACGGTAATGGTTAGTCCAGATGATACGATTATCGCTATAGCTACCCCGCTGGGAAATTCGCTTAAAGGCATTATCAGGCTTTCCGGGCCAAAAACCTTCGGTATAATCAGAAGCTCCTTTTCGCCGCGGATTACAAGCAAACAATATAAAGCACGCGGCAAAGTTGTTGAAGGAAAACTTCAGCTAAACGACATAACTGTCCCGGTCGCATGTTATCTTATGAAAGCGCCCCGCTCGTATACGCGCGAGGATATGATAGAGATTCATACTATAGGCTCCGGAGCTATGCTCCAGGAGGTCATCCGGCATTTCCTGGCTAAAGGGGTAAGGCTGGCCCATCCCGGGGAATTCACCAAGCGCGCCTATCTCAATGGGCGCATTAATTTATCACAAGCTGAAGCGGTACTGGACATTATCAAAAGCCGAAATGAACGCGAACTCTCCCTCGCCAATAAACAGATTGAGAACCATTTCGCAAACGGTATTACTGCCATTGCTAACCGGTTATTTGACCTGGCCGGCCGGATTGAACTGGCCCTGGATTTCTCGGACCAGGATATTGAAATTATCCGGCCGGGAGAAATAAAATCTTCTGTTCAAAATACCGTTCAACAATTGGGTTCAATGCTTAAATTCCAGACACAATCACAGGCATGCAAGGATGGCATAATATGCGTCCTATGCGGACGGGCTAATGCCGGCAAATCAAGTCTTTTTAACCGGCTGGTGCCGGACAAGAAAAATATCGTCAGCCCGGTGGCCGGTACAACCCGCGACTATATCGAAGGTATCTGCAACTACAGAAGCAAACGATTCCGAATATTTGACACGGCCGGGCTATCCGGCGCATCCACCAATCTTTCGAAGCAATCGCGCGAACTGACAAACCAAACGCTTCGCTCGGCAGATATTTGTATTATAGTTATTGACGGGCATCAGAGCTCGGCCGGTAATAATCTCACACTGCCAAAAAACCGGGGCTATGCCAAAACTATAACTGTTATAAATAAATACGATCTGGGTGTAAAATCCAAGAACTATTCTAAGAAAACAGAATCTATCCGGACATCAGCCCGAACCGGATACGGTATTACCGCCCTGAAGAAAGCTTTGGTTGGATTAGTTTCGAATAACCAGATAGACCGCTCGAGCAGTGATATTACCGTCAACAGCCGGCATCGGGAATGCCTGAATAAATGCTTGTCCATCCTGAAGCATTCGCTGATAACATTTAATAACTATGAGTTGGTCGCGCTGGACATACGCGAAGCGTTAAATAATCTGGAACAAATCGTCGGCCGGACGCCAGCTAATGAACTCCTTGATAATATCTTCAGCCGGTTTTGCATTGGAAAGTAGCATGATAAAGACGTTCAAAGAAGCCTATGATTATCTTTGCACACACACCGACTACGAACGGATGACTAAATATCATTACAGCCAGAAAGCTTTTAATCTAAAACGGATGGCGTTATTGCTGGAAAGACTGGGCAATCCGCAGCAAGGACTCAGGTTCATTCATATTGCCGGGACCAAGGGTAAGGGTTCAACAGCAATTATTACTTCGAGAATATTGTCGGCATCGGGATATAAAACCGGGCTTTTCACATCACCTCATCTGATTAATCTAAACGAACGAATCCAAATCGACGGAGAACCGATATCAAACAGTATTTTCACCCGGCTGATGGAACAAATCCGAGCCGCATCTCGCGATTTAAAGGAATTAACCTTCTTTGAAATAATCACAGCCGTGGCATTCCTTTATTTTAGGGAAGAACAAGTTAATTTCGGCGTGCTTGAGGTCGGCCTGGGCGGCCGGCTGGATTCGACAAATGTTATTACGCCTCTGGTCAGCGTAATAACCCGCCTGGATTTTGACCATACAGACAAACTTGGAAATACTATATCCCGAATAACCCGGGAAAAAGCAGGAATTATCAAGCCCGGCGTGCCGGTCACAACCATAAAACAACAGTTCCCAGACGCAATGCGAATAATTCGTAATTCAGCACTCAAGAAAAAATCTACGCTTTATGTGGTTAGGAATCAAACAAGCCGACCATATCCTGCACCTATGGTTCTGGGAAAACACCAGAACGAAAACATCAATCTGGCGCTGGAAGTCATTAAAATACTCAATAACCGCAGGCTTACCAGAATCAAATCTTCATTAGTAATACAAGTTCTGACGCACTTACGCTTGCCCGGCCGGATGGAAATCATCAACCGTAATCCTTATATCATTATTGATAGCGCTCATAATCCGGTGGCTATGAAAGCGACCAAAAATACAATCAGCGAACTGAGCTATAACAAACTGATCCTGGTCATCGGCATCTCCATGGACAAGGATATATCGGCGATGATGGATATCATCATGCCTATTTCCGATATAGCTATCATAACGCGTACAAAACACCCCCGCCTGTTGGACCCGCTGGATTTTACGCCGTATATCAGGGAATGCTATCTGGAGCGGCCGATATTCCTCGAACCCAATTACCGCCGTGCCATGAGATTGGCAAAACAACTAACCGACAAAAATGATCTGATACTTGTTACGGGTTCATTTTATCTGGCAGGAGAGATGCTCAAATTAACGCGGCGTTCTATTTAGGCTCGGGAGATTTTTCCGGATTAGATTTTTCAGGCTTATCCGGAATAGCCGTTTCAGGAGTAACCGGAGTAGCGGGTTTTTCTGGAGTTACCGGTGTATCAGGCGTTATCGGATTAACCGATACCGGAGTAGCCGGTATGACTGGTTGTTTGGGTATTTCCGCAGCAGGTGTAACCGCTGGAGCAACAACCGCCGCTGTATTGGGTAATGTACCATAAGCTGCCACAGGCATCGGCGCGCGTATTACTATTTGTTGTGATTTGATGATTGTATAAATAAGCGTAAGCATCGCAAATATACCGACTATCCCGGCCACGGCCAAAAGGATATCCTGTTTCTCCTTAACCGCCGGAAACGGCATATCTGCGCCTTGTTCACCCACCCGGCGCCGAACTACCACCTCTTCATATTCACCGGTTTCGTCCGAATACATCGTCGGCCGGCGTCGCTGGACCGGCGCTTTTTTGACCGCTTCCAGTATCGGAACTAATGATCCTCCAGCCAGCTTGCCAACAATTTTTTTGCACTTACTGCATTTTATCTTTGAGCCGTCGGGCAGGCCGGAAGCATCAAACCGAGAATCACAAATCGGACATTCAATAATGTTTGCCATAATTATTTTTCTTAATTACCACTACGAGGAGAATTGTCAAGAAAATTCATATCAGGTTAATTCAAATTACCAGCATTGCATCACCGTAGCTGAAAAACCGGTATTTCTTGCTTATCGCATTCTTATAAGCTTTTAGCACCTTCAGGCGGCCGGAAAAAGCAAACACCAAAGCCAACGGTGTGCCGTGAGGCTGGTGAAAATTGGTAATCAACCCGTTTACTAACTTGAATTTATAAGGAGGATGGATAAAAAGATCAGTACTGCCGCCCACCACCGAAGCCCTGGGAATATTCTGCTGCTGCAGCCAGGGATGAACCAGCATCGACGAAACATATCCGGATATTGTTTCCAGCACCCGTGTGACTGTCGTGCCCACGGCGATAATGCGCCGCCGGTCACGTTTCGCCTGCATTATCTCGCGCACCGCATCAGGCATGACTTCGAACTGCTCCGCTTCCATTTTATGACCGGATAAATGCTCCGATTTGATCGGGCTGAATGTCCCCGGCCCGACTTGCAGGGTCACATAGGCGAAATGAATCCCTTTTCTCATCAGCCGGTTAATCAATGGCTTGGTAAAATGAAGCCCGGCCGTCGGTGCGGCGATTGCTCCCGGCTCCTGGGCGTAGACAGTTTGGTAGTCCCTGATATCGCTGGCACGCAATCGTCCAGAAGTATAGTTTCTCTTAATATATGGCGGTAACGGAGCCACGCCTAACCGCTCCAGTGCCTTTTCGTTAAATCCGGACGGAAGTTTTATTTCCCAACGTCCCGCGATCTTATCGATAAGTACTGCCCTGACGCTATTGTCTATGCTGCTCACCAGCTCTTCACCCCGGTTCAGACGCCGATTACTGGACAGCATTACCTCCCAGATATCATTTCCGGTATTTTTGACCAAGAGCATTTCCACGCGGCCTCCGGTTCGTCGTTGCATAATCATCCGGTAAGGCAAAACTCTGGTATTGTTCAAAATAATCAGGTCTCCCGGCACCAGATACCTTCCTATTTCGTAGAATTTACGGTGTTCTATTACACCTGAATCCTTATGCATAACCAACAGGCGGGAAGAATCCCTGGGCCGGACCGGGTGCTGGGCAATCAATTCGGAAGGCAGACTAAAATTCAATGCATTGGTTTTCATCCATTATTTGCGAATAAACACGCCTCCGGTTATATCGGCTATCTTCTGCATTAATTCCGGGTTAGTGCCTTTTTCCCCGGTCATAATGGTGTTAATAGTTATCTTGCGGAAGAAGTTTTGCTTTTCTAAATTGGGGATAATATTGTTCTCCAGGATATAAGTGCCATAAGTCGGATTACCGTCGGAAAGCATGAATATCGTATCCAAATTAGGTTCCATCATCGCTTCCGTAACCGCGTCATAAAAATCGCCCCGGCCCCGCCGGATATCCTCGAGTTTATCCCAAAGCGAACGTACGAATTCCATCGCAAGTTTTTTATTGGGTTCAGTCGCCGCAAGCATGGCCGGCCCTACCCGGCGCTTGTTCATGCGGATTGCCTCGGTGCTCATGGCAATGATATTGAACTGGACTGCCGGGGTCAGTTTTGAGATAGTCGTCTCAAGCTCTTTAAGGGCGATATCAACCTTGCGCAAACTATCTTTTTCGCCGGATTCATTTTTCATGCTGCGTGAAAAATCAATTATAAATATGATGTTTTTACCCATTACCGGAATAGTAAAAAAAGTCGGAATGGTCTCGTCCGGACCGGCTTCAGGCAAAGTCGCTCCTAACATAGTCTCTATTTTGTCTTTATTAGCTTCATACCAGCTTAACCAGCCGGACGTGCTGTATTTACCCGATAAGCCGGTGATACCCGATAATGCCGAGATAATATCGTATCTCATCTGCCATTGAGCTTCTTTAAGGCGTTCTATTAAGTAAGGGATATACTTGCGGTCATGCGACTTGCGGCTGATCTGGATAGCCGTAGTCCGCACCGCCGGAACCTTATCTGAAAAGAACTCAGCCACCGTCTTAAGAATAGTCCCTTTATCCAGAGGTATCTTGGCCAATGATTCCAAAGCTATTATTCTTATCTGCGGTTGGGCGCTTTTGAGCCCGGCCATAAGATGAGTTAACGCTGTTTCGGGGCTGATTTCCGTCAGCGCCTCCAGCACGGCCGCTTTCACCTGCCAATGAGAATCATCAACCTTTTTGACCAGTTCCTGCAAACTTGATTGCGCCTTCATTCTCCCCAAGCATAACGCCGCGGCGGCCCGGACATCCACATCCGGGTCATTGAGCTTCTTTATCAAAACTTCGGTTGCGCCCGTACTATCCGGCAAGCATCCGATAGCTTCGATTACTTTAGCCCGGACCGTATCATCCGGATCATTGAGTGAATTAACCAGAGAAGCCAGTATTGACGAATCATTAATCAAAGCCAGAGCCCATGCCGCATGGAAACGCATCTGCGGACTTTTGGGATTAACCAGCGGAACCGCGGACAACCACTCAATTGATGCCCTGTCTGTCATCGCGCCCAAGGCCATAACCGCACCTTCGCGTATAGGCGCTTCGCTGTCGTCGAGCAACCCGCCCAGGATTATGGCCGCATCTTTATTATTAAACTTGCCCAATTTCTTTATAGCGCTGAGGCGGTCCCAGTAGTTGCCATAAGACGTGTCGTTAACCGTTTTTTGCAGGTCTTCGATAGACGCTTTATTTTTGGCCCATGAAACCAGCCCGGTTAATGCGATAAAAATAACTATAATTAAGAGATGGCGTAGTTTTAGCATTCTAATATAGCGGATAAATTACCGGATTGCTGTTTTTGCCGCTTAAAGCCTCGTGTGGCTGCTTACCGTTTATTTGTTTTTCAGAAGGAACAGTTCACGCTGCTGAATCAGTGTAAGCTTGGCGTTACCCAGCGCCCTGGCGCACGCCTCCTGAATATCAAGGTCTTCTTCCATCAATCCATTTTTAAGCGCTTCGTATAACTCCTGATTAATGGTTTCGGCCGGATTGACCCTGAGTATTTCGCCGATGGCTTGTGCTAACTTAACTCTAACTTCTTTAGCGTTCCCCTTATTGACAAAAGAGGCCTTAAGCGGTTGGAGCGCCGCGGCATCTCCGAATTTTCCCAGCGCGACGGACGCCAGAATGCGGATATTATCCGTTCTTTTGTCCAGGGTGGAACAAAGCGCATCAATGCTTTCACGGTAAGGATATATGGTGTTCTGATGTTCCAGGCTGGACAAAGACTCTATGGCATCGCGGACCATTTTCTCGGCGCGCCGCTTGCTGTCTTCGGCCAGTTTCTCAGACTGGAAAGCCTTTTCGGTTATTGTTTTGACCATTTCATTGGTCACCGGAGTGGCAATGTATCCCATAACCGTTTCCTGGAAAATCTGCTGTGCCGCTTCTATATCGCTGGTGTTGCCCACTAAAGCTATCGGCACACCCTTGGTCCGTGTATCTTCCCTGAGACTATCATAAACCGTTTCGTTCTGTTTCTTGCCCAGAATCTCTACGCTGAACACCACCTGGTTGGCTATTTTGCTATTGATAATAATCAGGTCTTTGGACGGAAATCTTTTGGCATTAGCCAAACCGTCTTCGGCGTTAACCGTTTCAACCACGTAGCAGCTGAGACGGGTAAGTTCCTTTTTTAGAGTATTCCTGGTTTCGCTGTCCGACTCGATAATCAAGACTACCCTCTCAACCATTTCGGCGATGGTTTCATTTATAGTCGGGATAACCTTTTCCGATTCAGCATAAGGCTTGTCGGGATTAATAACCAGCATCGCTTCAGCCGCCGCGTATTTGACACGCTTGTCCGGAAAAGACAGGGCCTCAATAAGCGGCAGACCCATTTTAAACTTGGCCTTATCCGAAGAATCAGACTTAAGCGGAAGGTCGTTAGGCTCAGCCAGTTTCTTCAACAGCTCGATACAGGAAACCGCCACCAACGAGCTATTATCCCTGAGCGCCCGGTGTAGCGCGGCGTAGACGTAAGGTTTGCTGACCAACGACGCCATAAATTTACCATGCTTGGAATCTATCAGGTCGGTTGAAAGTTTATTAAAATCTTCTTCCTTCATCGCGCCGCTCTTCATTTGCTCCCGGGCCACTTCAAGAACTGAGTCGGCTTCATTGTACCGGGCCAAATAAACACAAACCAGCAGCGGCCAGATGGGTTCGTAACTCGGGTCCAAAGACAGCGCCGCATAGCAGGCGTTCTCGGCCAAATCCTCGTTAAAAACAAAGTCCGGTATTTCGCGCATAGTAACCTTATTATTATCCCGATCCCAACCCCAAACCAAGTACTCGCCGTAGAAATTCACCATCACCGAAGGATGCGCGTAGTAATATTTTTCAGCCAAATCGTAATAATAATCCTTGGCTGCTTTCATTTTCATGACATTCAATCCGCTAATTCGCGTAAGCGCTTCGGCCACGTATGATTTAACCTGAGGAATTTCCTTGGGGTTCTCGAATACTTCCTTAAGCGCAGCCAGCGCCCGGACATCACTTAAAACACCCAGGACAATAGCCGCATTCTGCCGGATTAGCGACGAGTCGCTTCTTAATGCTTCTATCAGCGGCAGAACCGCTTCCTTGTTTATCTTCTCGAGCGCCTGTATCGCATAGGTTCTGATATTCTCGTCCGGGTCGCCCAGCTTATCTAACAGATACGGGCAGCTGCGCTGTCCGATGGTGGCCAGCATATTAATTGCCTCCCAGCGTTTATCAAAACCTCCGGCAATCAACTGTTTCACCCACGTGTCAATTTCTTCGGGCGTGGCAACCATCCTCTGGCGCGCGCCCTTAGCCAAATCCAATAATCGCATGGCCGTGTCTTTAAGTTCGGGCTTGGCCATCATTTCTGAAATTAAAAGGTCGCCTGTCTGGTTGAGCATGAACCGAACCAGTTCGGAGGAAGGCGATTGCCTGAGCGCTTTTTCAAAATAAACATAAGCATCCGCGTAGCGCCCTTTCTTAACCAAATCGATGCCTTCGCCGTAGAGCTTCTTGAACTCGGCGTCGTCGGCACGGGATATCAGCGGAAATACCAAGATCAGGGACAGTATCAGGAATGCAAAAACCTTCAGCGCGTATTTCATGATTTATTCTCCTTTATATAAAATTATTGGTTTAGTATTGCTTATTTAACCGTTCTGTCAAGCAAAATTTACAGTATTTGACATCTATTTAGGATGATTCTTGAGGAATTCATCGAGCACTTCTTTCCAATCCTGCTCCTGGATTACCGGCTTGACATCGGTAGTTTCCATAGCCAGGAATACCGCCTTGTAAAGCTCGGAAAAAACCGGTTTCAGCCGGGCCGGCAATAAGTCGTAACTGACCGTGCTAACCACGCCGTTTAATTCCACCGTAATTATCTTTATTTTGTAGTTGGCCTGCTTGAAGTCCTCAAGATTTAATTCATCCAGGGAAATTCCGGGCAATGAGAAAAACTCATCCTGGTGTATCAGCTGAATCATTCCATCGGCCGTTTCGTTATCCATCACGCTGACGGACGGCTGGACTATCTGCTCAAACGGCTCATCCAGCTTGATGCCGCACCGCCTGTAGCGCCCGCCTGATATCAGCGCTACATAAGTGCCGATAACCTCCTTGGCCATATGTCCTTCAACCAAATAAAAAAGCGATACCTTCAACTCGCCCACATCGGGAATCTCTTTCGGGCTGTAAGCGCAACCGGCAGAGCTGATGATTAAACAGGCTATGACAATGAAGATGCCAAATACCGGGAATGGCTTATGTTTCATTATGCTAATTTGCTAATCTCCGCAACCGCCTGCTCGAAAGGAACAGCCTTTTTGGCGTTGTCTTTGCGGATTTTGATATCAACGGTATTGTCCTTGACCGTAGACTTGCCGATGGTAACGATAACCGGAATGCCCAGCAGGTCAGCGTCCTTGAACTTGATGCCCGGCGAGATATCCCGGTCGTCCCAAAGCACCTCGCCGCCCAGGGCGGATGACAGCTCTTTGTATAATTGCTCGGACTTGGCGCGAATAACCGGGTCATCCAGCTTGATGGAAATAATCAGCACCCGGTAAGGCGCCAGTTCCTTGGACCAGATGATACCGTTGGCGTCGGACGAACATTCAATCAGCGCGGCAACGATGCGGTTGATGCCGATGCCGTAGCAGCCCATTATCATCGGCTGGCGGACACCCTTCTCGTCCAGATACATCGCGCCCAATATCTTGGAATACTTGGTGCCCAGCTTGAATATATGGCCGATTTCTAATCCGTTCTTAATCTGGATACTACCTTGGCATTTGGGGCAGGAATCTTTTTCCGTGACCAGACGGACATCAGCGACTTTATCCGGCTTGAAATCACGATCTATATTGGTATTAACCAAGTGCATATCCTTCTTATTGGCGCCGGTGACGAAGTTAACCATATCCATAACCGCATTATCAGCGATAATCTGTATGCCTTTCAGCCCGACCGGCCCGGAGAATCCCATCGGACCGCCGGTAACCTTTTCTATGGTCTTTTCATCAGCCAGATTTGTATTCGGTTCCTTTAATAATCGGGCCAATTTGGACAGGTTCAGTTCGTGGTCGCCTCTTAACAGGACGGCGATTGGTTTATCGCCGGCTGTGCATATCATCGTCTTGACCATTTGGTCCGGGCCGACCTTGAGCAGTTGGCCGACGGCTTCAATGGTGGTGGTGCCGGGAGTTGCCACCTCTTTGATTTCATTTGCCACAGAGCCAGAGCTGCTGCTTCCCGTGGGACTGAGAGCACGGAGCCCGCCTAAATCTGATTTCTCTGTGGCCTCTGCACCTCCGTGGCTAATGCCGCATGGCACAAGCGTCAGGGTCGCGGCATAACCGCATTTAGCGCATTGGACAAAGATATCCTCGCCCACCGGCGAAGGCGTCATAAACTCCTGCGAGAAATTGCCGCCCATCGGGCCGCTATCTCCTTCTATGCAAACATAGTTAAGCCCGGCCCGGTCAAAGATGCGCCGGTATGCCTGATACATCGCCTGGTAATTCTTTTCCAGCCCCTGCTCATCCGCATCAAAACTATAGCCGTCCTTCATCAGGAATTCCTTGCTCCGGATGACGCCGGAACGGGGCCGGAGTTCGTCGCGGAACTTGGTCTGTATCTGGTATAAGTTAATAGGCAGTTGCCGGTAAGAATTAATCTCGTTGGCCGCCAGATATGTAACTATTTCCTCGTGAGTCGGCCCGAGCATGCAAGGCTTGCCGCTATTGTCCTTGAATTGGAAGATGATATCGGCCATAGTCTTAAGCCGGCCGGTCTGTTCCCACAGTTCCGTCGGCTGTAAGGCAGGCATCAGGATTTCCACCGCCCCGGCACGGTTCATCTCCTCACGGACGATGTTGGCCGCCTTGTTCAGCGCCTTGATGCCCAAAGGCAGGTAGATATAAGTGCCGGCCGAAAGCTTGCGGATAAGCCCGGCCCGCACCATCAGCTTGTGGCTGACGGCTTCGGCATCGGCCGGGTCCTCCTTGAGGGTTGGTATCAAAGTCTGTGTCCAACGCATAGGCTGTAGTATTTAATACCTTAAGGTATAACATTATAAATATACCTAAATGGTATAGCATTTCCCTTGACCCTGACAAGAAAAATACTACTTTGGCTATCAAAACAGATATAATAAACCCTTTGCGAACTTTGTATTCTCCGTAAAGGATAAATTAACAGTGACTTTAAGAGACTTGTAATAGACTTTAATACCTTAAAGGTATAATTAATATTGTCTCTTAAGAGTCTCGTCCAGTCCCTGTTATTAAGGTCTTTGTGGAACCGCAGTGACATCCCGCACTTATGCGGGGCGGTGAAGTAAAAAGGAGTTGAATATGGAATGTTCAAACTATAAATCCAACCTATCGAAATGCAACTGTTCCTATCCGGGCTGTGACCGTAAGGGCCATTGCTGCGAGTGCCTGTCATTTCACCGGTCCAACAACGAACTGCCGGCCTGCTTCTTCCCGAACAGCGTCGAAAAGACCTACGACCGCTCAATCCGGAATTTCATAAAGATTACGGTTACAGGATTATCTAACAAAGCGAAAATCTGATGCACAATATCTGCGCCTAAGAAAGGAATCCTTTATGGAGCAACTCAACAAACAATTCCTTAAACCCGGCAAGGATTTCCGCAGCGCGCCATTCTGGTCATGGAACGACAAACTTTCTCAAGCAGAATTAATCCGCCAGGCCAAGGATATGAAGGCGCGCGGCATGGGCGGTTTTTTTATGCATTCCCGCGAAGGGCTGGAAACCGAATACCTCGGTAAAGAATGGATGGATTGCATCAAAGCAGCGGTTAAACAAGCCAGAAAATCAGGTATGAATGCCTGGTTGTATGATGAAGACCGCTGGCCTTCCGGTTTCGCCGGCGGCCTGGTCACCCAGCAAAGCAACAAATACAAAGCCAAGGGATTGACCGTGGAAATCGTCAAAGGCGCGCGCAAACGTGACGGCGCCGAGATGCGCGTCTTTATCGCCCGGCTCAATCAGCATAAACTTATCTCGCTTAGGGACGCCTCAAACGACCCGGTAACCAGGCCGGCCCGGTCCGAAGCCGTCCTGGTCTTCCGCCTGGAAATATCAGCCGCCAGCAACTGGTATAATAAGTCCGCCTACAGCGATAATCTCGACCCGGATACGGTCAAGGCGTTTATTGATACGACCTACGAAGCGTATAAAAACGAAGTCGGCGCAGAATTCGGCCGGACCATCCCCGGCATGTTCACTGATGAACCCAATATTGCCGGCTTTATTCCCAATCGCAAGGGAATAAAATGGATTCCCTGGACCGGTATCTTCGTCGATTTCTTCAGGCAACGCCGCGGTTATAACATCCTTGACAAAATCCCCTATTTCTTTTTTGACGGCAGCCAATCCCTTAAAATCAGGCACGATTACTGGAAGACGATTGCCGAATTATTCGCCTGGTCCTACAGCCGCCAGTTGGGGCAATGGTGCCAGCGCAACAACATCCTGTTCACCGGCCATTATCTGCTGGAGGACAACCTGTTTGAGCAGATTGCCTATGGCGGCGCGGTTATGCCCCAGTATGAATACCAGCAACTGCCCGGCATTGATATTCTCAGCGAGCAGGTAACTGAGACCCTGACCGTCAAACAAACCGCCAGCGTGGCGCATCAATTCGGCCGGCGCCGGCTCATTTCAGAACTCTACGGCGTGACCGGCTGGGATTTTACCTTTGAAGGCCAGAAATGGGTGGGCGACTGGCAGTATGCCCTGGGCGTCAACCTGCGTTGCCAGCATCTGGCGCTCTACACCCTGCGCGGCTGCCGTAAACGGGATTATCCGCCTTCATTTAATTACCAGAACACCTGGTGGAAATATAATAATTTAGTGGATGATTACTTTGCCCGCCTCTCATTAATCTTAAGCCGGGGCAAACCGGTCCGCGATATTTTGG
>JAZDFB010000027.1:0-16195 GCA_043808305.1 Planctomycetota bacterium | reverse complement strand
CTTATAACGATAACCGTAAGCAGTTTGCCGCCGGTATTGACCTCGCCGGGCAATAAGGGTGTGACTGAGAACTATTTATTGACCTTCACGCTATCAGCCATAGACCCGGATTTGGACGTCATCACATATTCAGCGACGGGTCTGCCGGTTGGCGCCAGTTTGATTACCGCGACAGGCGTATTTAGCTGGACACCGAACTTTACTCAATCAGGCACTTATAATGTAATCTTTACTGCCACATCGGATAATCAATCAGATTCTAAGTTAATAACGATAACCGTAA
Organism: Planctomycetota bacterium; assembly: GCA_043808305.1. Classification (GTDB taxonomy): domain Bacteria; phylum Planctomycetota; class MHYJ01; order JACQXL01; family JACQXL01; genus JBBAAP01. The sequence goes on along the minus strand of JAZDFB010000027.1, from coordinate 15,912 downwards.
ACGATGTAGACAGGTCGCCGGTATTGATCTCTCCTGGCGATAAAATCGTGAATGAGTACCAGTTATTGACCTTCACGTTATCTGCCGCAGACCCGGAGGGACATACGATAACCTATTCAATGGCGGGCACGCCGACCGGCGCCACTTTGAATACTACAACCGGCGTATTTAACTGGACCCCAAACGGCACACAGTCAGGTAGTTATTCTGACATTGGATTCCGCGCAACCGCTACATGCGGGCTCTTTTCGGAAAAAGCAATTACAATTACGGTAAGCGATGTTTTGATATCTTCACAGGTTACATCGCCTACACCGGCTGATGGCGCAACCGATGTAATAACGACAACTCAACTTTCCTGGGCTCCAGCCAGCGGGGCTGTAAGTTACGATGTTTATTTTGGCACTACAACTACCGGGTGGTCTCCGGTTATAAACACGACCGGAACGGTTTATAATCAGGGCATCTTTAATTGCAACATCATTTACTACTGGCGGGTTGACTCAAAGAATCCGGTTGGCACAACCACTGGTAATATCTGGAGTTTCAGCAACCAAGTTATAGCTGAGGATGAGGATACCCCTGATTCAGATACTACTGGCTCCAGCGGGGGGCGTAAAGGAGGCGGCGGCAAATGCGGCAGTATCGGGTTGGACATATTGATTTTATTCTCGCCGTTTTTCATCCTGCGCTGGTGGCTGTGGCGCCGGGCCAGGCGGAAAAGATAATTTTAAATGGAGACACATCCGCATTATATGGAGACTCCCTAATGTCTTGTGCCACACACCGCTGGTGCAAACGCTATTAGTAGTTTAAATTAACCAACATTAACTAACTTTAACCACTATTACTAACACCCCCTATATGCCACCCCCCATACCTCACTACTCTAATGAGTATACCCCCTTACTCCAGTGAGTATCCCCATCACTTCCGCGCATAGTGTTCGCCCGCCACGCGCAGAGCGAAGCCTCCCTTCAGGGACAATTCCCGTGGATAAGGCCTGGCCTCTTAGCCGTCTCAGTGATGAGTTACCTCCGGGTCCGTTAAGAATCTATGCCCAGTCGGCGCAGACTCATCGCCCAGTCCGTTATGAGTTCTCGTGGAGGCTCCGGGGATTGTCCGCCGGGAAGGGGTAGAATCCGCGCCGGGCCGGCTAAGAATCCAGGTTGGCCGGACTAAGAGTTCAGGCCCAGGCCGGTACGAGTCCTGATGGTAACTCCGGGGACTGCCCGGGGACGCCGTGAACAGTCCCCGTGGCCCCAGCGATGGCTGTCCGCTGGGGAAAAAAACAAATAAAACGGTTAATGGTGAGGTTATCAGTCCTTGTTTTGTAGCTCACGGATGATTCTTTTTATAACGCCGGAAACGGCTATCTTAGCCGGACGGCTCAGAAATTCGCCCCAATCCATATCCTTGGGTTGGATGCCGTAGATGACTACCTCGGGGCATTGGTTCATTGACACGGCCAGCGCCAGCGGTTCGGCTACATTGGCCTGATGAAGCGTGAGCTTGTTCGGACTGCCAACCAGGTTAATATCCTTTATGCCCAGCCGGGCAATCGTTCCGGGACGTTTCTTCAGTCCGGTCGCATCCACGATAATAACCTTTTTATAGGAAATGAGTTTGTCATACAGGGACATACCGCCCAGCCCGCCGTCGTATACGTCCACTCCGGCCGGCAGTTTGAGCTTTTGCAACTGGCGCACGGCGTGTATGCCGACACCGTCGTCCTTGAGCAGGCAATTACCGATGCCCAGGATGAGGATGCGTTTAGCCGGTTTCATATTTTAAAGCCTACCAGATTTGCCACAGATTACACAGATTAACTTGGATAATTTTTAGTGAACTTTGTCCCGCGGGAATACGCGGGATCTAAGAGTCAGTAAATTCACTTCGTTCGAACTGACTCTAAGAAAGGCCAGGAAAACAGGAGAAATTTCTTGGTCTCCTGGATTCCTTATTTGTAGCCACGGATTATACTTGGGCTGTTGGAGCAAAGCGACTTACAGCCCAGTATACCTGGCAGTCCCTAAAGGGAGGCAGTAGCTCTAATTCGTTACACTCAAACTGCCAGAGTACACAGATTAACACGAATAATTTTCTTGGTATAATAAAAAATACTCAGTGTCCTCAGTCCTTACAGGAGGCCAGTAGGCTCTGGTTAATATTCTTTATACGAACCGCACGTTCAGGCAATGGGTGGAGCAGGATATGCACGGGTCGTAAGCGCGCACCAGCATCTCCAGCCTGTGGCTTATTTCGTCCTGGGAAAGGTCTATTATCTCAGGCACGAGTTTTTCCATATCCAGTTGGATATTGGCGTGGTTCTGGTTGGTCGGAATGACGCAGTTGGCACTGACAATCTTGCCGGTCTTATCATAGGTGTAGTCGTGGAAGAGTATGCCCCGGGGCACCTCGACGGCGCCGACGCCGCGTCCGGTCCTGGGCTTGACTTTGGGCTTTTCGGCCTTGAGCCCTTTCTTTAACAGCCAATTAATGATATTAATGCTGTCCTCCACGGCGTGGACGGATTCGACCACCTGTGCTACAGTATTCATATAGGGATTGTAGCAGGGCGCTTTGAGCCCTAAGTTATTGGCCGCTTTTTTGGCCAGTGGCAAGAGCTGTTTATGGTTGATGTTGAACCGGGCCAGCGCGCCGACCATATAAGAATTTCGCAGATGCTTGGTGTATTTGGCGGTGGAATGGGGCACGCAGTATTCGTTGGTTACGGATTGGTATTTGATGGGCGGAATAAGTCCGCAGTCGGTCGAGGCGATTTTGCCGTCGTAAAAGGCGTATTCGGAGTTATTTTTAAGGGCGATGTATTCCGTTTCACGCTCGAATGCCGGAATGGCCAGCGTCTTGAATAAGTCCACAGTCAGTTTGAGGTCTTTGAGTCCTTGTTCCAGTTGTTTGCGGAGAGTTTTAAGTTCGACTACTGTAGGCAGTTTGGTGAATCCGCCGACGACCAGCCGGATGGGATGGACGGCCCGTCCGCCCACGAGGTCGCCGATATCATTGGCCAGTTTCTTGAGCCGGAGTGCTCTAAGCACCACATCCGTATGGGTGGTGGCCAGCGGGAAGACGCTGCCCACGCCCAGGAAGTCCGGCGCGGCCAGAAAGTAATAATGCAGGACGTGGCTTTGCAGGGTTTCGGCATTGAGTATCAGCTTGCGGAGCTGGATAGTTTGGGCTGAGGGTTTTGTCCCGAATGCGTCTTCGGTGGCACGGAGCGACGCCATAGTATGGCCGATGGAGCAGATGCCGCAGATGCGCGAAGTGATGGATGCCACATCGGCATAAGGACGGCCGACCACCATGGCTTCGAAGAACCGGGGCGATTCGGGCACTTCCCAGCGGATGGTTTCTATCTTGCCGTTATGGGCGTCGACCACGATATTGCCGTGGCCCTCGACCCGGGTAACTTTATGGATATCAATATTCAAATCTTTGATAGTCTTCATTTATTTAACTCCCTCCCCCATGCAGTTATTATACATATTGAATCTGGCAGTCATATCATCAACGGACAAGCCGTATTTTTTAAGGATGTCCTTTTCTGAATTAATATTTGACTGATTCATAAAACCGCGGCAACCCTCGCAGCCGTCGTTATTGGAAGGGCATATCGCGTTACAACCGGCCAGGGTAACCGGGCCGAGGCAGAACTTGCCCTTTTCAAAGACGCAGACGTTCTCGGCCAGCTTGCATTCGGCGCAGACCGGCACGTTGGGTATTTCCGGCTTTTTGCCAAGCAATAGGGCCTTAGTAACCTTGAGGAACTCGGCCTTGCTTATCGGGCATCCGCGGATATAATAATCGACCGGTATGACCTGGTCTATCGGCCGGGTGGGGATGGTACTGTACAGCCCGGCATCCTTGCCGTAAACCATCTTTTTTACCTGGTCTATAGTATAGTGGTTTTTAAGGCAGTTAACGCCGCCGATGCAGGCGCAGGCGCCCAGGGCAACGATGATTTTGGCGTTCTGGCGTATTTTCTTGATGGTGTCCACTTCGGCGTCGGTGGTGATACTGCCTTCGATGAAGGCGATGTCGTAATTATCCGAGCGTTCGGACATGGCTTCCCTGAAGTTGACGATATCAACCATGCCGATGAGTTCGGGTATTTCGGTCTCGCAGTTGATAACTTGGAGCTGGCATCCTTCGCAGGAGGTGAAATCGAAAAAGGCGATTCTGGGTTTTTGGCTCATAGGGCTTCCCTCACATTCTTTATTTCGCTGTATCTGAACACCGGGCCGTCCATACAGCAATAGAGGTGGTTTATCTGGCAATGGCCGCACTTGCCGATGCCGCATTTCATCTTGCGTTCAAGTGAAACGATGATATCTTCGTCGGCGATGCCCATCTTTTTGGCTTCCTGGATGGCGTATTTATACATAATCGGCGGACCGACCACGATGACGCTGGTGTTTTTGGGGTTGACCTTGACCTTGGGGAAAAGGGTGGTGATTACGCCGACGTTGCAGGTCCAGCCGGACTCGCCGATATCAACCGTTTCCATGCATTCGATATCGGTGCGCTTGGTCCAGCCGGCTATTTCGTCGGGCATAATCCGTTCGCAGACGCGCTTGGCGCCGCAGAATATGATGATTCGGCCGAACTCGCTTCTTTTGTCAAGGGTATAATTGATGAGCGACCGGAGCGGGAACAAGCCGATGCCGGCGGCCACGAAGATGATGTCGCGGCCTTTAAGTTCGTTGACCGGGAATCCCCGGCCGAACGGGCCGCGGATGCCGACACTGGCGCCGGCTTCGAGGTTATGTATGGCTTTGGTGACATTGCCGACCGCCCGGATGCCCAGCTCGAACCCGCCTTTGGCTGTGGGCGATGACGATATCGATATGGGCGCTTCGCCGATGCCTGGGAGCGTCACCTCGACGAACTGGCCGGGCTGATGGCCCAACTCACGGTTATCGGACAGGCGTATTTCGAATATCTTCTCCTTTTCGGTCAGCTTGGTTACCTTGGTAATTGTGGCAATCAGAGGTTTATAAAGTTCGGTATTTAACGGAGCTGTTTTAATCATTTCTTTCCTCCTGTTAGCCTGTTGTATGCGTCAACCGGGCTGGCGATTTCGGCCAGGCAGGCGTTGATGCAACGGCCGCAGCCGACACAGCCCTGGACTTTGAAGCGTTCCAACATATATTTTCCCTTGCGGAATATCCGGTGGCGGGCGCGGGAGTTTTTATGCTCGCGGAAATTCTCGCCGGTGCCGACCTTGGCGAACTCCTGGACCATACAACTGTCCCACTGTCTGGCCCGGGATCCGGATTTGAGGTCGATGGATGTATCGTCCATAACATCAAAACAGACGCAGGTGGGGCAGACCATGGTGCAGGAACTGCAGGACAGGCATTTTTCGCCTATCTCATTCCAGTAAGGGTGCTCGTAATTATTGGCCAGCGTTTTGGCCAGCGCGTTTACGCCGCCGTCAATGGCCAGCTTGTATTTTCCGGTGGCCTTGGCCCGGACTTTGTCACGAAGGGCGATTGACTTGCTGTCGGCGTTTTTGGGTTTGGCATACTTAACCAGCAATTCGGCGCCTTTATCGGTGCCGATTTCCACCAGGTAGTCCTTGCCGATATCGGTGAGCATCAGGTCGAAGCCGGAGCTGACCGTATTGGTTTCCATGCTCCCGGAAAATGATTTGGGCGAAGGATTCAGGCAATCCATCCCTATAATGATGGTGTTTTGCCTTTTGGCAAGGTAATTGGGGTCGGGGTAATCGCCGGCAAAGACCTTATCCATCAGCTCGATGGCCTTGATGTCGTAAGGATGGACGCCGACCAGTATAGTCGGCTTGGATTCGACAATCTGGTCAAATGATGTTTTTCCGTTGTCCTTATCAAATTTAAGGTAGGTTTCCTTCTGAGGATACAGATACTTTTTGGGAGGTAGAAGGGTGACATCGTAATCCGGGCAGAACTCCGACGCATCGGCCAGGCCGGAGCCAGTCCCGCTAATAGGGGTTAGGTCGTCGAAGGCATAGCGGCCGTCTTTGGCGACAACTCCGGCCACGCGGTATTTATTGCCTTTAATAAGCTTGGCAATAAATCCGTTAAGGTCTTTTTTGCCGATGAGCTTGAACGTTTCCTGAGCTTTGTTTTTCATACTTTCTCCTCCGGGCGATTTGATAATGGCAGATGGTGGCATATTTTTCTGTTTATTACAAGATAATCATAATCAGTGATATCTTTCACGAATAAAATGACTAAGGATGAAATAATTACTAAGCTGTTATGATCTGGTCTGGCATATTAAGAAACGACCCTCTCCGGCCTAAACCGGAGAGGGTTCGCTGTTTGGGTGTTGCCTTATACCATTAGGTATATTTATAATGTTATACCTTCAGGTATTATATGCTCAGTATCTTGTCTATTTCTTTTTTGTCAACATCCATTATGTGGGTAATACCGCTGATGTCGGATGCCTCGTGGGTCAGGGCCGCGATGTCGTCCCGATCGATATACTTGAGCGCGAACTTCCGATTGCCGGCCATCAACTGCCTGAGGCCCTGGGCCAGTCTTTCATAATAGGTGTAAAGACCGATGGCGCCGGTGGGCATTTTGTTAAAGGTGTCATTGCCCAGTTCTTTGCGCAAGCTGGCCGAGGTGACGAAAATCTCATCCCTGGAACTGCCGAAGCGCTCCACATAGACCGGCAGATTGCCGGTTTCGATGGCGTTTCCGATAGTCTTACCCACCATTGTAGCTGCAATAGGTGCTCTGGCCATACCGACCATTTTGACAAATGGCGCGCCCATAGACAGGCCTTTGAAAATCTGGTCTTCGAAAGTAAAACCGCCGGCAACGACCAGCGCCGGGAGATGCTTGCCTTTTTCGACCAGTTTCTTGGCATAATAATAAAGCATTGAATGCAGTTCGACCGGTGGGACGCCCCATTCGTTCATCATTCTCCAGGGGCTCATACCGGTGCCGCCGCCTGCGCCGTCGACGGTAAGCATATCCACTTTATACTTGGAAGCAAACGCAATAGCCCGGGCCAAGTCGGCCGGCCGGTAAGCGCCGGTCTTCAGGAAAACATACTTGGCGCCGGCTTTGCGCAGTTCTTCTACCCGCTTGGCAAACGATTCTTCGCTGACCATACCGACTCGGGAATGCCGTTCGAATTCCTTAAAGGTGCCGCGCTCGAATGACTTGATAACGTTCTCGTCGGTCGGGTCGGGCAGGACGATATAGCCCCGTTTGTAAAGCATCTGGGCTTTTTTGAGGTCTTTTATCTTAACCTCACCGCCGATATCCTTGGCGCCCTGGCCCCACTTGAGCTCAACTATTTCCACGCCCAGTTTCTCGATGGCGTATTCCTGGACGCCCAGACGGGTATCTTCGACATTGGCTTGAACGATAATGGCGCCGTAACCGTTCCTCATATTATTCTGGTAAAGCTTCACCCGGTTTTTCAGATCAGCCGTATCGACTATATGGCCATTCTTGAAGGTAGTTTCGGGATCCATACCGACCACGTTTTCGCCGATGGTCAGTCCGGTGCCGGAAATAGCCGAGCCGATAGCTAATCCGTCCCAGTTGAACTTGGCGATATTGGTTGAACCGATACCCGGAATAATCCATGGATAGCGGAACTTTATCTTGTTGTCATGGCCCAGTTTAACCTCCAGGTCAACGGCCGGGAAAATGGCTTTATCGCTGTCTTCGGCTATGCCGTGAGCGCCGACGGCCGTACCCATGATATTGAAGTGCGAATAATCTATGGGATACTTTTTCTCGCCGGCCGTGGTAATAATACCGAATGGCTGAGGGTAGATTACCTCATGCCCGCGATAGGCTGATTTGCCGATTTCACACATGCCGATGCAGCCGTCTACGCAGGTTACGCACATCCCTGATGCCGGAACGACAGAATCCTCCGTCCTGTTTTTGGTCAGCGTTGCCGCTGAAGCGTTTATTCTTGATAATGTCATTGTTCCTTTCTCCTTTCTTATTTTTTATCTTTATTGGCTGTTACACAAGTCCCGCACTCGCCTTTAAGGCCCATCCAGCAATTGAACGAGTCATTCAGTTCGGTGCAGGTAGGCTGCAATGAATTTTCGCACCTGCCGCAGAGGACATCATCCGGTTTGGAGCCTTCGCACCGGACGGTGCAGGCCGGGCAGATATATATGCATCCGCCGCAGCGTTTGCATTCATCAGAAGCCTTATTAAACGGGGTGTTTATTTTCAAGTGGTTGCCGCGATTGGTGAACCCGATAGCCTTAGCCCCCATCTGTTCTTCGCACATACGGACGCACAGCCCGCAATATATGCACTTTTCCCATTTAGGCTTGAAGCGGACTTCTTTCAGCCCCATCTTGGCGGCCATATCCTGCAGGGTCCGCGAGGTCGGGCACTGGGCGATCAGGAGTTCCAACGTCATCTTGCGGGCCTCAAGAACCCTTTTGCTGGATGTTTTTATAACCAGTCCTTCCTCAACCGGGTAGGTGCAGGAACTGACCAACTTGGCCCGGTCTCCGGTTCCGATTTCCACGATGCACAACCGGCAACCGCCCCAGGGCGATAGGCCCTCATTATAACAGAGGGTGGGGATTTGCAGGCCCAGAAATTGGGCGACCTCAAGTATCGTCCAGCTTTCTTCGGCATCGAATTTGATACCGTCAATCGTTACTTTAGGCATGCGACACCTGCCTTTTCTTTATTATTCTTACTCTTGCTTTTATTCTTCATCTCTTCCATGAATTTTTTGCCATCCTTGGTTTCCAGGTCGCACCTGAGGCAGCGCTTGGCTTCTTTTACGGCCTGTGCCTCGGTCAGGCCCAGCTCCACCTCTTTGAAGTTGCCGTTTCTTTGTTCCTGCTTGAGATGCGCCTGAACCGGGCGTTTGGCCTCAGCCAGCTCTTTCTCGCTGAGCTCGATCGGTTCGATGTATAACGATGGCCGGGTCAGCGTGTATTGGCGTTTTATTTCCTGGCCGTTCAGGAATTGCTCAATTGAAACGGCCGCGACCTTGCCCGCAGAAACGGCTTCAACAACCGAATTTGGGCCGGTCACCGAATCGCCGCCGGCAAATATGCCTTTGACATTTGTAGCCATTGTTTCCGGATTGACTGCTATCGTGCCGTCATTGGCGATTTCCAGCCCGGTATTTTTGTCCGCGTAGGACGCATCGGGCTGTTCGCTGATGGCCACGATAAGCGTATCCAGTTCCACGGCAAATTCAGAGCCCTGGATAGGCACCGGTTTGCGCCGGCCGCTTTCGTCCATATCACCGAGTTTCATCCGGACAAAATGGCACTTCTTAAGCAAACCGTTTTCGGCGGATATACTGGTCGGCGCGGTCAGGAATTCTATCTTGATGCCTTCATTAAGTGCGCCTTCAACCTCTTCTTTATAAGCCGGCATCTCGGCAATAGTCCGCCGGTAGAAAATAGTAACGCTTTCAGTTTTACCGCTGCGCAGGGCGACTCGGGCAGCGTCGAGGGCTGAATTTCCGCCGCCGATTACGCCGACCCGCCGGCCGATTTTGACCTGGTTGCCCAAGTTAATCTCCCGGAGCAGTTCCATTGACGGGTATATGCCTTTGGCATCTTCGCCCGGTATACCCAGTTTTAGCGATTTGTGGGCGCCCGTGGCGATGAATATCGCTTTATATCCCTGCTTTAATAATCCGTCTATGGTGATATCCTTTCCCAGCGCCGTATTGGTGCGGATATTGATGCCGGAGCTCTTGATATATTCAAGGTCGGCATTCAACACTTCACGCGGCAGACGGTATTCAGGAATGGCCACAGCCAGCATGCCACCAGCTACCGGAAGTTTCTCGAATATTGTGGTTTCATAACCTTTCTGGGCTAAATGGAACGAACAGGTTAATCCGGCCGGACCGGCGCCGATAACGGCTACCTTGCCCTTATTATTTTTTGGTACCGGTTTAACTTTCAGGGCTTGCTTTTTGGTCAGGCCGTAATCCGTAACAAAACGTTTCAGCCCCCTGATTGAGATAGGCTCGCCGCCATCGCCGGCGCGGCATTTAGCCTCGCAGGGGTGGTTACACACCCGGGCCAGCGTTGAGCAGAGCGGGTTATCTTTCTTTATTATTTTCAGGGCTTCGTCATATTTTCCCTTGGCGATAAGTGAGATATAGGTGGCCGCCTCTGTGTCTATCGGGCAGGTATGCTGGCAGGGCGACGAGATTATTTCCTTGCAGGCCACAGCCTTGCATCTCTTTTTAGTTATATGCTCGATATATTCATCCCTGAAGTACTTTATGGTTGCCAGAACAGGGTTAGGCGCGGTCTGGCCCAGGCCGCACATGGAAGCATCCCTGATAACCCGGCCCATTTCCTCAAGAAGTTTCAGGTCTGATTCTTTACCTGTACCTTCGGTTATGCCGGTAAGTATCTCATGCATCCGCTGGGTGCCTTCGCGGCAGGTAACGCACTTACCGCAGGATTCTTCCTGCAGGAAGTTGGTGAAATACTTGGCGATATCCACCATGCAGGTGCTTTCGTCCATCACAATCATACCGCCCGAACCCATAATCGCGCCAACCGCTTTCAATGACTCGTAATCAATGGGCAGATGGAACAGATTTTTTGGTATACAACCGCCGGATGGTCCGCCGGTCTGGACAGCTTTTACTTTCTTGTTGTTGGGGGCGCCGCCGCCGATATCAAAAACCACCTCATTCAGCTTGGTGCCCATAGGAACTTCAACCAGTCCGGTATTTTGGACCTTACCGACCAGAGAGAATATCTTAGTGCCCTTGCTGGTCTGGGTACCAATTTTAGAGAACCAACCGGCGCCTTTGGCGATTATTGTTGGTACATTAGCCCAGGTTTCAACATTATTGATATTGGTCGGCTTGCCGAACAGTCCGTGTTGTGCCGGGAAGGGCGGCCGTTGGCGGGGCATACCTCGCTTGCCTTCTATGGAAGCGATCAATGCGGTTTCTTCGCCGCAGACGAATGCTCCGGCGCCCTTAGCCATCTTAATATCAAAGCTGAATTTGCTGCCCAGGATATTTTTGCCCAAGAAGCCCAGCTCCCGGGCGTCATTGATGGCTTTGTTTAAGTTCTCTACGGCCAGGGGATATTCGTTTCGGACATACATCCAACCCTCGTTTGAGCCGATGGCATAAGCTCCGATAATCATGCCTTCAATGACGGAATGGGGGTTGCTTTCCAAAACGCTCCGGTCCATATAAGCGCCCGGATCGCCCTCATCCGCATTGCAAATAATGTATTTAATATCGCTTTTTTGTTTGCGGGCTGCTTCCCATTTCAATCCGGTCGGGAACCCGGCACCGCCTCTTCCCCGTAAGCCCGACTGTTTAACCTCGTTAATAATTTTCTCTTCCTTCATTTTAAAAAGTGCTTTAACCAGAGAAGTGTATCCATCTAATGCAATATAATCTTCAACGCTGGTAGGGTCTATCTTACCGCAGTTAGCCAAGACCAGACGTGTCTGTTTCTTATAGAAAGGTACATCTTTTTCGTAAGGTATCTTTTGCCCGGTGGTCGGATCTGTATAAAGAAGTTCGTCAATCAATTCACCGTTAACGAGTGTTTTAGAAACAATAGCCGGAATATGTTCGGGTTTGCAGCGTTGGTAGAAGATGCTTTTCGGCCTTATAACTATGATTGGTCCTCTTTCACAGAAGCCGTGGCAGCCGGTAACTTTGATGTCTATTTTCTTGTTGAGCTTGTTCTTTTTCAGTTCTTTTCCAAGCCTTTCGATAATATCATCAGCGCCGAAAGCTCCGCAACCCGTACTTCTACAGATTGATACACAGGGCTTATCTGAGTCTATCTTATCTAATATAGATTTCCTGAGTTTTTCTAACTCAGTTGGCGTGTTAATCTTTTTCATTTTTTATTCCTTTTCTTAGATTGAGAATCTTTTAACACGGTGTCAACTTTAGCGGCGGCCATATTCCCATGATATTTTCCGTCAACGACCATTACCGGGCCAAGCGCGCAGGCCCCCAGGCAGTTAACTGTTTCCAAGGTGAATTTTTTGTCTTTAGTTGTTTCTCCTGCCTTGATATTTAGAGTACGCTCAACTTTATCTTTTATCCTAGCACCTCCTCGGACATGGCAAGCCGTGCCCAGGCATACGCAGATAAGGTGCTTGCCGCAGGGTTTCATCCGGAATGCGTTATAGAAAGTCGCCACGCCATAAACATCCCTTAACGGAATGCGGGTCTTTTTGGCAACAGCCCTTAACGCCTCTTCCGGTAAATAGTTGTAGTATCCCTGGACCTCTTCCAGAAAAGAAATCAAGAGCTTGCCGTTTTTATCAGCAAGTTTATCAACCGTTTTCTCAGCTTCTTTCAATCCTATCATAGCACTCTCCCCTCTTTGTTTGACTATAATTAACCGACTCAAAAGTTACAGCTGGCAAATACGTTAGCGGTATTCCTGGCAATGCAATACGCCGCCTTCGGGTCTAGGTAGATTGCATTGTTTCCTGTTTTCACAGTTCTTACACAGCCCTTTATAGCCCTTATCCGTATCAGAATCTTTCGCACATGGCTTATCACTGCATTTTTTGGGCTCTGGGCTTTCCGGCTGTTTGAATTCCTCACAGTGAATGGTTGGATTCTTCTCGTTTTTGGGGTAAGTGCATTTAGCGCCTTCATCACAACTGATGCATATTCCACCTTGTTTTTTTTGGGGTTGGGTCATAAATGACTCCTTTCTGTTAGGCTATTGTCTAACTACTATTAGATTTAAAGCAATTAGTATGCCAGAAATGACTATCTGAAGTGAGCGTCTAAACCTATCTATATAACTAAATAATAATTATATAGTTATATATAAGGCATTGTTAGTAAAAATTTATCAGTGTTGCGCCAGTGGATGAAAAATGTGGGTTGTTTTGGGTAATTTATGGCCGATGGGTAAAATCTCCCCGTTTAAATTGTCAACAGGGTATTACATCAGCATCCTCGCCATTATCTGATATGGCGTATCTTTTCAGTTTTTCCCTGAGTGTTTTTCGGTCTATGCCGAGTATTTCCGCGGCACGGGTTTTATTGCCGTTTACGCTGGTAAGCACATTGCGGATATATTCGGCCTCAACATCATCCAAAGTTCTGTTAAACCCTTTGCCCTGAAGCGCGGAAAATCGCATCAGCGATGGCAGGTCCGGCACATCGATTATGTCGCCTTCAGTCATGACCACCAGCCTTTGGATGACATTTTCCAGTTCCCTGACATTACCGGGCCAGTAATAATTCTTAAGAACCTGCAAGGCCCCATCCGAGAATTTCTGTTTAGTTTTCCCCAATTCTTTAGCAAATTTAGCGGCGAAATGGTGGGTTAATAGCAATATATCGTCTCCCCTTTCACGTAAAGGAGGAAGTGTTACTGTAATCACATTGAGGCGGTAAAACAAGTCCTCGCGGAAAATCCCTTTATTCACCAAACTTGTTAGGTCTTTATTTGTAGCGGCAAGAATCCGGATATCCACTTTGCGTGGCCTTCTTGAGCCGACCATACAGACTTCTTTATCCTGCAAAACCCGGAGTAATTTAACCTGCATCGACAGGCTTGTTTCGCTTACTTCATCCAGGAATATAGTTCCACCGTCAGCCGTTTGGAAAAATCCCAAACGTGATTCATTGGCTCCGGTAAACGTGCCTTTCATATAACCGAATAATTCGCTTTCCAGAAGAGTTTCGGGTATGCCGCCGCAGTTTACCGGCACAAACGGCGCAGAAGCGCGCGAGCTGCTGTAATGGATGGCTCTGGCCACCAATTCTTTTCCTGTGCCGCTTTCGCCCGCCACAAGCACGGTAACCGTAGTAGAAGAAGCTTTGGTAATAATACTGAAAATTTTCTTTATTTGCTCTGATTCCCCGATAATCCCATAAGGGATAGGCTGGATATTTTGTGATACACCCTGTCCGGCCTTGCGCATATGCAGTTTATCTAAAGATCTTGTAACTGCAGAGAACAACTCGTTATCGGTAAATGGTTTGGGCAGGAATTCATCCGCGCCGGTCTTTACGGCCTTGACGGCTCCTTCAATGGATGCATAACCGGTTATCATCATCACTTCGGTATTTTTAAAGTTTTCGCGGACGTGCCGGACCAGATCAAAACCGCTGCCACCGGGCATTTTAAGGTCTGTTATAACCAGGTCAACCGCAGTGCCTTCCAAAACCCTTATTCCCTCAGGCACGCTGGAAGCGGTAAAAACCTGATAGCCCTGCGAAGAAAGATTCCTTTTTATGACCTCAATGGTATCAACCGCGTCATCAACCACAAGGACTCTTTCTTTTTTACCGGTTAGGTGAGTCATTCTATTCGTTCTCCTCTGGTTCAGTAGGAGCTTTGATTGGCAATTTTACCTCAAAGCGCGACCCCGAATTTACTCTGCTTCCCACATTAATAACTCCGCCATGCGTTGTTATTATCCCGTGGGCCAGCGACAACCCTAATCCTGTACCCTGACCAACCTCCTTGGTAGTGAAAAAAGGGATGAATATTTTTTTCATTATTTCATTACTCATTCCTATTCCGGTATCCTCGACAATCAGTAAAATATGATCACCTGAAACCAGTGTTTTTATGGTAATTTTCCCGCCATTAGGCATGGCTTGTATTGCGTTAACAACCAGATTAACCAATACCTGGTGTAGCTGCGCCTGGTCGGCGTATATTTCCGGCAGTTCCGGGTCCAGCAATCTAATAAGCTCAATTCCCTCCTTTTCACAGCGTGACTTAAGGAAATATAAGCCATCCTGCACTACCTGATTTATGCTAATCCAAGCTTTCTTAGTGGGCATTTGCCGCGAAAACATCAGCAATTTCTTTACTATTTCCCGTGCATGAAGGGAATAGTTTATTATTTTATCGATATCATGTTCGGCAACTTTGGGCAATCCAGGTATCTTACTGACCAGTTGTGCAAAACCAAGAATATTGCTTAATGGCTCATTTAATTCATGGGCCACGCCGGCTGATAATTGGCCAATAGTTGCCAGCCTGTCCGAATGCCTGATTTGTTCTTGCAATTTAAGATTATCCTCTTAGGCTAACATCCTTTCTATTATAATAGAAATTTCTTTGGCCACCATATCTATCAGATTACGCTATTCTTTCAGGAAAGGCACTTCATCAAGATTGGGCTTTTCCTGGGTATAGATAACCTCAACGGTGCCGTGTTTTGAACCATTAATTATGATATCCGATGCAATCTTGTTGACCGCATTTTTGCATTCAGCCGTAGAATAAGCATAATTATCAAATCTGATGCATCCAATGGCAATTTCAGGGTAAAGCCAGGCTGATGGTAAGAGACTAGCTATACCTTGAAGCACAGTATTTAAATTGGGGATGGCCGCAATCTGCGCTATCCCATAAAGGCAGTTTAGCTCTTTGATTCTTTCCCTAAGCGCAAATTGCTCTAATTGAATTGAATTTGATTCTGACATAGAACAATGTATCATAAAAAACAATCTTAAAATGTCAAGTAAAGGAATATTCTTATACTGAACAGTGTTTGTTGAGGAGAAACTAAATAAAAAGGGGCGTCCGGGTGGACGCCCCTTTTGGGGTTTGGCTGGCAAAACTTAGACCACGCCGTGGTCGAGCATGGAGTTTGCGACCTTAACGAAGCCGGCGATGTTGGCGCCGTTGACGTAGTTGATGAAGTTGCCTTCCTTGCCGTATTCGACGCACTGGGCATGGATGGCTTTCATTATATTGTGCAGTTTTTCGTCAACCTCTTCGCGGGTCCAGCTCAGGCGCAGGCTGTTCTGTGACATTTCCAGTCCGCTGGTGGCCACGCCGCCGGCGTTGGCGGCTTTGCCCGGGCCGTAGAGTATCTTGGCGCCCAGGAACACGTTGATAGCTTCGATGGTCGAGGGCATGTTGGCGCCTTCGGAGACGCAGATGCAGCC
>JAZDFB010000026.1:0-31407 GCA_043808305.1 Planctomycetota bacterium | reverse complement strand
GGAATGCTTCCGACTATGAAGGAGGTAGTTGAACAGCTCTTTACTTCGGGTCTGATAAAGCTTTTATTTGCCACCGAAACCTTTGCGGTCGGCGTGAACATGCCGGCCAAATCGGTTGTTTTTGACGAGATTACCAAGTTCCACCGCATCCGGCGCACCTTTATCCGGAGCCGCGACTACCACCAGATGGCCGGCCGGGCCGGCCGGCGCAATATTGACCCGGTCGGTTATGCCTATCTCCGGCTGCCGCCCTACGGCGCGCGGGCCAGCGTTATTGAGCGGATTACCGACGAGGCCAATATCGAGGAAATCAAAAGCCAGTTCAACCTGTCGTATAGCTGTATCCTCAGCCTATATCATACGCTCAAAGAAAATATCTACCAAGCCGCCCAAAAGAGCCTGAGCAACTATCAGGCTGGCCGGGGCCGGCAGAAAAAAGAATCTCATTTTAGCCAGAGCCGCTATAATAACATCATTGACCAACTCCGGAAAAAGATAAACCTGCTTAACCGGCTGGGTTATATCCGTGATAAGGCGCTGACTGATAAAGGTTTGATTGCCAAGCAGGTCTATAGCTTTGAATTATCACTGACCGAGTTTATTACCCAGGGCGTGTTCAACCAGCTAAGCCCGGACCAGATAAACATCCTGCTGGTGGCGCTGGTCTACGAATCCAAGCGGCGCGACTGGGGCAAAAAGTTAGACCCCCAGATAACCCGTTCTATCCAGAGGCCGGCACTGCCCATCGTCATCAGATTACTGGATGAGGAACGCAAGGTCGGCATTACTCCTTCGGTCCGGCTTTTGGACTTCAAGCTGGCCAGCGCCACCTACGCATGGTCTTGCGGCGCGTTGTTTAAAGATATGATTGACCACACCAGCGCTCTGGACGGCGATATCATCCGCACTTTCAGGCTGTCTATCCAGCTGGTCCGCCAGATGTTGCGTCTGGGCCGGCATAATAATTGGCCTCAACCGCTGATGAATAAATTTAACATCTGTTTTTCAAAGATGAGCCGCGACGAGGTTGACGCGGAAAAACAGTTGCGCCAGTCGGCCGAATAATAAAAGTATGTATTTTTATTTACAAATGGACAGTAATTGCTAAAGCTTTGTCTGTTGAAATAGAGAGAGTAAAAAAAACTATGAGCGATCCCGATGATTCCGGCCAGCAAGAACAACCTCGGCTTGCCGAATCAGACCAGTGGAATCTCCGGCTCTGGGGAAAATGCGAAGAGACTCACCCCGACCAGCTCCAGTTGACCGACACGGAAATCCAAGCCATTCTGGACAGCATCTTTGCCCAGGATTACGAAGTCCGCCAGAAAACCATAGACCGCCTGACCAAGTTAGGCGCGCCATTGTCCAAGATTTTAGTCGATACCATGGTCAAGAATACCACCAACAATACTTTGCTCTTCCAGCTGACCTATGCGCTTGAAGCTATCGGCAAGGTGGCCATCAAGCCGCTGATGGAAGAGCTCAATAAGATACAGGAACTCAAGACCACGCTCGATGTGGCCCAGCTGGAAAATATAACCGAGACGCTTATCCGCTTGAACGACAAAAGCGCCGCGCCGATTTTGGCCAAACACATCAAGACGGCTAATGACGAGATTTCCAAAATAACGCAATCCGCCAACGGCGACATTAATAACCCCAATATAACCAAGAAGATAAGTTTTCAGCAGTCCACCCGCCTTAAGCTCCACGACCTGCTGGGTGAGATGAAAGCGTCAGACGGATTGGATGACCTGTTGGTTCTTCTGGGCGACGGCCGCAAGCGCGTCCACGAGGACATCGTCGAGGCATTGTGCAAGATGGGCGACAAGCGCGCCCTGGTTCCGCTGATACGGCTTTATTCCGTGGAATCTTCCGTATCCGAGCTGGGCGCCCGGTATATCCGGCTGACCTTCCGTGAAATCGCCCGTATGGAAAAGATAGCTAAAAACGACCCGATATTCAGGGAGCTTAATCCGGACGAAAAGAAAATCCTGAATAATCTATTCCCGGGGTCACGCCTGGAAGCGCGGAATCACCCGAAAGAATAGTCTTTTGGCACGTGCTTGCCGATAACAAAATTTGGCATAATTATGGATTTTCCCCTTGACAAAATTAGAGCTGAATGCTATAGTATCGGACTTAATGAAAATAGATTTTCATATACATACTAACTGTTCGGACGGCATATACAGTCCGACGCAAACAATAGATATGGCGGCCCGTGAAGGCTACGAGATGATAGCCATCACCGACCACGATTCAGCCGCGGCGCATGCGGCTCTCAAGGACTACCCTATCGCGGGAAACCTCAGGCTGATAAAGGGCGTGGAAATTACTTCCAACTACCGGGATAAGGAAATCCATATACTGGGTTATTTCAGGGACGGGTTTTCGCCGGAATTGGAATCGTTTCTCAAGGAGGCCCAGGCCGAACGCCTCCGCCGTATCAACACCAGTATCAAGAACCTGGAGAAATATAAGATAAACGTAACCTACGGCGAGATATTCAAGTACAGCAAAGGAGAAAGCATCGGGCGCAACCACCTGGCCAGCCTGCTGGTGGACAAAGGCTATGTGGCCAGCCAGAAGGAGGCGTTTGACCACTATCTCAGCGATGATATGGCCATAGTGCCGCCCATAATGACGCCGGTCAAAAAGGCCATAGAGTTGATACATAATTCCAACGGCATCGCCGCCTGGGCGCATCCGGCGCACGAATACCTTTTGGAGTTTATTCCCGAGTTCATCAGGTATGGATTGGATGCCATAGAGGTTTATAACCAGAAACGGAGCCTGGCTAACGCCCGGCACTACCGCAACACAGCCGAAGGACTTGGCCTGATGGCCACAGCCGGCTCGGACTGGCATGGGTTTGAAGGCGAGTCGTTCCTGACCAATTATCTGCCCGAAGTTGTGGAACGTTTTGTCAATATGTTTTAGACAGTCGATACCAGGCGTTTATAATTAGAAATCAGGCATTAGAATCTGGAGGGCATTATGGATCCGAAAGTCATTCTTAAGCAAGCTATCCAGGGGCAGGAAATTACCCCGATTGAGGCGGTCGTATTGATGCAAAGCTATCCGACCCACGCCCAGGAAATTCACGAAATAGCCAACACCATCAACAAGCGCATCCACCGCAACGTAGTCAGCTTTGCCCACAGCAAGCATATTGCTTACACCAACGTCTGCCGTTATAGCTGCAAGTATTGCTCGTTCTACCGCAAGAAAAAGGACCGGGACAGCTTCACGCTGACTCTGGACGAAATCCTGAAACGCATAGCTGAAACCACGGACATCCACGAAGTGTGCATCTACGGCGGCTTGAACGGCTCGCTCCAGTTCCGTTATTATTGCGACATGCTCAAGCAGATACATAAGGAGTTCCCCAGCGTGGCCATAAAGGCCTTCTCTCCCCAGGAGATATTTTTCATGGCCAAGCGCTCCAAGCAGACCGTTTCGGACGTGCTCAAGCAATTGAAGGAAAGCGGCCTGGACGCGCTCCACGGAATGGATGCCGACATCCTTAACGACAAGCTCCGCAAGAAGATATGCCCGGACAAGGTCAAAACCGCCGACTGGGTTGATATCATCAAGACGGCTCACCGGCTGGGCATCCGCACCTCGGCAACCATACTTTTCGGCCACCTGGAAAACGAAATCCATATCGCCGAGCATCTGGAAATAATCCGCGACATCCAGCGCGAAACCAACGGCTTCCTGGAATTCACCCCCCTGCCGTTTGGCGAGCACATCCGCAAGCTCCCGTATCTGGAAAAACTTCTCAAGCGCGGCAACCGCGAGGATTATTTCGGCGGCGAGGAAACGGTCGTCCGCCTGATAGCCATCAGCCGGATATTCTTCCAGCATTCAGTCAAGAACATCCAGGCCAACTGGTTCAGGCTGGGATTGGACAACGCCTTAAAAGGCCTGCAGACCGGCGCCAACGATTTAGGCGAAACGGCTTATGACACCAGCGCGGTTAAGAGCCTCAAACGCCGCACACATACCGAGATATCGCCGTTAAAGCTCAAGCAAGCGATACTGCGCACCGGTAAAATCCCGCGCCTGCGCCGGTAATAACCGGATTAAAGGCTGGTAAGGGGATTTTCGCCGATACGGCATAGTCACAATTATTAGATAACATTTGACAGGATTAACTAAATAAATAACATCTTATCCGTTATTGGCCGCTGAAAATGGTGGCGTACCCAAGCAGCAAGGGAACGGTTTGCAAAACCGTGATTCGTGGGTGCAATTCCCACCGCCACCTTATCTTAGTGTCACTTAGATCCCACAAGCAGCCGTTAGTTGATATTTGCGAAATGAATTATCTGGGGTATTCCTTTTTTAAAGGTAGCCGTCTTTTCACCGTCTAAATGGCTTAAGATTTCCTTGTTGTATCTGTCGGCCACCTGCAGGAATTCTATATCCATTGCATTCTTGGCTTTGATATAATCAGGGGATATGCGCGCTTTCCTTGACTCATCATAATATGCCTTTGTCTTGTCCTTGTCAGCAAGTATGTCGGCGCCTGGCTTATTCCGGCCCAGATACAAATCCATAACGGTTTTGCCGTAACGCCCTTCCAGGGTATTGCGCAGGACGACATAATCATGCACATATTGCTCTGACAATGGCTTAAGAATATTTTTATCCTCTTCGGAAGCCCCGGATATATTTCCGGCCCAGTTTTCTAATACTTCGTTACTTGCCTTGCCGGGCTCATTAGATTCGCTGATAGACGCGTAATAATAACCGGACGGTAACTGCGGCATTATATTAAACGGTTCAGTCAAGGTCTCCTTTTGGAGAAGTTCCGTTTGACGTTTGGTAAAAATATCCGTCAGTTCTTTATTGAGCGCGGTTGCGGTATCATAATTCCGCAGCCAGGCTATTGCTTTTTCCGCCGGCGTGAAATCTTCCGACGAGGTTATTTTAAGCAACTCCGCCATTTTCCCCAGTGTCTGCTCGTATTGGCTGGCCTGAACGGCATTCAGCGGTTCCTTCAATTCTTCCAGCGCGCCGATTAAAATGTTCGTTAATGCCTGCCTCATCTCGGGCATTAATATGGATTCCAGTGTTGCCTCTTGGTCCTCATGCAGCGGCAGCTCCAAATCGGCCATAATTTTCATCAGCTCGGACATCTGCCTTAAAGCCTCGGAGCTGGGCTCCCCTCTTTTCATTGATTCCGTGTCTATCTGGGCTAATAGCTTGCCCATGCTCCGCGCCTTTGCCAGGCGTGCGTCCGACGATAGGTTTGTTGCCGGTGCATTTCCCGGCCGGATAGTTTCGGTGCTGGTTTCCTGTGCGCCGGATGCGCTGCCGCTTGCCGTATGGGCTGATTGCATCTTAAATAACGCCAATTTATTTTCCAATAATGCTATCTGCTGTTCCAGGGCGGCCGCTTTGGCTTGAAGCTGCTTATTATCCGATTCCAGGGCTTGCCGCTGGCTTCCAAAGTTACCCGCTTCGGCCGCTGTGCGTTCCAGTTTCTTCCGCGCATAACTAACCTGGATTAAAACTGCCGCCGCCAGGATAATTACAATAGCCATATAAAATAACTTATTGCCCATAAAAACTCCTTACATCTTCATCCGATGCCGGATAGTGCGTTTGATTTGATTATGGCGGACGATGAAGAACACCAGCATCATTGCCAGCATAACCGCCAATAAAACCGGCAGAAACCATAAATCGGTATTGGTAAAAGGCTTATTACGATAATGATAATAATAGTCTGTTCCAAGGCGAAATAAAAACCAGTGTATTTGGGTAATATAGGCAATCGGATTAAACCAGACAAAATATTTATCCGGCACTCCGAAGGCGGCCAGGAATATCGGCGGAAGGCCTAATGCCGCCGCGGATATTATGATGGCGACCACCGGGCCGGCGTAAACAAGGATAGTCCTTAAAAACTGGACCAGGAGGTAAAATATCGAGACCGCGGCTATCAGTACCCAGATTTCCAGGCCGACCAACAGGAGATTATCCGTCCGGAACGGTATCATCAGGAGCCCGCCAATCATTGTCAGGCACAGGATGATATAGAGTATATGCGGCGGCGACAGCTTGCGCAACGCCTCTGCCGGAGTTTTCAGTATCCCCTGGCGGACATAGCTGAAATAATCCTCGCGGGACAGGGTTAAACCGCAGGAAAAAACCGCCAAGAATATGCCATTAGTTATCAGATAGGTTGCCAAAGAGTCCCAGAAATGTTTTCCGTAAGGGTTGCTCATATACTTCCACTGGAACCCGGCCATCAGGACTTCAAATACTACAAAGATTATGAGCGCCTCTAATTCGGTAAAATAGACGCCCTGCAGATTCCTGACCTTCCGGATTACCGCCCGCATTATCCAGAATATCAGCCAGGCATAAATGGCTATCGTAAGCAGGCCGGCATTAATATTCCTGTTAAAGAATGAAATAATGTTTGGATCGTACCACCTTGAAAGTTCCTCTGATATATCCATAATGATCGGCACCGGGCTTAATAATCCGTAGAATTGTAAATAGCCATCATACTCCCGAGACCCCATGCCTAATCCCGAGCTTATTACGCATACGCCCAAGACTATCAGAACGCCGACCAATGACGATGTCGTCCTGGTAATACTGACCGAAACAAGCATCCCGCAGGCGGCGCATAACAGCGAACCCAATATCAGCGCCAGGTAAAACACCAGCATTTTGACCGGAGCAATTTCCCCGCCCAGGCCGGAAACCAGCAGGAACAATGTCATTATCGCCAATATCAGCCACATATGCAGGCTGGAACCGATGAGCTTGCCTATAGAAATCGCGCTGTCCGAAAGCGGCGTCATAAACATAAAATCATAGGTCTTCTTGTCCTTCTCGCCCATTACAGACATCGTTGTCAATGATACGCCGTAAAAGAAACCTGTCACGGTTGCAATCCAGGCATAAGCGACAAACAGATTGCGCCAGCTCTCGTGGGCGTTATCTCTTAGGGGATTAAAGGCCATTATCGCCACCAATATCAGGAATGCCGCGGTAATGAAGATGGTCAGCCACACCGTCTTTGGCCGCAAACGGTACCGCGCGTTGCGGATTACCTCCGGATTGGTGAAAATATCTTTTATCACGACACTTCCTTTATTGACAGCGACATAAATATATCCTCCAGGTTCTGGCGGTACTCATAAAGCGACACCACCTCTATGCGCTGGTCAATCAGTTTCTTATGCAACGCCGGTATCTCCTCACGGCGTCCGGAAAAGGCTATCTCTATCAGGTTATCCTTGATATACGCGTCCGCCACGCCGGGGATGGTTTTAAGCAGTCCGATAATCGCCTCTTTATCCGGCGCCAGGACATCCAGCCGGAGCAGTTTATTCGCCTGAATCCGGCCGATGATATCCTCAATCCGGCCCGACTCCATCATCACGCCTTTTTGCATAATGCCGATGGTGTTGCACAGGTCGGACAATTCCGTAAGGATATGCGATGAAATGATGGTGGTCCGGCCTACTGAGGCGATTTGCCTGATGATATCGCGCAGTTCTATCCGGGCCTTGGGGTCCAGCCCGGCGGACGGCTCATCCAGCACCAGTATCTCCGGGTCGTGGAGCAGTGTCTTGGCGATTGCTAACCGTTGCTTCATTCCGCGCGAAAGGTTGGCTACAAAGTCGTTCTTCTTGGCGGACAGGTCCATCTGGCTGATAAGCTTATCTATCTTGTTTGCCTTGTCGGGAATGTTGTAAGCCGAGGCGAAGAAGTCCATATATTCCCAGACCTTGAGTTCGTCATAGAGCGAAAAGAAATCCGGCATATAGCCGATGCGTCGCCGGAAATCAGCGTCATCCTTGTCTACCGATTTATCGTCAACATAAACCCGGCCGCGGGTAGGCTCCAGCAGGCCGACCAATATCCGCATCATCGTGGTTTTGCCGGCGCCGTTGGGGCCTATCAGGCCGAAGATATCACCCTGATTGATTTGGAGATTGAGATTCTTGATGGCGATGACGTCGTCGTATTCCTTGCGGATGGATTCGAAACGAATCATAAGCTTGATTATAGCGAATAAAATTGTTGTGTCAAGTATAATCTGTGGTTAGTGGCAGTTCGAGTAAACGAGTTACTGCCACGTTATTAGGGACAGTTGAAGTATAGCGACTTACTGTCCCTTATTCCGCATAGCGGGGTCCCGCTTTAGCGGGGCTAAATAACAATTAGTTTTCTTTGCATTCCTGCCCTTTTTCCACTACACTTTGGATATGCAAAGCGCATTCGACAAATACACCATCGAAAAGAAACTCGGCCAGGGCGGCATGGGAGAGGTATATCTGGCCCTTGACCAGACGCTCGGGCGCCGGATTGCCCTTAAGGTCATCACCTCCAGCGACCAGGAATCAGTCGAGCGTTTCATCCGCGAAGCCCAAGCCGTAGCCAAACTCAAGCACCCTCATATCGTCCAGGTCCACGAAGTCGGGCAGATTATCAAAACCCACTACTTCACTATGGACTACATCGAGGGTAAATCGCTGGAATCACTTATAAAAGACAAAACTAACCCCCTGGCACCCAAACGAATTGCCGGAATCATCCGGCAGATTTCCGACGCCCTGCATTACGCTCACAGCCAGGGCATAATTCACCGCGACATCAAGCCGAGCAATATCTTAGTAGACAATAAAGAAGACGCCTACCTGACTGATTTCGGCATAGCCAAACAGCTCACCGGGCTGGACAAAACCCTGACCCTTACCGGCACAACCGTCGGCACGCCGGAATACATGTCGCCTGAGCAAGCCATGGGCAAGAAAGGCGCCATAGACCATCGCTCAGATATCTTCTCATTGGGCGCAACGCTGTATCACGCCACAACCGGCAGATACCCGTTCGCCGGCGAAGAAATATATGACATCATTAACAAACTTCTTAACACCGACCCGGCGGCCCCGCGGACGATAAACCAGGCAATACCAAAGGACCTGGAAACCATCTGTCTCAAATGCCTGGAAAAAGAACAAGACAAGCGCTACCAAACCGCCGGCGCACTGGCCGATGATTTGAAACGCTATATGGATGACGAACCGATAACCGCCCGGCGCACTCCGCATATCACTAAACTATGGACCAGGGCGAAAAAGAACAAGGCCATAAGCCTTAGCGTTACCGGCGCTATTTTGGTATTATCGGCGGTAATAATCGGGCTGATGATATCATCCGCCAGGGCGTCAGACAAGGCAAGACAATTCCGCAAAGAGGCGCTGGCCTATGCCGGTGAAGGCAAATATGACCAGTCCCTGATTGCCTGCGAAAAACTCCGGGAACTCACCAAAAGCGACGGGCAGATAAACGCGTTATATGACCAATGTTTGGCCCAGCTGGCCAAACAGAAAGAAGCCACCAGAGCCAAGGACGAAAAAGACCGGAAACGCGCCGAGGCCAAAGCAGTCCTCGACCGCGCCTCCGCCGCGCACACGACCGAAGACAAAATACGTGCCGCCCAGGACGCCCTTAAAATAGATTCAACCTACGGCGACGCCTATCAGGCCATCGGCTATGCCTATTTAGAAAAGCTGAAAACCGCCGGAGATGACCACTCGCTGACCCAGTCTGAATACCGGGAACTGATAGAAAAAGCTTATGAATATTTCAGCAAGGCGATTAAGGCAACGCCGACATTAGCGTATTCATATTATGAACGGGCCCGGATTACGGAATATTCCTACAAGAAACCCGAGGCGGCAATTCCTGATTACGAGAAAACATTGGAATACGACCCCAACAGCTATATCGGCTGGTATGCCAAAGGGTGCATTGAAGACGGCCAGAAGAAATATGATGAGGCCATCGCCAGTTATACCAAGGTCATAGAACTCTATCCCGAATATGATTGGGCCTACGTCAACCGCGGTTTTAGCTATAACGAGAAAAACGAGCTGGACAAGGCCATTGCGGATTATACATGGGCTATCCGCCTGAATCCCAAATTGACCGAGGCATACTACAACCGCGGCAATAGCTATATAAAAAAAGGCGAGTTAGACCGGGCCATTGAAGATTTAACGCAGGTAATCAGGATTAACCCGACTGATGCCGAGGCATATGCCAACCGCGGCAGCGCCTATTATAATAAAACGGAACGCCATGAACTGACCGATGCGGCATGGGGGGAATTATTTGATAAGGCGATTGCTGATTTCAATGATGCTATCAGCCTGAACCACGATTACGCCGAGGCATACTTCCGCCGTGGCCATGCCTATTTTGATAAATCCGAGCGCGAGTTCAACGGAAATAAAAACCCCGATATTTGCCAGGCGCTGTTAGACAAGGCGATTGCGGATTTTACCCGGGTAATCAGTATTACCCCCAAAGATGACGAGGCATACGATAACCGCGGCAGCGCCTATTATAAAAAAACGGAACGCAACAACTTCCAGGATGCGGCATCGGCAGAGTTACTAGACAAGGCCATGGCGGATTACGATGAGGCCATCAGGCTGAACCCTAAAAATGCCACTGCCTACTCCAACCGCAGCATTGTCTATGTTAAGAAAAACGAGTTGGACAAGGCAATTACCGATTTTAATGAGGCCATCAGACTGAATCCCAATAATGACAAGGCCTACAACGACCGCGGCGTCGTTTATCAGAAGAAAGCCAGGCGCGAGCCGCGCCCGGGCGAACCCGTTTGGCGGGAACTGATGACCAAGGCTTTTGCGGATTTTAGCGAGGCCATCAGGCTGAACCCCAAATTGGCTGCGGCATACGATAACCGCGGCATCGTTTATTTTGATACCGGTAACTTTGACCAGGCCATAACGGATTTTAGCGAGGCCATCAGGCTGAACCCCGAATTTGCCGAGGCGTACACCAACCGCGGCAACGCCCTTTATATGAAAAATGAGGTGAACAAGGCCATGGCCGATTGGACAGAATCAATCAGGCTGAACCCCAAATTGGCGTCGGCATACTACAACCGCGGAGTTGCTTATTATAATAAGAAAGAGTTCCGGGAAGCGATTGCCGATTTAGAAAAGGCTCTGGAATTGGACCCGAACATGCCCCAAACACCCCTCATCAGGCAAACCTTAGAAGAGATGAAGAAACAGCTCGGCAAATAATCCCCGGGCGCCAGGCTTAGCTTGACGGGAAAATACCCGGCCCAGCGCCCCCATTCTGTCATTTACTCATTCAGGCATTCATGCCCGCCCCGTTGCATAACGGGGTCTATTCGTGGTTATCTTACGGCGCGAAGACCTGTATGCCCAGATGCAACTGCCCGTCTTTGAGGAACCAGACGCAATAGGACTTGTCCGGCAGTCGGTCGATGGACCAGTTAATCGCCCGGGTTGGGTCGGACATCCGGGACAGGAAATCCTTTATGCGCGAGTTGTGCCTGAGCATCATCGCCGGGTTGTGCTCGGACTCGGATATGATTATGCCGGTCTGGGTCAACAACTGGGTAAGCGATGCCCTGAATGTGGCCTTGAGCCGCGCCGGCGCGATGTCATACGGCCCGCCGCCCATTATCTGAGCGCCTTCGGGCAACACCCCGACCACATACTGCTCCCCGGTCAGCCAGTCGCCCACCACCGAAACCACCTGCCTGCCCCGGGCGCGTGAACCGGTAAACCGCAGTGTCCCGCTGATAGCATCTTCCCAGTTGCCCTTCTTGTTTTCTATGGCTTCCTTGAACCGTTTGCCGTCTTCGGCATAGACCAAATCCAGGCTTTTGGAGTATTTATTGTAAGACTTGAGCAATTTCCGGCGGTGCATAGTGTAGATATCCTCTTCATCGCGGTCCGAGCCGCTTGCCGAAGAGAACTTGACCCGCTCCTGATACTTATCGGCGGCTACCGTGGCCACCAGCTGGCCGTAATCGCCGTCGTTCTTGATGCGCCACTTGCGCCGGGCATTAGCCGTCTGGGCGCTGGACTTGCTATTCTGTTCCCATTTCTGGCTCATATCCGGATGCGGCGACACTACGGGCGCGACCGGTATCTCCACCTTGCTCTTTATAGGCATATATTATTTCCTTTTAGAGCCAGTTAGGGCTGGCGACTTTAAGCGCCAGACCGTTACTGGGTCTTATCCCGCCGGATGGCGGGGTCAGATTGCCACTGAGGCACAGAGCTCACAGAGGCCAAACACAAGCTTTATAAATATAACCCACTTGGGGTTGTGAACGCAGTGCGCCATGGCGCGTTAGGCGCCAGAAAGCACTGAACCCACTGAGCATATCGGATAAACTCACTAAGAGAATATAGCCAATATAAAATCAGTGTTCTCAGAGGTCTCAGTGGTTAAGATAGGTTACTCATCAATATGAATGTGTCAAGTAAATAGGGTGATTTATGCGTCTGTGCCGTTACTGAATTATATCCCCCAGGCTTATGTCTAACCCCTATTAGGGCATGCGATACCGGATACTAATAGACAACATACCGGATGCTATCGGATATATGGGTGGATAGTTGACAGTATGTAGTCTAATACCTGCATATAGTGCACTGGCTTGTATAAGGTGGCGTATATACTCCCCTGCTGTAATGTGCATGGTATTGGACAGTAACATAACAGGTGCTATGAGATATGATATTGGATATGCAACGATATTAGATATACCATTATAGAATGGGCTATCAGTATATAGATGGTATAATATGGTCTGGTATGCATTATGGCAATGGGTGGTAGGGGGTAGGGTATCCCCTACTATGGGGTATAGTATAACCAGAGAGATACAGTAAAATAGCATATTACAGGAATATGACAGATTAGGCTTGGTAATGCTGCACTCTCAGGCGATGTGACCATAGAATAGGCTTAGTATAATGAGTTTAAGGCAGGTGCATAATCAGGTCTAATGGCATATCGGTGATATGATAGAGAGATAAGCCGCCAAAACGGCTGTATAATAAGGGTTTTATGGCACCACTGCCCTGCTTGTCTTGGTATTAGCGCATTAGCTCCAGAGTTACTATCCTATGACGGGATATAATTAGGCGAGGTTAGTTGGATTGGGTTCTACCAGCCCTGGTAAGAACATACTCCCCTATCCGCATATCCCCATACATATGCAAAACCAACTAAGTTAAATTTACTCTGTCGGTTTTGCATTCAAAAGGGGCTATTGCCCCTATTGCGGTCGTTCCGACACACTGGGTCTGAACTCCCTGTTACCCACTGAAGGGTGTCGCAACACCCTCCAGACCACCCTGAATGCAGTTCCAGACAGGTTTTTAGCATATGTTATGTTACTTTATTGGAACTGCATATTTTATCGAATTCCTTTATTTCCGGGAATAAAACCGTGTTCCGGACAGTATATATTATAGAGAACGTGAAATAAATACCCGCTGGAATCCTCCCGATGGCTATCGGGACGGGATTTCGCTGTGGCTCTAAAAAGGAGGTTTTTATGGGTAAGACCGGATGGTTGGTATTTTTTATGGTGGTGCTGGCAGGCGGCGGGATAAACCTGGCTAATCTGATAGCGGTAGACCAGGCTGCATCTAAGGACAAGATAACGGAAGTTAAGGAAGAATTGCTGGCCAAGCCTGAACAGACTCTCAGCCTGCAGGGTTGTGAGCTTTCCGCCCGGGTAATAACCAGAATTACGAAAGACGCTGAAACCGATATCCTGAAAATAGCCATCAAGAACCCGGCTAAGTCCGAAGCCAGAATCATCTGTAAGTTGCGGTTGGTTGAAGACACCTCGAACCCGTTTTCCCGTATGATTACCTCAGCGCCTAAAACCATCCTGATGCCGGAAATCAATGTATCAGCGCCGGCCGCCAGCACGACTGAAAACGAGATAGTCGTTAAGACCAGGCCCAAGGCGGTAATAACCGATACCCCAAAGGCGGCTTATCCTTTTTACTATGCTTATGTGACAATGCCGGGCTCGGGAAAACAGCCGGAAAACCAGAAGATGCTGTGTTCCTGGCAACCGGGAGTAACCATAAAAGAAGCTTCACCAGATACGATGGCCGCAGTTGTCCGGGTTAAGAAATGATTTTATGACTAAAACCAAGTATATTAAACAGGCAATCTCCGGTGCGGTATTAGGATGTGCGGCAGTATGCCTTACGGCCCTGGCACTGCCCCACTTTACCAAGCCGCCGGCCTTTCACAATGCCCGATTTTTCGCCCGGCCGGATAGCGTGTTGACCCCGGGCCGGATAGTCTCGGATGTTGACGGCGCGCTGGAAGAGATAATAATCCATTTTTCCGGTAACACTGCCGCCCCGGGCGTGCTGGCGGCTTATCGCGACCTGTTCAGGCAGTTACCGGCCGAAGTGAAGACTTACGTGGCCTGTCCTGCGGAATCTGATTTTAAGATGCTGACAGCCGATTTATACGGCGCGGGCGTATCGGCGGGGAAAAGATTTATTCCGGTAATAACCAATTGTCCGATTACCTGCTGGGCGCGTGACCGGTTTCTGGCCAAGGCTCCGGATAAGGCCGGGATTAAAGCCGAATTGGTACTGCCGCCCCGGCCGGAATACGGCTGTGATGAACGGTCCAATGACTGGTTTGTGTCCTGGAAGCTGGCCTCGGACAGGCCGGCCGAGTTTCAGGTGGAGAAATCACGGCTTTACTTCCACGGCGGTGACCTGATTAATGCTGGGCGGTTTATATTCGCGGACTACAACCTATTTAAGCTTAATCTTAGCCATAGTAGTTTTAGCGATGCTAAAGAGTTCAGCGATTATCTGGGCCAAAGATTCGGCTACGAGCCGGTTTTAGTAGGCGATGCAGCCACGCCGGTGCCGGAACACCATATTGAAATGTACATCACCCCGTTAGATGACAGGACGGTGCTGGTGGGCGACCCGGACCTGGCCATGCGACTTCTGGACAAGGACAAGCCAGATATCAGCAGTCAGGTTGACCCAAGCCTCTTTGATGCCTTCCGTAATGTTGCCGGTTGTCTTAGGGATAAGGGATTTTCTGTTGTGCCGATACCGATTTTGCCCACGAAAACCCCGCATGTATTCATCAGTTATAATAATGTGATAATCGACAATCGGGCCGGCGTCAAAACGGTCTATCTGCCGACTTACAATATCCCGGAACTGGACAACTGCGCCGTAAATATCTGGCAAGCGCAAGGATTTATCGTAAAGCGCATAGATGCTTCAGGGATATACCGGCTGGGCGGCGCGATAAGATGCCTGGTTAATGTGTTGAGCAGAGCATGAAAATATGGTATCAAACGGGGTTTTTATTATACTGTGATTATGGCCAATACTCTATCAGAGCCCGAACTGGTTGGTGCCTGCCGCCGGGGCGACCAGTCGGCCTTTACCGAACTGGTCAGGCTCTACCAGGTCAGAATATATCAGCTGGCCTTTGGAATGACAACCAATCATTACGCGGCTGAGGAGGTTTCGCAGGAGACGTTCATCAGGTTCTGGAAATCACTTGGTTCAGGCGGTTTTGACAGCCGCCAGGAGGTTTATCCCTATTTACGAACCATCTGCGCCAACCTATGCCGCGATTATTTCAGCCAGCAGAAAAGCCGGAAGACGGAACGGATTAACGGACTGGAGATTGCGGATAAGAAGGCTCAGGCTGATGGACCAGCCGGCATGCTGAAGCAGAACGTGCTGGATGCCGTCGAGTCCCTGGCCGGTGAATACCGCGAGGTGCTGATGCTCCGGATAGTTGAAGGGCTGTCTTACGAAGAAATCAGCCGGATTGCCGACTGCCCTATCGGCACGGTTATGTCACGGTTGTTCAGGGCCAGGACGGAATTAAAAGACAAGCTGGGAGCAATGAAAATATGAAATGCGGATTTAATCAGGAAATGCTGTCGGCCTATCTGGATAATGAATCGAGCTCCGAACAAAAGCAAGCGGTTGAGAATCATATCAGCCGTTGCCCAGAATGCAGTGACTTGGTCCAGCTATTCCGGAATAATGACGCCGCTATGCGCCGGGCTGTGAAACCGCAGTTACCTGATGAATACTGGCGCGACTACGGCCAACGGCTCAGCCGCCGAATGTCCAGCTCCGGTACATTTAAACGATACCTGGCCCGTTACGCAATACTGCCCCTGGCCGCCGCGATACTGCTGGCCGTGACGCTTCATATCGTTATGCGCCAGACGGACGTTAAACCGCCAGAGGCAACCGGAGCAGATATGCTGGCATCTGATACGCTGTCGCCGACGCCGCTTTTAGTTGCGTCTGATGCCGCTTTGGTAAATATCGCGAATCTTGACGAGAATAATTCCGAGGAAATAGAGATTCTCAAACAGGCATTGCTGGAATCCGGCCTGATGGAGAAAATACGGCTGACCAAATACTCGGTTAAAAGCGGTGAATTGCAGATGCATTTGGCCAAGCTTGAGGCAGTTTTCATCTGGGTGCAGAACGAGAATTCACCTGTGGAACTACAGGCGTTGAAAGAAGTTATTTTTACTAATGGTTTAATAGAACAGAACCGGGAAAAACGGTTTACAGAATGGAGGTAGTTATGCATAAGACTATTTGTATCTGGTTAGTGTTGTTAGGATTAGGTTTATCGCTCGGCGCCGAGGAACAGGCTCGAACTCAGCAGAAAACGGAACTGTCTGCGGAGCTCAAGATTTTTGTGTCCGGCTATTCGCTGGCCATCGAGGGGAAATACAAAGGAGCTTTGGATAAATTCACGGAGATAGAAAACCAATTTCCGAAAAGCGTCTATCTGGACCGGGTCCTTTTCTGGAAAGCCTGGTGCCATACGGAATTGAAAAACTACGGCATCGCCATAAAGTTATGCGAGGAACTGGCGGCTAAATACCCCAAAAGCGCCTATGTCGACGACGCCATGTTTAAGGCCGGCGAGATTTATGAATATTACCAGCATGATTATGATAAAGCACTGGTCATCTACCAGAAATTGATAGAACTTTTCCCGGCGGGTGAAGATGTGGGCTCTAATACCAACCGGGGTAACAATGCCGTGGCCGCCCAGCAGCAGAAGGCGCAGATATCGGAACGGCGTAATCCCAAACAGGCGGTTAACGAATGGCAAAACGTTCAGGTATTAAACGGTAACCTGCGCGGGGCCGGGCGGAACCAGGCGGATGACTATTTTGCCAGCCGGGCGCAGGCTCGGATTGCCTTTATCAATGCCAATAAGGATAACGATTTCGTGCCGCTGACTAAATTCACCGAGGGCGAAGTTTTGTTCAAGGAACATAAATACGATGAGACTATCGTTAAATTCAATGAACTGCTCAAAGATTTCCCGGCCTCATCCCTGGCCGACAACGCGGCATACGGCATTGCGCTATGTTTAAAGGAAGCGGAAAAGTTGGAGCAAGCAATTGGCGCGATAGACGGATTTATTAAAGCCTATCCGAACAGCGAACTGCAGGTATCGGCTAAGCAACTTCTCCAGAAATGGACAGAGGAAAAAGTAAAGGACGCCCAGAAAAAGGACACGCCCGCGCCGGGCACATCAAAATAATAGTTCTCGCGGGCCAGACCACACTACCCTGCTGGGCTTGGTATTAAAGCGTTAGCGGTCAGAGTGTCCTAACCTATCGCCAGATAACCAGCCACAGAGGCACAAAGATACGGAGGCACAGAGTCTCAGAGGTGTCATTAGAAGTCAATTATGACTCCATCTTTAGCGGTCTGCCCCCTTGGAGTTGCGGGATAGACTCCATAATAAGGGTTTGCCGCAGACCCATATTATTTCTTCTCTAACTTGGCCAGTTCAGCCTCATACCACGACTTGCCCTCGGCCTGCCACCATTCTTTCCATTTCGTACCGTGCATCTTCTTGCCAGTTAACTTTTCCAAACATTCTTCTGCTATTGCATATGCTATTTTCTCGATGGGTATGAATTGTATAAAGTTATCTAAATCATTATATAAATATATTTTCTCCGTATCTTCAACTGTCTCTATCCATACAGGTATTGCTCTGATGTCTCCGATTCTGGCAAGAGCATAAGCGGTATTAAACCTAACCATTTTGTCACTGTCCGTTAATAAGGGCAATATATCATTAGCCGCGGTTTTATCAGATATTAGAGCAAGTGTTTGAGCGATTTCCGCCCTGGTCCATTGCGATTTATCCTGTAGCAACGGTAATAACATTCTTAACAAGCCCTGTTCTTCTATAACGGAAGGGCCGCCTAATTTGAAAAGTGTTCTAATTATCATCGGGTGAAATGATATATTTGCCTCATTAAGCAAGGGTATAATATTCGGTATAATAGATGAGTCACCTACGTGCGCCAAAATGAATACAGCGACTTCCCGTGTATTTAAATCATCGTCTTTTAATAAAGGCAGAATATCTGCTATACATTCATGTCCCATTAAGTTACCAAGAGATTGAATGGCCATTCTCCGAATTAAATCATCCTTATGCTTCAGAAATGGTATTAAGATTTCAGCAACTGATTTATCTCCAAGTTTGCCCAGTGTTTCAATTGCTGTTGCCTTTACCCAGGGCAATGGACTGTCAGGGTCGTTTTGCAATATAGGTAATATATCTTTTATTACTGACGCATCTTTTAGTTTGCCGAGGATATTAAGGGTATACACCTGCGTAACGGTATCATTACTTTTCAGCCAGGATGCTATGTCTTTTATATTGCAATGCCTTTTTATAATTTCAAGACCGCCTAAGCGACAAATTTCTGCGGCGGCCTTAGCGCAAACTTCGTCTGACTTATCTTTAAGTAACGGTATCGTATCATTAATAACGGATTCCCCGCCCAATTCTACCGCTGTACCAATAGCATAGCCTCTAACTTTTGCACTATTGTCGTGAAACAGAGACAATATATCTTTAAGTAAAGATGAATCTTTTAATTGGCTGGCTTCAATCACGACATTCGCCCGGATATTCTCATCTTCATCGTGAAGCAAAGGCAATAAATTTCTGCTCATTGATTTATTTTGTAAACTACGGATATAAAGAACTATCGTATAGCGGATACTTGCATCACTATCTTTAAGCAAAGGCAATAATTCCTGAGCCACCGATTCTTTTCCCAGTCTAATAACTAATTTTGCCAACTCCAGTCGGGTTCGTGGGATTGGGTATTGTGTTAATGGCAGTAAATCCGGAATAATTGAAGCATTGCCTTTATCATTTAAAATATTAAGTATTAGCCGTCGAACATTATCGTCGTTATCTTTAAGCAAAGGCAATAAGTCTTTTATAACCTCTGCCTCGCCGACTAATGAACCAAGCCGTTCTATTGCCACCCGTCTTACTTCACTAACAGCCGACCTCAAGAATTCTTTATAAAGAGCAATCCCTTTCCGTTGCACATCATCTACTTGGCTTCCAAGCCAGTTTATCACCTTTTGGTCATCGCCATTCTGTAATTTATCAATTATTTCCGGATAAAGTTTTATCAGGTCAGGATGCACGATGAGTCTGTATCTAATCGGCCCGTAAAGTATCAGGGCGCGCATTTTTATCTCCAAATCGGGTGCGGCGTCCACTTCCGGCGGGTGCCCCTTGGCCGAGGCATATTCCAGCGCCTTGACCAGATATGACATATTCGGCGAAAGATGTTCCGGGTCTTCGGAAATGCCGCCGATATAGTAATCAACAATACTTTTAATTTCCTTGCTTGCCGACTCGCGCGTGCGCCAGTCATTGTCGCCTAACTGCTTAATCAAGGTATCAAGATGGGTTCTGAATTGTAACCCTTCAGGCAAGGGCGGT
Organism: Planctomycetota bacterium; assembly: GCA_043808305.1. GTDB lineage: Bacteria > Planctomycetota > MHYJ01 > JACQXL01 > JACQXL01 > JBBAAP01. Next base: position 11,730 of record JAZDFB010000026.1, on the reverse strand, counting down.
GGAGTCAGCGGTGGAATAAATTCTGGTGGCGGGCTGGCGGTGCAACTTGCGGCTAAAAATCCGAGCATCACCAATATAATTAGTTTAATCCTTGGATTCATTTAACTTATTTGCATACCACGACTTGCCCTCGGCCTGCCACCAGATACACATACTATAGAGTTTACTTGCCTGATCTGGTGATACCGATATAATAGGTTTCCAGTGTCAGGACGTTTATGGCGGTGGCATAGACCCGGCCGCCCTCTTCGCTCCAGCGGTCTATCGGGTCCCAGGAACCGCAGGCGCATTTATCTGCCTTGAGACGCTGGTTCTTGACCAGCGCTTCTTTCAGTTTCTCGTTCCACTTTTTCCAGCAGGGGCCGTCCGGGCCGTCATACCGGTTCAGGCAATTCGAGCCCTGAAACCAGTAATAATAATCAATCACGCCCAGCTGGGCCGTGTCCCAGGCGGGTAAATCCCGTAAAATCAGGTCTATGCCGTTCTTGATAACCGGGTCGGTTTTCTTTTTATCTATCAGCATACGGACGGTTATGCCGATGGCGGTCATGGACGGATGTATTTTCGGGTTTATTTCGTTCGCCATAATCGCCACAGAGCCCAGCTCGGTATAACCCACCTGACCGCTTTTCGGATCAGTCACATCATCGTAGAACGACTTAATATCGGCAAAGACCGCTGGGTTGATGTCAAGTTCGGCCAGTTCAGCGGACTTGAGCGCCATCGCCGCCCAGCCGGTTACAGAGGAGTCGTTCTGCCTGTCGCGCGGCTGGTAACGCCAACCCTTGCCCCTATTAGCGGGACTGACTGCGGTCTTGCCCGGGTTCTTGGCGCTGATGAGATAGTCTATGCCTTTTTGCGCCGTATCCTTAAACATAAGGCCGGACGGACTATCCTTAACGAGCCCATACAAATCAGCCATCGCGTATGCGGCGATGGCCTGATTATACATGAACTTCCCCGATTTGATTCCGCCGTAAACGCCCTGGTTATCCTGGATGGATATCAGGTAATTTGCCGCCTTTTTAACAACGCCGCCGAAAGAAATTCCTTCGTATTCATCCTTGGAAGATGAAGTATATCCGGCGCCGGTAAAGGCAAGCAGGGCCAGGCCGGTTACGCCGATATCATACTCACCCTCGCCCGTTCCGGAACAAGCGGTCCCTTTGCATTGCTTCGCAAAACTATTGGCGCCCCAGGAGCCGTCCGGGTTCTGGTGCCGGGCCAGCCAGATTAGGCCATCCATAAGGGCGTCTTCGCTAGTCCTTTCCTTCTGTTTGGAATAGCCTGCAGGCATAAAAATAGTCGAAAGAATAAGCACTGCGCCTATCAAGACCGCGATAATCGGGAATGAATGATTAAACCGGCCTGAAGCGCTCCCGGTTTGGCTATTTAGGATTGCCTTATCCATAAGCACCGGCTTCGAATGATTAATCATAGTATCCTCCTATGGCGCGTCGGTACTCACACCCTCAAATGGTGACCTTATGCTGACGGCTTGGGCGGTTCCTGATTGGATTTTTTCATCAGTGACAGGGCCATTATGCCCAGCCAGATGACTATTAGACCGCCGCCCAATGACAGTTTTTTGTTGTTGCCGAGCCAGGCCCAATCCACGATTTCCGCCAGGATAATTACCGTGCCGGCGCATATCATCAGCCACGTCCAGAACTCCTCCCACCACTTCGTCTCCGTACTCTTCATCGTAGATTACTTCTCTTTCTTATTGCTGAATTAATCCTTTTATTTATTCGCGTTCCAGTTCCTGCAGTTCCTGCTTGAGGCGCTTGGTTTTCTCGTCTATTTCCTGATATTCCCGGATATACTCTTTCTTGTAGTTTTCCGGCTGTTTGTCCATTTCAGAGCGGCGCATCTGCATTTTATCCAGGTTTTCCCTTATTTCCTGCGCCCGGTTTTCCCGTTGCCGGCCTTTTTGCTTGCCCTCGTTCTTTTCCGTCTGGGCAATCTGCTGGTTGACGGCATTTAATTCTTGCTTGCAAGATTCCAATTTCTGCCGGAGCCCGTCGTTTTCGGACTGAAGATTTTTCCGCTGGTCCGGCGGGATATCACCGGACTTGAGCTTGTTTTCATTTTGGCCAAGCTTATGTTGAAGTTCTTTCATCTGGCCGGCCAGTTCGTCGCGGTAACGGCGCAACTTCTCGCCTATGGCTTGCCGGTCTTCTTTTCCCTGTTTCTGGCGGCCACCCTGGGTCTTTGCCAGTTCGTTCTGGATGTCCGATTCCTGGCGGTTTATCTCCTGATATTCCTTTTCCAGGTTGCGCTTCATCTCAGCGACCCGGCGGTCCAGTTCCTGGCGGCGCCGCTTGAGGTCTTCCAGGTTGCGGTTGAGTTCTTCGACCCGGTTTTTGAAACGGTCCTTTTCCTCCGATTCGCGCCGCATCTGTTCCTGCTTGATTTCATTGTCCAGCCCGGAGATTTGCTGATGCAGTTTGTCCAGCTCGGGCGCCAGGCCGGGATTCTCATTTACTTTAGGGGATAGTTCTTCGGTCCGTCGCTTGAGCTCTTCGCGGGTGCGCATCATTTCCTCAAAATGCCGGTTCCTGGATTGGTTTTCGTTCTGGTTCTGTTGGCGGATGATTTCACCCTGCCGGGCGGATAAGCGGCCCTTTTCCTGTCCCAGGCGCTCCTGGACGAAACGGAGCTTGTTAATCTCGTTGTCCACATCCATGCTCTTCAGGTGCAGGTCGGCTAACTGGTCGTCGATGAATCTGGCGTCGTCCTGGGGAGAAGGCGGCGGCAAGGCATTTTGCATCAGCTGGCGGAAATCCCCTTTTACCGGCGGCTTTTCAATGGAAACTCCCCCGTCTCCGGGACGGCCTGCCCTGCCCGGCTGTGAACAGCCCAGCAGAATGAATATGCCCAATCCGACGATGAGCCTGCCGCACCATAATCTCGTGTTCATACTGTTTCCTCCTTTTAGAATCTGCCAAGTAGTCCGGCCCGCAGAGGCGTAAGTCCGTCTCCGCTTCAAGCGGACGGGCTGGCAGGTTCCATTCATCAAATTATATTATTTCAATCTTGCCGCGAGCGCGGTTTTGATTCGGACATGTGTTGAGATATGCGCGCCGTCCTGGCCGCCTCTTTCTATCAGAATTTTCAATTCGGTGCGGTCGGGCTTGGGGATGGTTATGAACTTTGCGCCGACCAGGAAAAGGCCCAGCGGTATGGACCGCTTGGACCAGGCAATGACCGATTTGACCCGGATGGGCGTATCCTTGGTAAGCGGGGTCATAATATCCAATAAAACCTTGTCATTGGGATTGAAGGATTTTCTGCTGGCAAATTGCAGTCCGCTTTCGGAGATATCCAGGCAGGGGTATTCTTCGTTGGTGGGTTTGCTTAATAGCCCAAGGAAATACGGCTCGCGCAGGCGGCCTTTCAGCCCTTTGACCCAGTATCGTTTATGCTGCCGCTTATCATTTACCATCGGACTGTTTATCCTTTTGCCGTGAAATGTTACTCATTAATAAAACGCTGTCAACAAAATTGAGGATTCGTATCTGAATTTAGTTTGCGGAGTCACTCAGTTACAGAGGGAAAGCTAGTGCCTCCCGTGGGACAGAGCATACGAAGTAGATTAGTTATAATGAGCCCAGGAAAATAGATTCATTTAGCAATCTGATTTTTAGGGCGAAACCTCCGCCATACACCAGATATAACAATAAATATGATTAAAGATTGAAAAGAAACCGAATAACGTCCATTTTCGCCATATTCTACCAGCGCTTGCGCTATAGAGAAAATAATAATCAAAAGTATTATAGCTAAATAAGTGCCCGGCATATCCAATCTTGAGAACATTAGCTTATAGGAATAAAAAACCGCTATAAGCAGGAATATAAAGTTCACAAATATTAAGGCACCTCTTTGAGCCAGTCCGGTGGCTTTCAATATTGGTATAAAAATATAGGGCCGTATATTTTCCGTCCTCCAATAAAGGGGGGCACTCCAGAACCGAGCCCAGGATTTAAATACGCTTTTCAGATATAATAGAGGATGATAGGCAAACATTTCCAGTGACATGCTTGTTAATACCTTGGACAGTTCGCCAAAGGGAAGCCCTGTTGCGGTTTGCATTTCAGGATATGCCTGCCAGATAGTCCCGGAATGAGAGCCTGTTTCCTCGATTCGCTTTTGCCTGAATTTTAGGTAGATAGCTTTAATTTTAGAGTATTTTTCCGGAGCTAATTCCATAAAACTGCCACTGTGCTGTGTTAAGTTATAGCCTGTTAAAGTAGTCGGGCCGAAATATCCAAGCTTTATTTTGTTAAAGGTACTCCACCCCCCGATTAAGATTATTAGTGGTAATGATAGGATTATTGAGTTTTTAGCTATAGCTGATAGGGTAGCTCCTTTTTTACTTGTAAAATACATTACAAAGATAACATAAACAATTGGAAGAAGCGCAAGATAAGGCTTGGCTAAACCGGCTAACGCAGATGTTATACCTAAAATTATCAGCCAACCATTCTTGAATTCTTCTTGTGCTAACATTTTAATGAAAATATGCACAGACAGAATAACTAAAAATATACTAATGGCTTCTGGCAAAATATCAGATTCAAAGCATATTTGGTTATAAATAAGATTATATAAGAGCCCTGTAATGAATGACACCAAAGCATTTCCTGAGATATTCAAAGCTATATAAAAAAGTAACAAGGTAATGAATATACCTAAAATCGATTGCAATACCCATACCAGGTTGTTATCGAGCCCAACTAATGCTAGTATTAAAGGATACAGAGGTGTTCTGATACCGGTATAATTGCTGAAATCACCATTTTTGATCTGGCTTGCCATATTGGTATATTCGTATGTATCAGGCCAGACAATGGGTCCATAGGTGAAAAATATCAATATTCTTACTAAAAGACAGACTATAATTAGGCTGAGTAAATATTTCTTGGTATTCATTACTATATTATGCTTTTAGAGGTTTAAGACGGCCTGTATTTAAATCGGCTTAACAACCAGTCCCTTCTCGGTCCGCTCAATATAACCGCAGGTTATTTTGGGGTCGTGCTCCCAGAAGCACAGCCAGCGCTCTTTTACGGCCTGTTCGATGAGTATTCGTTTATGGTTGAGGGTCTCCTCGGGGAAGAGGTCGTAGCCCATGATATAGGGCAAATCAAGGTGGGCCACGGTTGGCATCAGGTCGCTCCAGTAAACGGCTTTCTGCCCTTGTGATTCCATCAGGACTACCTGGTGGCCGCGGGTGTGGCCGCCGGTTACGTAGACCATCACGCCCGGGACGACTTCGCCGGAGCCCTCTCTTAAATCAAGGCGTTTGGCGTCCATCAGCGGCCGGATGTTTTCCTGCATATAGCTGGCCCGGGTGCGCTCGTTGGGGTTGGTGGCTTTTTCCCATTCGGCCTTCTGAATGATGTATCTGGCATTAGGAAATGTAGGTGCATAGATGTTATCATCCACCTTTTTCGTGTTGTTGCCCGTATGGTCAAAGTGAAGATGGGTGTTGATGACAAAATCTACGTCATCGGGACTGACCTTATGTTCGGCCAGGCTGGAAATCAGCTCCGGCGGGTGCTGGATGCGGAATATTTCGTGGTAGCGCGGCGAGTACTTGGCGCCGATGCCGGTATTGACCACAATATTCTTGCCCGATGCCTTGATGAGCAGGCAGAACAGGCCCATCTGGATGCGGTTGTCCTGGTCCGGCGGCATGCGCTTTTCCCAGAGCACCTTGGGCACGACGCCGAACATGGCGCCGCCATCAAGCTTGAAGAAACCGTCCGAGACAGGAAAGATGTCGAAGTTACCGAGTTTCATAATATACAATTATAAGTTATAAGTGATAAATGATAAGTTATAACTTCAATCCTTTCTGTGCTGTTTTGACTATCGACGTTAATATATTCTTTATTTCTTCGACCTCCTTAAGCATCACGTTTGCATTAACATGATCCGGCAATTTAGCAGCAATCCAAACTTTCAACCAAAAGGCGGTTTCACGAGCCTCTTTCTTTGCGATATTCATGCAATGCACGAAATCTCGCTTAGTTAATGCACCTTGAGCTTCTTCGGTATTAGTACCAATGGATGTGCCGGATCTTAGCAATTGAATTGCCGGTGCTGACAGGCGGATATGATTCTCCAGTGAGAAATAAAAACGCACAATATCAGTTGCAAAGTTAAACGTGCGATTCTGAATATTTGGTTTAATCTCACTCATCACTAATCATTTATAACTTAGCACTGCCTAGAATTGGGGTCCTATCTGATACTCTTGACGAACCGCTAACTCACTCAGAATTCAAATCTAAAACAGATGTTATTGATTCTTTGCCTATATTACCTCAATGGACTCCCGATTTCTTCCTTCCAGATCATTCAATAACACGTTTATTAGTAGTTAAAATACCATACTATACCATTCATCAGAACAGGAAGCAAGTTTTTGTATTAACTAAAAAACCAGAAGCATTAGAACATCTCAATTCAATTAATCAACGGACTTGGAAACAATATCAAGCCTATCTTAACAAAATTACTCCTGTTGAAAAGGCATCTTTCTATAACCGACTCAAAAAGAGACATGGAGTAAATAGTATCCGAGCCTTAGCTAAAATCACCGGTGAAGATTGGTCGCGCATAGCAAAAATACTTAAGGTATTAGAATTACCTGAACCCATTCTACAGTTTCTTCGCGAGAATAAGACACCTGGACTTATGCGTTACTTTACCGAGAAGCGTCTTCGGCAATTAGTTCTTTTTAAAGACCATCGCCTGCTGTATAGAAAATTTAAGCTAATGGTTGAAGATGCTCGTAAACAAACTGGCTTATGGGCGTCAGATACCATAGATTATACCGCTTTAAAAACAGAAGAAGAATCAACGCGACGCGGATATTTTTGTGCGGTTAATTAAAAGGTTTATTTCGAATTAATTAGCGCAATTTAAAAAGGAGAAAATTTTATGCCACGATACACAAGTTCTTGCTTTTTATTTGTACTAGAAAATAAGGGTGAAGACGACAAGGAAACTATTAATTTAGCCACCCAAAGACTTTTGGAAACCAAGAAGCTTCTTCTGGTAAAACGGGATGGGAGAAATTTCTACATCCATCCTGGCGAACTTAGGGATAGCGATATTGTCCAGAATCAGAATCAACAAGATCAATCCAATCAAATTAAGGAAAAGGAGATGCAAAATGATTAAAGAGAAAATATGGTTTGTCGGGTCAAAAGTGGTTTCGCTAATTAGAACTGTGATCAAAGCGGCATTAGGATTGGCATTGCTTTCTTTTTGTATTTTTCTGGCATGGAGTTCATGTTGGTTTTTTTATCGTTTAGCCGGATGGCTTCATAGAGTCCTGTTTAGTCAACCTTGGTAAGAGCAAAATAAACCGGAATCCTTTTTGAATATAGAAGGATTCCTTAAAGAATAAAGGAGAAATTTATGGCCAATAATGACAGTAATAATTTTTGGCAATTTTTTAACGACAGCCCGAGGTCAAAAAAGAAAATCTTCGGCATGATCGACCAGGACCGAAAAAAACCTTTAGGTGGTTCATATGCCAGCCACGGCGTAAATTCCGAAGATCAGGAAGAGGATTTTCTAGCCTTCTACGATTGTGGGCACCCGGGCCACAGTGAGCCGGGTGGCAAGTGCGTAATTTGCGGGGCAATAATATGCAAGGAGTGCGCAAAACGATGTGCTAACTGTGGAATTCCCGTGATTTGTCCACAAGATGTCTGCATAGTTGATAATGTTGAGGTTTGCCTTGGTTGCGCTGAAGAACTTCGCTGGCGCAAAGGGATAGGGAAAGTATGGTCAATCATCCTATCGCCTTTCAGAAAATCTCGTAGTTAAATTTAATAGCAACATGTAAAAAAAGGGAACATAGTATGTTTAATAAGGGTTGGAAAAAAAACAGTTCTTTTCACGGCTTCTGGGCCAAAAAAGAAGCCGTCCCGAATCCTTCCAGCGAGGCTCGATATGCAGAAATTGTAAAGAGTGCCAATATGATGGGTGCAATATATGAGCCCTATGTTAAAAATTCATTGTTTAGGCTCAAAGAGAATCCGGAAAGCGATGATAATTATTATAGGGTTATAACGAACTTGCAAATCTACGAAACAAAATCTCAGTACGATAATCCATTCCACACGCCACCCGAGGCCGCTGTCTCTAAAGGGGATGTCTTAATTGGCGAAACTCTTTCAAATCCACCTATTCCTGTAAGAATTACTAAGCAGCAGGCTTTCTGCCCGATTACGCTTTTAGCTGGCACAGGCGCAGGGAAAACAGTTTTTTCACAGAACTTGATATTAAACAATAGTGATGTTTTTGATTCTTTTTGGATATTTGATCTCTTCGGTAAAGATAACTGGGTGGGAATAATACGTTTTTTCAATGAAATAAACAAAAAATTATCTATCTGTCCGTGGCTGGAGGATAAAACAAATCTTGTTCATTCATCCAGATTGACACCATTTGAGCGTTCGGCAAGCGGCTTTATGGACTCTTTTTCACTAAGTTTTGATGTCAAGACCCATTCAAAACACTATTTGCGTTCAGCATTACGTCATCTAAACCCATTATCCCAAGATAGTATCCCTTGCCTTGCGGATGTACTACTGGAAGTCTCTAAATCGGGCAATAGATTTGACGACTCACTGATTGAAAAGTTGGAAGATATATGTTCTGTATTTCCCCAATATAAGCTGGGATGGGATTTTGAGAAACTCTTGAGGCTTTCAATCCTATGGGAGCTAGTAGGACTTGACCGTGAAATCCAGATATTTACTGTCGCTCGCAAGGTCTTGGCCGCCTTCGAAAGCGCCATACTCTCTAAATTAGAAAAGGGACTCATGATGGTTATTGATGAAGGTAATCGAGTATTCATAGCCGGGAGCAAACTTGCCGAAACCGTATCCATCGTGCGAGCAGCAAGGATATGTTCTGTTATATGCTTTCAGAGCTTATCCTCAGAAGGAGGAACAGGAATTTCCCAATATGTAATTGAGAATGCTGCCACCAAACTTTTAGGACGTGCCGGTTTTTCGAGCATGGATAAATATGCCACGGCCCTTGGATTGAATCAGGCGCAGAAAGAATATGCTAAAAAATACCTCCGACCAGGTCTCTTTGTAATCTTACATCCAAATTATGGAGAACCTTTTCTAATCACGGTGCCTAATATAGTCTTGCCTTGCGTAACAGAGGAAGAAATAGATGAAAGTAAAAAGCCTCTCCGAGCACTGCCCGCAGTTCCAGCAAAAAATGAGGGAACTGAAACGTTGAGTCTTTCAGTAGCACATAGTAATGGGAGCGGCGGCCTGTCGGAAAATGAAGCAAGCTTTCTGAAAGAAGTATGTGAGCATCCTTGGGACGCGGCAGTTCAACATTATAAACGATTGCCATTTTCAACAAGTCGCGCTGTAAAGATTAAAAATTGGCTTATTCAGCAATGCCTTATTCAACCATATGAGGATATTCTAGGGTCAGGGAAAAAAGGCAGGGCTAGACTATATTTTGAACCAACACAAAGCGCTTTTAAGATTCTTGGTTTGGAAAAGACAAGCTGGGGTCGGGGGGGGTATAGCCATGCGTTATATCTCCGACTGATTGGGCATTGGCTTAAACAAAAAGGCTACGAGGTTCAATACGAGAAGAAATATGGGAATAAGTTTGTTGACCTCGTGGCGATGAACGCCAACGATGGCACTTCTTTAGCCGTTGAGTTTGAACTCTCCACAAAACATTGGAAAGAAAACCTTATCGGATGTCTTGCGGCAGAGTTTTCTGCCATCTGGATTGTTGGTCCGGATAATGTCTTGTCCGAAATAGAGCCCAATATACAGACCATAGTGAACTCAGATATGCTGACTAAAGTCAGCCTTAAAAAACTCTCTTTATTTTTCTAGTTATTTCTCTATAACCTCTTGCTGGATATAATGTTCCAGTTATTTCTGGAAAATAGAAGGGAATATAAAAAGAAACAAGGGTTTCCGCCCGAGCGACTGAGGGAATTAGGGCTGGCGGATCCCTTAACAGAAAGAAGGAGGAGATTTTATGCGAAAAAGCCGATGGGTAACAATTTTTTCCTTAGTGCCTGGCGTTTTTTTTACCTTATATGGATTTGCTGTAATAACCCTTATAGTACAGATGTACAGATGTGATTCAAAAGGATTTCCTCTTCTAGCTGCAGGAGTTTTCTTTCTTTCTTATGGCATAATTAAACTACGGCGAATTATATGCCCAATAATTACGGAAAGTAGGCTTAATAATTTTCGTTACTTGGCAAAAAAACTACCAGCGCTATACGAAAAACTTCAAGGCAAAGTTGATGATGAATGGAAGGAACTTGAACCCAAGATTACTGAAGGTAAAGCGTTGATGGAGAAACATGATGAAATGGTTGCTCAATATCAAAAATTGGTTCCAGCCATAGATTCGATGTCTGAATACTTAGAGCACAGTAAGGAGGATTATCAGAATAAACTCTTAGAAAAAACGAATATGGAGAAAACATTGGAAGAGTATACAAAGCTTAATCAGGCTGAATCCGCCCAAGTCGAAGCGCTCAAGAAAGATTTGAATGAAAAACAAAACTGTGTTAGTCAGTTGCATTCAGAACTAAATAGCTTAAAAGTGCAATTAGTTCAGATGCAGAGTGATTATGAAAAACTGCTTGAGGAACATCAAAAGGCAGATAAAGCATTTACGGAACTCGAGAAAAATAAAGAGGACATAACAACTCAAAAAGAGTCGCTAAACTCAAAGATTAAGAATCTTATAGAAATTATTGCGAACGAACCAAATCTCGAACAACTCATGTCAGAACTTGTTTCACTCCAGGAAAAATACGCAGAATTGGAGGCCAAGAAATCTCAATTGCTTGTAAAAGTTGAACCGCTTAGAATCGAACATGCCAAGCTAAACGAAGCACTAACTTTACTTACTAATGAAGATACGAAGTTGAAAGAGGAAATCAATAATCATAAGCAGGAAATCAAGCGATTAAGCAATCAAGGAGAAGAAGATAAACGGCTTATCAGTGTCACGTCGGCTAAAATAGTAAGGCTCCAATGTGAAATCCAGGAGACGAAAATGGCTCGGGAGAAACTTATGAAAGAGATTCAGATAATAGAGCCGAAAAATATCGAAACTCGGGAGACACTGGAGAAACTAAAGCAAAAGTTAGATAAAGAGCGTAGCGAGCGCGATAAAAATCTGTTGGAAACCAAAACATTGGAACATGAGCATCAAACAATGGATAAAAGACTGAAAAATGAAAGTGAGCAATTAATAGCGGCGCGTAAGGATAATGAAGCCAAAGAAAAAAAATTGACAAAGCTATTAGACGAAAAGAATAAGCTTATGGAAGAAAAGACTCAATTGCTAAAAAGGATAAATGAATCTGAAGAAGAACTGGGAATGTGGCAAAAGGAAAAGGAAGAACTGAAAGCAAAATATTATTCGTACAAGAGTTTTATTGAGAACAGGCGAAAGGAACTATCCGAGCCGAAAATCAAAGAACTAGTGTCGCAAACTATGGAAGCGTTAATAAAATTGGAGGGATAAACTATGAGCGAATACTTGGTTGCCAAATATCGTTATCCTTGGAATTTTACTCGTACTAACAAAATGCAGGATATTGATCATTTAGTTAAAAACCTGCAAACTATGCATCAAGAATTATTGCCAGCTACTATTTCACCTAACAATAAACGGGATTATCGC
>JAZDFB010000025.1:0-26852 GCA_043808305.1 Planctomycetota bacterium | reverse complement strand
AAATTGCTCGTCTCGCTTGATTGCTTCGTGATAAAGCTTCTGGTTTTTCAGCTTTTCAACCTCTGCTTTCAGCAGGTCGAATTTCTGCCTGACGTAACGTTTATCATACTGCACAAGAACCATTGCCGCGGCGCCGGCCAGCAAAAGCAGGATTACCGCGGCTATAATTAACTTGCGCTTGCGCCTGGCCGCCGTAATCTGTTTGCGTATGTTGTCCCTCAGATAACGCGCGTCGGAATGATTTGGTTCGATTTTCAGGACATCCTCGTATGCCTTCAGAAGTATGTCCGGTTTTTGATCCGGCAATTCTTTTATTGCGATATCCAGCTCTTTTCTGGATTTATCATATTCGCCCATCGCAAAATAAGCCGTTGAAATATATGCCCTCATCTCAAAATCAGGCGTTTTGATATTCGCAAGCTTGGCGGCTAAAGCGCCAACTTTATCCGATTCTTTGTTTTTCCCGTAAATCTTGAGCAGTTGCTTGCCCACGGCAATGGCTTCGGGAGTCTGATTGGCAATAATCGCCCGGTCAAATATTTTCAAATGTATGTATTCATCTTCCGGCAGGTAAGTAAGCGCTTTCTGGTATGCCAGAATAGCCTGGGAATGCATATTTTTATGCTCGAATAATTCCCCCAATTTCTTGTAATGCTCGCCGGCTTCTGATTGGCGGCCCAGTTTCTCCAGGACCTCGGCCAGATTCTGGTTAATGGTAAAATCCTCGGGCTTCAGTTTTACGGCCTGGGTATAAAGCAGTAATGCCTGCGGCAGGTTGTTCTGTTTAAGCAATTGCCGGGCATTATCCTTGACTTTGTCGAAAGAAACCTCGCTGATAAAACCTTTGGTTATCAATTTATAAACGGCCTTGTATGATTCAAAAGCCGATATCAGTGGGCATTCTTCCACGATATCATCTACCGTGCGCAGGCCGTTAATCAGCGGAACAACGGCCTTAAAGATATCCGTCAGGTCGGCTTTGGCCAGATGTTCTTCCGCCTCTTCGGTAAGCGCGTAAATCGTTTTGGTATTGGTCAGCACCTGCCGTATAGCCTTCCATTCCTCAAGCCGGCGGCTGGCTTCCTTCATCAGGACATCTATATCCAGCTGCATCTCGGTTGTCTGCTTGGTTTTGTCAGCCAATTCGGGCGGAGGCGGCCCCTCAATAAATTCAAATTCGGCATCCTTCCAATTATAGATGTCATAGATTTCTTCTTCTATCTGGAACTTAATCAGCCTGTTAATATCTTCTTCTTTGGCAAAATTCAACTGGGTCAGGACATCGCCTAATCTGAGGTAACTGCTTTTCTGGATATTGAGCGCCTGGCTGAGCTGTTCATTGGTGATAATGCCGGCCCTGACAAGCAATTCGCCGATGCGCATGCCCTTGCGGGCGCCCGTGGAAAGGAGCCTTATCCCGCCCCGGGAAAAATAAATAACTTTCTTGCTCCCGGCATCGGAAACAATTAATGCGCCTTCTTTCCCCGTTATCAGCTTGAATACGTCGGAAAGGGAAAAACTGTTCAAATCGCCTTTTAATGACATAGTTATATCCTTAATTAACCCTGGCAAACGTTAAAACAATTATACAAAACCATTATTATATTTCAAGATTTTATGATATGCTTTCCGGCAAATCACAGTCCTGATTTATCAAGCAATGCTTATTGCACCTTCAGGCATTATGGCAAAAAAAAGGGACGCTGTTTAAAGCGTCCCTTTTCGGTTTCCTAGAACAATCCGGACAATTTACCTTCTGTCGCGGTTGCCGCCACGGTCTCCACCGCGGTCTGAAAAGCCACGGCTGCCGCCTTCGGGGCGGGGACGGGCTTCGTTAACGTTAAGCGCACGACCCTTTATCTCTTTGCCATTCATATTGGCAATGGCTGACTGGGCCTCGGCCGCTGTCGGCATCTCGATAAACGCAAATCCCTTTGATTTGCCGGTGAACTTGTCCATAATAATGGTTACTTTGTCCACATGTCCGAATGCGCCAAAACCTTCCTTCAGTTCTTCTTCGGTTACCTCATAAGCCAAATTTCCACAATAGATATTCATCTCTGAACTCTCCTATTATAGTTCGGCTGCCTGTGAAGTTGTCCGCCAGAGGCGGATGAGCCTCAAGAACACAGCCGACTATACCCGGCAGTAATTTCACAAACTGCCGGAGTAGCGTATATTCATCACCTCCGGGCTCTGCCGGAGATCCGATACACAAATCATAAAATCTCTTCCCGGGAGCAATCTCATCAGCCTGTCTGCCTGGGCGGGAAACCAACACAAAATCTTCCCTTATGCCCGGTGGCCTGTAATCCTGGAGATTGCCGATTTCAAACACCTCCATTTCGCTATTTATACATACGCCGACATTATAAACACTTTTGAAAAATAAGTCAACAAAAATATCGGAATATTAGCAGAATTATTTTAGTGGCAGTTCGACCCCGCTTGGCGCCGTAGCGCCGGCGGAGGAGTTATCTGCCACGTTATCCCGCTTATTCCAGCGGGGTTAGCGTATGGAATCTCAAATAGGTCCGGTTGTCAATCAAATTTCCAGCTTCTTTATGGCCTTGACGCCCAAAGACAGGCAAATGACCACCACCACCGCGCATATCACCGTGATTATCGCGGTATCATAGTAAATCATCCTGTGAAACAGCGTATCACTGATATGCCGGCCGGCATAGCGCAGGTGGCACGGCACTATGGCAATGGCTATCATGACCAGGGTATAAATCAGGCTGAGCACCAGGTTGAACGTCCCGCCGAACCCGGCTACTATCTTGGACGGGTTATCCTCGCGGAAGTTGGGGTAAATAGTGCCCATGGCCGTTGATATGGCGGCCAGCCCGACGCATATCACCAGCACAATATATAACTGGTATAACATCACCGGGGTATGCACGTGGAGCATCCAGGCAGAAATGAATATCAGCGGCTCGGCGATAATCACCGAGCACACCGCCGCGAACAGGAACTTGCCGAAAAATATCTGCGGCCGGGTTATCGGCATCATACCCAGTATCCAGAACCTCTGCCCTTCCAGGCTGAGCTGGGGATAGATAAACCTGGTCGTGAATGTGGCCAGGGTCAGCACCGTGGCTATCAGGTTAAGGAACGAGACCAGGTATTTCCAGAACGAGCTGTTAAGGTTGATATATGAAATATTGCGCAGGTTCAGGAAATATACGGCCAGTATCCCGAAAAACACCAAGAACTGCGACCACTGGACCGGGTCGCGTACAAAGGTCTTGAGGTCCTTGGTATTAATCATACGCATCGGCCGGCTGAACAATCCGAACAGCACCGCCCCGACCCAGTCGACCAGCCCGGTCTGCGGATATTTCAGGTCGCGCCGCGAGCTCTGGACCAGCGAATACGCCCTGAAATAATACCGTCCGGCCAGCCAGTAGGCAATCAGCCCGGCAAACAACCCGTTAGCCATAAGCATCAGGAAAAAGAACACCGCCTCGCTGTGCTGCCCTACAACCGAACCCATCAGCGCCCGTGTCAGCCAGTAACTGGGCAGGACCGGATTCTGGGCAAAGGTCAGTTTGTCCATAAAACTCTGCATCCACAGCGCCGTGAACGGCAATGCCGTGCCCCGCAACTTAGCCAGGTTAGTCACCATCACCACGGTAATCACCAGTATGACCAACAGCAGTAACAACAATAATTCCCGCCGGCGCCGCGGCAGGAACCGGCCCAGCAGGATTGTCCCTCCCCCGCCCAGCATAGCCGGCAAGAGTATGAATGCCGGTATCAACAGGATAATCCACAGGTAATATGCCAACCCGGCCGAGCTGTTGACGCCGTAAGCCGCCAGCAAAGGCGTGCCCAGGAAAAAGAACGCCCACGAGCTGAACAGAATAGATTCCGAAATCTTATACAGGAATATCTGGCCCGGCTCCAGCGGCATAGTCACCAGCATAGACGCCTCGGCCGAGCGGTATAATGACGAATAGCTGATAATGGCGTTGCTGATAAACAACATCACCAACAATGAAAGGAAGAATATGGCGAACATATATGTCACCACCCACTCCTTGATATCCGGGAAATGGTTCAGATACATCATTCCGCCGATGAAGAACTTATACAGGCTCAGCCACAACCCAACCACCGCAAAGGTGATAACCAGAATCTTCAGCCGGTTACGGCCGGTCTCCTGGTGCATCTGGTTTTGCGCCGCCAGGTAACGGAAACTGAATAAATTCGATAAATGCATAATTATCTCATACCGTTGCCTTCATAAAAATATCCTCCAGCCGGCAGGATTGCTCCAACTGGTATTTCTCCTTAAGCTCGGCGAAGGTGCCTCGGGCAATCAGCTTGCCCTCGTTAATCAGCCCGATGGTATCGGCGATTTCCTCGGCCACCGACAAAAGATGGGTGGACATAAATATGGCCGCGCCGTCCCTGACCTGCTGGCGGAAAAGCTCCTTAACCGTCCGGGTGCTGTTGGGGTCCAGCCCGACCAGCGGCTCGTCCACGATGATGACTTTGGGCTTGCGCATCATCGCCGCCGAGATTATCAGCCGCTGTCTCATCCCCAGCGAATAGGTCTCGATGAGCTGGTCGATGTATTCAGCCATCTGGAACAGCCCGACGAATTTATCCAGCGATTCCTTGTAATCCGGCTGGCTGACCCCGTACATCCGGGCGATAAAAAGCAGGAACTCGCGGCCAGACAGTTTGTCATACAGGAACGGCTGGTCCGGGATGTAGGAAACTATCTGCTTGACCGCATAATGCTCGGTCCGGATATCGTGCCCGTCCACGGTAATCCGCCCGCCGCCCAGCTGCAACAGCCCGGCCATCATCTTGACCGTGGTCGTCTTGCCCGCGCCGTTGGGCCCGATGAACGCGAACAGGTGCCCGGCCGGTATGTCCAGCGACAACCGGTCCACCACCGTCTTTTCGCCGTAACGCTTGGTAACATCTTCAAGTTTAATCATAATAACAGCCCTTTCTATAGTACGCAGATTTTCGCAGATTAACGCTGATAATTTCTATAATACCTTAAGGTATAACAATAAATATACCTAATGGTATAAGGAACCCAGGAGACCAAGAAATTTCTCCTGTTTTCCTGGCCTCCTTATAAAATCTATCTTCTCTGTGCTCTCTGCGCCTCTGTGGCAAAATTAATCTGTGACTCATTCTTCACGTAACAAATAAGTCCCCGGGAACAGCATCTCCTGTTTCAGTATCCGCCCTTCCTTGGTAATGTAAGCCTTGGGCGGAACGGCTATCTTCTTGCCCGGCAAATCTATCACCACCTCATAGACCTCGCACTCCTTGCCATTCCACTGCATAGTCGTCAGGTTCTCCACCCGTGCCTTGACCGTTTCCAGGCTCATCTTCATAGGGTTAATAAGGTTGATAGACCACTCCTTGCCCACGGACAGGTTAGGCATGGAAATAAACGGCGCCAGGCCGTCCGAAAGAGTCGCATCGTCCTTCATCGGAATCCGCTCGGTGCGGGTCGAACGCCCGTCCGAGACGGACAGCTCCAGCATATTGCCCTTAACCGCGCCCGATATGGCGTAATGCAGCATATCCGAATTGACCGACAGCTGGAACGAATCCAGCTTGTAATCCTTGACAATCGAAAACCCTGTAATGGCCACTTTAGGGTCAAACCCGCCGCCCAGCGGCAGTTTAACCAAGCTGGAGTTCTCTATCCGGAACGACTTATCCGGCAGTCTGGAAACCGTGGTAGTGGAAGAGCCGATGCGCTTGCCACCAAAATAAATGCCCATCTTACTGCCCTCCATATAATGGGGAGATTTAAGCAGGGCCTTATAAGACGGCTGGGTCAACTGGGGCAGGGAAGGAATGATTTCCCGCTGGATAAATATCCCGGTCATAACCAACCAGAACAGAACGATTGAAGCCGGAATAATCTTAGACATCAGCAATGTCTATACCTTGCTCCGGCCGTTGTGTCAATAATTTAAGGCGACACCGTCACCGACTGATTCACCACAAAGACACAAAGGACACAAAGAATAATCAAACAGGGACTTTAAGAGACTTTATTAGACCTAAATTGGTCTCTTACCAGTCTCGTCAGAGTCCCTGTAAAAATCTATTGACAAACAATGCCTGTATGGTTAGTTATCCATTATGAGGCAAATAATACTCATACTGTTAATCGGGCTGGTTATAGTATCAGGTTGCACCAGCCCGGCCACCAAACCGCCTGATGAAGCACACCAACAAAAGATAAACCAAGCACTGGGCCAACTTACAAGCCAAGACTGGCATGAGCGGGAAAAAGCTCTTTGTACCCTTCTTGAACTTAAAGCAAATGATGCAATTCCGGCTATTACCAAACTATTACAGGATAATGACCCATATGTTCGCTGGTCGGTTATTTCTATATTGGGAAAACTTGGCGATAGTAAGGTAATCCCGATGATTATCAACTCATTACAAGATAATGCCTCAGAGGTTCGTTCTTCGGCTATTTGTGCATTGGAAAAACTTGGTGCTAAAGAAGCATCTCCGCAGATTGCCAAACTATTACAGGATCGTGACCCATATATTCGCCAGTTAGCTGTTGTTGCATTAGGTCGACTTGGCGCTAAGGATGCCATCCCGGACATTACCAAACTATTACAGGATAATGACCCAAAAGTTAGCTGGGCAGCTCTCTGGGCATTGGGCCAGCTCGATGCGCAGGAGGCTATCCCAGAAATTACCAAATTATTAAATGCTTGTGACCCAAATTTTCTCCGGCCGGCTGTTAAGATATTAGGTCGACTTGGCGCTAAAGAAGCTATCCCTGAAATTACCAAATTATTACAGGATGATGACTATGAGGTTCGCGAGGCGGCTGTTAATGCATTGGTGAAATTTGGCGCTAAGGAAGCTATCACAGAAATTACTGCATTATTACAACATAACAACCCAGAGGTTCGCCAAACGGCTGTTGAGGCCTTGGGCAGACTCGGCGCTAAACAAGCTATTCCACAGATTACTATATTATTACAGGACGAGGACCCGGCGGTTTGTTGCTCAGCTGTTGAGGCATTGGTAAGACTTGGCGCTAAGGAGGCTATCCCGGAAATTACCCGATTATTATTGCAGGGTAATGAATCAGAGGTTCGCCAAACGGCTGTTGAGGCATTGGGTAAACTTGGCGCTAAGGAAGCTATTCTGGACATTACAAAGCTGTTACAGGATAGTGACCCAGAGGTTTGCGAGTCGGCTTTTAATGCATTGGTAACGCTTGACGCTAAAGAGGCTATCCCGGCAATTACCAAACTATTACAGGATAATTTCCCAGGGGTTCGCTGGATGGCTATTTGGTTATTGAAGGAACTTGACGCTAAAGAGTTAATCCCGGAGCTTACCAAATTATTACAGCATAACAACTCAGAGGTTAGCCAGACGTCTGTTGAAGCATTGTGGCAGCTTGACGCCAAAGAGACTATCCCAGAGATTACTAAATTATTACAGGATAATGAGCCGAAGGTTCGCGAGGCGGCTGTTAATGCATTGGTGAAATTTGGCGCTAAAGAAGCCATACCGCAGATTATCAAACTATTGCAGAATGATGATTCAGGAGCCCGGGCATTAGCTGTTGGTGCATTGGTGAAACTTGATGCTAAAGAAGCTATCCCGGAGATTACGAAACTGTTACAGGATACTGATAAATGGGTTCGCTGGGCGGCTGTTAGGGCATTGGGTAAACTTGATGCCAAAGAATCCATACCTGAATTAGTCAAGGTTTTAAATGATAATGACAATAAAGTCCGTGGTCTTACGGCAATAGTACTGGTAGAATTAGGCGCCAAAGATAAAATAACGGCAAAAGCCATAGCGGATATAAAACAATTAACAATGACGCAGTGGCGTGATGATATTGCTGTTCCGGTCCGTGCCCGTGCGGCGCTCAAGGAACTCGGCGTCGAAGTCCCGGAGAAAAATAAGTCTAAGTAGTCTGCCCCATCTCTGTGCCCTCTGTGGCTCTGTGGCTAACATCCGTGTCCATCCGTGGCTGAAATTAACCCAGTGTCTTCAGTGTTCTCAGCGGTTAGTGTTCATCCGCGGTTTGGCCAGGACCCGAAATAATTCTATCTGAAATAACGATTATTATTTGATTTTTATGGTTTTAAGCGCTATACTATATCCATAAGGAGTAAATAATATGAAAAGAATATCCGTGTTTGTCGGCGTGATTGCTTTAGCGGCGTTGTTATTCGGCGTGGTCCGGCTCAGCGAGAGCTCCTGCCCGAAAGGCGGCGGCAAGTGCAAGTGCCAGCCATCATCAGAGGATGAAGCCGCGTACCAGAAATATATGAGCCAGGCCAGGAAACTTTCCGCCGATGGCAAGGATGAAGATGCCCTGAACGCCGTCAAGAAAGCCCTGATAATCCGGTCCCCGGATTCCAGCGACTTGGCTCTGCTGGCAAAACTCGCGCCCAAGGTCCAGGGATTTTCCGCTTCCGGCGTCAACAAACAAGGCTACATAGAATACGAGCATAAAAAGACCGGAATGGCATTCGTCCTGATACCCGGCGGCAAGTTTATGATGGGCCGGCGCCCGGGCGAAGGCGGCGGCGGTCCGGGCGGCAACGACATCGACAATCCGCCTCACGAGGTCACGGTCAGCGATTTCCTGATGTCCAAAAACGAGGTTACCCAGGGCGCCTGGAAAAAGATAACAAAAGACAACCCGTCGTTCTTCAAGACCGCCGACGATTACCCGGTGGAGCAGGTCTCGTGGAAAGACGTTCAGTCATTCCTGGACAAGGCCAAAGACATCAGACTGCCTACCGAGGCGGAATGGGAATACGCCTGCCGGGCCAATACAACCACCAATTTCTACTGGGGCGATGCGGAAGACGGCGAATATATGTGGTATAACAAAAGCTCCACCGGCCAGCACAAGCCCGTGGGCGGCAAAATACCCAACGGCTACGGCTTATGCGACATATCCGGCAATATCTATGAATGGTGCCAGGATTGGTATGACGCCAAATATTATTATAACAGCCCCAAAGAAAACCCTACCGGGCCCAAAACAGGAATAGAACGCGTCCTGCGAGGCGGTTCCTGGAACACCGGCGCCTACTCCTGCCGGTCCGATGTCCGCCACAAACTTGAACCAGCCACCCGGACTAATGAAATCGGTTTCCGATGCGTCAGCGGGGTCGGCAAGAAGAATCAGTAAGTTCGGCGCACCGGGGACTCTGTGCCTTTGTATCTTTGTGCCTTGTTCCCCGTCTCTTAAGAGTCTCATCAAATCCCTGTGAATAATATTCGAGTTCATTCGTGCCTGCCCCATTGCATAACGGGGTATATTCGTGATTTCGTAGTTTGGAGCTGAAAAAAGCGGCTATTTTGACCTTAAACCCCGTTAGAGATAGGTCGTCCTTGGACGACCGTGACGTGACATCGGATGTTCTTTTTATATCTGAATTATGTTTCATATTATCCTCCAAACCCCGAATGCTTTCGGGGTCGGGCTTCTTTTCCAACCCATACGGGCATCTCTAACGGGGTAAACCCGATTTGGCTCATTTTCCATCTCCTTACCAAATATAGGCTTATAATGAGGGGGGCTATCCCCCCCACCCCCCATACTATAACCCCTACCCCCTTTGGGAGTACCCCCTACCCCCTTTTAGTATACCCCATACCACCTTTTAGTATACCCCCTACTACCTTTTAATATACCCCCTACTATCTTTTAATATACCTCCTACTACCTTTTAATATACCCTCTACTATCTTTTAGTATACCCCATACTATCTTTTAATATACCCTCTACTATCTTTTAATATATCCCCTACTATCTTTTAATATACCCCCTACTATCTTTTAGTATACCCTATACTATCTTTTAGTATACCCTCCACCCCCTTTTGAGATAACCCCTGCCGTCTTTTGGAATACTGCCACCCCACCTTAAAAAAAACGAATTAAGAACCTCTGACTGTAACCACAGATTAACACGGATTGACACGGATATTTTTATACTCTGACAGTTTGAGCGTAGCGAATTATACTTCGGCAGTTGTGCGTTGTGTTCGCAAAGCGGCACTAGCCCAGTACAAATATCACTAAGCCTGTTTTTTGCACTGGATAAGTAATAATGTAATTATCCCGTTAAGCTGCGCTTGCGGGATCTAAGACCCACTAACTCGTTATACTCGAAGTGGCTCTAAGAGGGGTGACGGGGTAATCCTTGCCCTCATTGCCCTGGTTCAGTCGCGGAGGCGGCTGTCGGCCTCGGCCCATTCGGAACTGCCCGGCCGGTAGCTGTCTATCCGCCCGCCGAAGAACAGGATGTTGATGTCGCCTTTGCCTTCCGGGTCGTGGTTGGTGTCCTTGTCCGCGCCGAGGACGGCGGCGCCTTTGGTGCGCAGGCCGGCATCGTAATCCGGTCCGCGGTAGTCGCATACCCCGGGCCCGGGACTTGTCCCGGCCAGCGGGCAGACGAAATACTTGTGCGCACCCGCGCCCTGGTCCTCCACCAGGATGGAGCTTTCCGGCGTCGGAACGGTCCTTAACACTTCCCAGAATTTGGAGCCACGGTAATCATCGCCCTGCGGATACCCGCGGAAATTTATATCATATTGGAAAATTCCGTGGTATAACGCCCTGAGATTGTTCTGGCACTGCAGTTTACGGGTCGTTGTCATCGCCCTGAGTATGTTAGGCAGTACCAATCCCGCCAGTATCGTTATGATGCCGATGACCACCAAAAGCTCTACCAAGGTAAATCCTTTGGCCCCTTTGCCTTTGCGTTCTTTGAGGTAGTCCTTCATATTGCTACCCTCCTTTCGTTTCGGTTGGCCCGGCGAAGGACTTCCCCGTCTCCCTAACTACATTATAGTCCGTTATTTCCAGGAAGTCAAATCTATTTTTGGGAAAATCACATAATTATTTCAAATCAGCTTTAACCCCGCTAAAGCAGGATAACGTGGCAGTCCCTAAAGGGAGGCAGTAGCTCTACGTCACTTCGTTCCTACTGCCACTAACCACTGAGAACACTGAAAACACTGGATTTCAATCTTAACACGAAGACACGAAAGCGAGAAGGCACTAAATTTAGTGTTTTTATTGTTTCGTGTTTTCGTGGTAAATTCTCAGTGTCCTCAGCGGTTAAACGAGGTGTTTTTTTATGGCATCGGCCGTGGCGCTGATTTCGGATTTGGCGGCCGGGCTGGGCGACCAGTTGAAGCGGATGCCGTCGCCGGGTTTGCGGGGCACGATGTGGAAATGCAGGTGCGGTACGAGCTGTCCGGCGCAGCGCTGGTTGTTCTGGACGATGTTGAACCCTTCGGCGCCGGTGCCTTTGAGCATAGCCGGCACGACCTTGAGCAAGGCGGCGGCAAGGCCGGCCAGTTCGGCGGCCGGGGCGTCAATCAGGGTGGCGTAGTGTTTCTTCGATAGCAGCAATGCGTGGCCGGGCGCGATGGGGCTGATGTCCATAATTGCCAATGCCGCGGCGTCTTCGTAAAGTTTGGTTGAGGGCAGTTGGCCCGAGACTATCTTGCAGAAGATGCAGTCGGACATAGATGTAAATCAAACCAACGCTGGAAGACGCCTTATTTTCTCAAACGCCTAAGCCTTGGCCTTGGTCTTGGCCGGCGGCTCTTTTTTGGCTTTGGCTTCCTTGGCGACTGTCTTAGCTTCCTTGGCGGCTGTCTTGGCCTCATTAGCGGCGGTCTTGGCTTTCTTTTCGTCCTTGGGCTCGGTCTTGGACTTTTCAACCAGTTCCCAGATAACGCGCGGGGCGTTATCCTTGAGCCGGTTGGCAACCCATTTGCCCAGGTTCTTGCCGCCCTTCATATCGATGCGGCTGCCGCCCAGTTTGATTATTCGGGTGTAACCGCCGGGACGGTCCTTGAAACGGGGGGCGATTTCCTTAAAGAGCTTGTTGGTGATTTCCTCATTCTGAAGCATTGACAGCACCTGCCGGAAGTTGTGCAAGGTATATTCCTTGGCCCTGGTAATCAGCTTTTCGGCGGCGCTCCGGAACTCCTTGGCCTTGGTGTCGGTGGTGATGATACGCTCGTGCTGGAACAGGGCTGTGACCAGGTTCTGCTGGAGCATCCTGTAGTGATGTGCTTTGCGCCCTAATTTGCGCCATTTTTTTCCGTGCATCATATATGGTATCTATCTTTCGTTATTCGGCTTTCTTTTCGGTGAATATCGTGTCCAGGTCCATGCCGAACGACAGGCCCAGCTCGGACATTTTCTTCTTGACCTCCTTGAACGATGTTTTGCCGAAGTTATGGATTTCCAGCATCTGTGTTTCGTTGGTGGAAACCAGGTCTTTTATGACCTTGAATTTCTCGGTCTTGAGGCAGTTGGTGGCCCGAACCGAGAGGTCCAGCTCGCTGATGGGCAGAGACAGTTTCCTCTTAAGGTCGGCCAGGTATTCGTCGCGCTTCCTCTTATCTTTTTCCTTTTCCTCGTCCAGCGGAATTTCGCGGCCTATTTCGTAATACTGGACAAACGGGTTAAGATGCTTGCGGTAAATCTTGGCGGCTTCAACCATGGCCATTTCCGGGGTAACCGTGCCCTTGGTCCATACTTCCAGGATAACTTTGTCGTAATCGGTCCGTCCGCCTACCCGACTGCTTTCTATGCGGTAACTGACCCGGGTCACCGGCGTGTATATGGCGTCAATCGGGATGAGCCCTACTTCCCGCGACTCGGAGCCCATATGCTCATCGGCCGGAACATAGCCCCGGCCCTTTTTTACGGTCACTTCCATCTCAAGCGTTCTTTCGTCGTTGAGCGTGGCGATATGGAGCTCGGGATTGACAATTTCGATGGTCGGATCGGACGTAAAGTCGGCCGCGGTAACCTCGCCCTGCTTGGTGACGTTCATATGGAGTTTGCGCGGCTCGCTGGAATTAAGCCTGAGGCAGAGTTGCTTAAGGCTCAGAATTATGTCGGTGACGTCCTCAACCACGCCCTGGATGGTGTCGAATTCGTGGTCCACGCCTTTGATGCGCACCGAGGTGACGGCGGCGCCGGCGATGGATGAAAGGAGTATCCGCCTCAGTCCGTTGCCTAAAGTGTAGCCGATTCCTTTTTCGAACGGCTCGGCGATAAAGCACCCGTAGGTGGTGGTCCTGGTCTTGTCATCAAGGACTATCCGATTGGGTAATTCAAATTCACGCCATTTAACCCTCATTTTTCTTCCTCCTCTCCCTGATAGGGAGCCTCTACACTATCTGGTCGCAAATTCAACGACTAACTGTTCGTTAATCGGAACGGTAATATCTTCGCGCTTGGGCAGCTGGACAACCTGTATCTGAAGCGGTTCGGGCGCCAGTTTCACCCAGTTGGGCAGAACATCTTTTTTAACTTCGGCCACGTAACTTTTAACCAGGTTCTGGCTCTTGACCCGTTTGTAAACGGTAATCAGGTCGCCGGCTTTGACGTTGTATGAAGCAATATTTACTATATGGCCGTTGACGGCGATGTGGCGGTGCCCGATAAGCTGCCGGGCCTGGGCGCGGGAACCAGCCCAGCCGCAGGCGGACACGACGTTATCCAGCCGGGTTTCCATCAGCACCAGCATATTTTCGCCGGTGTTACCGGTCATGTTCTGGGCGGTGTGGAAATAATTCTTGAACTGCCGGTTTGACAACCCGTATATCTTTTTAAGCTTCTGTTTTTCCCTGAGATGGATGCCGTAATCGGTCAGGCGCTGGCGCTTGGCTCCGTGCGCGCCGGGACGCTGGGGGTTACGCTCCAGGGTGCACCGGGCGGTAGTGCAACGGGCGCCTTTGTAGAACAGCTTTTCGCCTGCGTCGCGGCAATTCCTGCATTTTGGTCCTGTTGTCCTTGCCATGTTTACTCCTTATTAAACTTTAACTTATTATACTCTCCTCTTTTTCCGGGGCCGGCATCCGTTGTGCGGCAGAGGAGTGATGTCTTCGATAGTATTAATTCTGATGCCGGTGGACTGGAGCGAGCGGATAGCCGACTCGCGCCCGGCGCCCGGGCCTTTGACCTTGACGTCTATTTCCTTGACGCCGAATTTCTGGGCTTTTTCAGCCGCCACAACGGCCGCCTTCTGGGCCGCGAAGGGCGTGCTCTTGCGCGAGCCCTTGAACCCCACCGTGCCGGCCGACGCCGAACACAGCGTGGCGCCTTGCATGTCGGTGATGGTGATGATAGTGTTATTGAAAGAAGTCTTGATAAACGCAATAGCCTTGCTTACCTGCTGTTTAATTTTCTTCTTCTTGGGCTGTTTGACCGGCGCGGCGCCTTCCGGCTTTACATCCTTCTTTTTAGGCTCGCCGTCCATTACTTTCTCTTGCTGGTTTCCCATCATCTGCTCCTTTTAGTTGAAATTAAGTTTTTTCCAATGCTACCTTCCGGCCGGCTACGGTCTTGCGCGGGCCCTTGCGGGTGCGGGCGTTGGAACGGGTGCGCTGGCCCCTGACCGGCAAACCTTTCCTGTGCCTGATGCCGCGGTAGGATCCGATATCCTTTAGGCGCTGGATATTCTGGATAATCTGGCGCCGGAGACGGCCTTCAACCATGTAGTGCTTGTCAATAATTATGCTGATCCGGCTGATTTGGTCTTCGGTCAGTTTGTTGGTGCGGATGTTTTCGTCAATACCGACCTCTTTGAGGATTTCTTCGGACCGGCTTCTGCCCACGCCGTAGATGTAGGTCAGCGCGATTACAATCCGCTTGTTAGCCGGAATTTCGATACCTGATATTCTTGCCATATTTTAGCCTTTTCTATTACTTTTGTCTTTGTTTATGGCGGGGGTTGATGCAAATTATGCGCACCACGCCCTTGCGCCGAACTATCTGGCAGTTTTCGCAAATACGTTTAACTGAAGCTCGAACTTTCATAGTATTTTTCCTTCCCGATAAACAATACGCCCTTTGCTTAAGTCGTACGGCGATATTTCCAAAGTAACCCGGTCGCCGGAGACTATCTTAATAAAATGCATACGGAGCTTGCCCGAAACGTGGGCCAGCAGCATATGCCCGTTTTTAAGTTCCACCCGGAACATGGCGTTGGGTAATACCTCCTTGACAATCCCTTCTGTTTTAATCGGCTCCTCTTTGGGCATAAATTATAACTCGGTTAAAATCCGGCAGCCGCCTTCGACGACCGCCACCGTATGTTCAAAATGCGCCGATAGTTTCCGGTCCTTGGTTACTACCGTCCATCCGTCGGACAAGGTTTCTATCTCGTAAGACTTTTCGGTAACCATCGGCTCTATAGCCAGGGTCATTCCCGGTTTAAGAATAACCTCTTTACGGTCTTCGTCCGGGTCAATGTAGTTCGGTATCTGCGGGTCTTCGTGGAGTTCCTGGCCGATACCGTGGCCGACCAAGTCACGCACCACTGAAAACCCGTTGCTTTCGGCGCACCGCTGAACCGCGAACGATATTTCGGACAGTTTGGCGCCGGGCTTAACCAGGGCCAGCGCCTGGTCCAGCGATTGCCTAGTTACGTCAACAAGTTTCCGGGCCAACGGAGAAACCCGCCCTACCTCGAGCGTTACGGCCGCATCGGCATAGTAATTTTTGAAGCCCACGCCGATGTCGATTGAAACTATATCTCCTTCCTTAAACCTGCGCTCACCCGGGATGCCGTGCACAATCTCCTGATTGACCGACACGCATATATTAGCCGGGAACCCCCGGTATCCCTTGAATGCCGGTTGAGCGTTATGTCCTTTTATATAATCTTCGGCTATCCGGTCAAGCGTTATTGTCTTGACCTCGGGGCCGACTGCTTTTTTTATCTCGGCAATCGTTCCTGCAAGTATCCGTCCGGCTTCCCGCATTAACCCGATTTCGCGAGCCGACTTATATTTAATCATTAATGAGGAATCTTGAGCTTATCGTAAATTCCCTTTTCAACCGCTTCCACTTTTGCGCTACCTGCTATGTTAATCAGGCGGTCCTGATAATAATTAATAAGCGTCGAGGTTTGTTCGGTATAGACCTTGAACCGCTTCTGGATGGTTTCAACCTTATCGTCGTCGCGCTGGTAAACCTCGCCGCCGCACTTGTCGCACTTACCGGCCACTTTGGGCGGAGAGAAAATGAGATTGTAATTCTCTTTGCAGTTGCGGCAGACCCGGCGGTTGGAAAGCCTGACCAACAGCTCTTTTTCCGCTATCTCGATAGAAATAACCTTGGTAATATCGCGGTCTATTTCGGCCATCGCCTTATCCAGCGATTTGGCCTGTATGCTGGTGCGGGGGAACCCGTCCAGAATAAAACCTTTTTTGCAGTCATCATTGGAAACGCGGGACTTAATAATAGAAATCACTTCCTCGTCCGGAACCAACTCGCCTTTGTCCATATAGGCCTTGGCCTTGAGCCCGAGCACCGATGACTGGCTGACTGCTTCTCGCAGCATGTCTCCGGTAGAGATATGGGTCAGGTTCAGTTTTTTGGACATCAGCACAGCCTGAGTTCCTTTACCCGAACCGGGAGGCCCAATAAATATGAATATCATACTAACGCCTTCCCCGCACCCGGCCTTTTTTCAGGAAGCCCTCGTATTCCCTGAGGATAAGGTGCGACTCTACTTTTTGCATTAAATCGAGGCCTACGCCTACGACAATTAGAATGCCGGTGCCGCCCAGGAACGAAGTTATGAACCGGTCAACTTTGAGACCATAGGATACCAAGTTAGGAAGCAAAACAATCACTGTCAGGAACGTCGCGCTCATAAGAACTATGCGGTTCATAATGGTTTCCAAGTAAATCGCGGTTTCCTGTCCCGGCCTGATGCCAGGAACGAAACTTCCGGATTCTTTAAGATTCTCGGACATTTCATCCGGCTTGAAATACAGGGCCGTCCAGAAATAGGTAAAAGCGAATATTAACACGGTATAGACGCTGGAGAACCAGAATCCGCTTTCACCGCGGGAAAATGCATGACTCAGTATTTGGGAACCTGAATATCTGCCGATCATATCGGGAAGGACCATCATGGTTGATGCGAATATCACCGGCATGACGCCGGCCTGGTTTAAGCGCAGAGGCAGGAAATGGCGCTGTCCGCCGTAAACCATCCGGCCCCGAATATGCTTGGAATACTGGATCGGGATGCGCCGCTGGGCCTGGGTCATGTAAACAATCCCGACAACTACGGCCATGTACAACAGCGTAATAATAATAGGCTTGTCTACGGTCAGGTCGCCGCTTTTGGTTTCGCGGTACATCTCGAATACGGCATAAGGCATACGCGCCACGATACCGGCCATGATAATGATGGAGGCTCCGTTACCGAGACCAAACTCAGTAATCTGCTCACCCAACCACATAACAAACATTGCACCGGCGCTCAAAGTTATTACAGTCGGGATGGTAAACGCCCACATACCGGGATTCAATACCAGCAGCTGTCCATTCATAGTCTGTTTTTGCAGATAAATCACGATAAAAATCGCCCAGAACATCGATATCGGCAGGGCTAACCAGCGGGTATACTGGCTGATTTTCCGGTAACCCGAGGGCCCTTCCTTAGCCAAGGCTTCCAGTTTGGGAATAACTTTGATCAAGAGCGAAAACATGATGGATGAGGTTATATAAGGCATAATACCCAGTGAAAATACCGACATGTTGGAAAGCGCACCGCCGGAAAACAGGGTCGCAAAAGCAAATATCCGGCCGGCGCTCTGAGAAAGCTGGTTAATCCATTCCCGCAGAACTTCAATATTAATGCCCGGAATGGGTATAAAAAATCCGAGTCTGAATACGCCCAGAAGCACGAAAGTAATCAGAAGTCTGCGCCTGAGTTCCGGGATCATAAAGATATTGGTGATTATCTCTTTTAATCTTTGCATAGCACTACTTTGCCTTTTTTATCCTCTATCTTTTTCCGGGCCGACTCGCTGAAACGGTGCGCATGAACGGTCAATCCTTCTTTTTCCAGCTGACCTGAACCCAGCACCTTGATGGCATCGAATTCGCCTCTGATAAGGCGGCTTTTCTGAAGACTTTCTATTGTAACTATTTCGTTGTTATCAAAAATATTAAGGTTATCAATATTAATAATTGCCACGCGTTTGGCAAAACGCACATTCTTAAATCCACGTTTCGGCGTTTTGCGAACCAGAGGCATCTGTCCGCCTTCAAAGTAAAGACGACGGGTATAACCAGCCCGGGCTTTCTGGCCTTTGTTGCCACGGCCAGATGTGCCGCCGTGACCTGAGGCGTCGCCGCGCCCCCTTCTTTTTACGTTCTTCCGCGAACGAGCCATCCCCTGCTTTAATTGCGTAAGATTCATAAATTTTATACCTTCCCTTCGGCAGTGAGCCTCGAGGGTGCGGTTATGAGAACCTGTGCCTGAAGTAATTTATTGCGGTCGGACATTGATTTGAGCTGATTAAGAGCCAATACCGTGGCTTTGACCACGTTGTTCGGGTTAGTGCTGCCCAGAATTTTAGATAAAACGTCTTTTACTCCGGCCAGTTCCAGTATCGCTTTGACGGTCGAACCGGCGATAATACCCGTTCCGCGGCAAGCCGGCCTGATAATAACCCTGCTGGCGCTGTATTTAGCGCTGACCGTATGGGGAATGGTTGTATCTGTCATTGGCACCAAAATAAGATTCTTCTTGGCATCCTTTACCGCTTTCTTAACTGCAAAAGGAACCTCTTTGGCTTTACCCTTGCCGAACCCTACGTGCGCACGCCTGTCACCGACTGCGACCAAGGCCGCAAAACTGAATCTTTTGCCGCCTTTAACCACTTTGCAGCAACGATTTATCTTAATGACTATTTCCTCGAAACCATCGTTGCTCTCGCCGAAAGGCTTCTTTTGAGAATGTGAATCACGCGGTCCGCGCTGACTCCAGCCAGAGGCACCTCTTGTCTCCGGTTTCGGATTTGGCTTGGGTTCCACCTTTATTTCTTTGGATTCTTTATTTTCTACCGGTTTTTCGTCATTTACCACCTGTATTGCCTCCTTGACAATTAAAATTTCAGCCCGGCCTTGCGGGCAGCTTCGGCTAATGCTTTAATACGACCGTGATAAGGGTATGACCCCCTGTCAAATACTACTTTCTGTATGCCCTTTTTTAAAGCGGCTTCAGCCAGAGTTTTCCCGACAATGGTTGCAGAAGCGACATTGCCGCCGCTTTTAATATCCTTCTTGATATCCGGGGAAAGGGTCGAAACCGCAGTCAACGTATGCCCCTTTATATCATCTATAATCTGGGCATGAATATGTTTAAGGCTTCGATACACACTCAAACGTGGGCGTTCGGCCGTTCCAAGAACGGTATTCCGGACGTGCAGGTGGCGCCTTTCCCTTTTAGCCCATTTTTTCTGTTGACGATCCTTCATATTTTTATGCTTTTTTTATGCCGTACCGGACACAAAGGTTTTACCGGATTTACGGCGGATGATTTCATCCGTATATTTAATGCCTTTAAGGTTATATGGTTCAGAAACCTTGATAAATCTTATTTGTGATGCAAATAAGCCGACTAATTCCTTATTTATCCCCTGAACAAGCACCTGGTTAGGGTTAGGAACTGTAACATTGATACCTTGCGGCACGACCATTTTCACCGGGTGGGAAAAACCGATGTTGATTATCAGTTCCTTGCCCTGTATCTTAGCATTATAACCTGTCCCGATGATATCAAGCTTCTTTTCATAGCCTTTGCTTACGCCAATAAGCATGTTATTAACAAGGCTCCTTATCGTGCCATGCATTACTCTATCATGGGGTATATTATATTTGGCTTCCATGGAAACTATCTTTTTATCCGTATCTATCTTGGCCTGCATATTATCAGGTATGGACAGCTCCGCAGAACCCTTCGGACCTTCAGCCTTAAGCTTATTGTTGCTAAAAAGCAATTTAACGCCGTCTGGAATTGGTACCGGTTTTTTGCCGAGTTTTGACATAAATTACCACACTTTACAAATAATCTCGCCGCCAAGGTTTAGCTTGCGGCATTCTTTATCGCTCATAACGCCTTTGGGCGTAGAAATTATGCTCAATCCCAAACCATCAAGAACCTTAGGCAATTCATTAACCCCGGCATAAATACGCCGGCCCGGCTTGCTGATGCGTGTAATTTCTGTTATCATGCTCTCGCCTTCGGGCGAATATTTCAGATATATTCTCAATAGGCCTGATTTTTTATCTCCAACGAACTTAAAATCAGAGATATAACCGCTCTCTTTAAGCACTTTGACTATGGCCTTCTTCAGGTTTGAAGACGGTATATCCACGTTCTCTGATTTCCTGACTTTCGCATTTCTGATGCGGGTCAACAAGTCTGCCACCGGATCATTTACGCTCATTATTGTTCTCCTTATACTCTGGCAGTTTGAGCGGTAGCAAATTAGAGCTACTGCCTCCCTTTAGGGACTGCCAGGTATAGCCGGTTGTCCCCGCTTCGGCGGGATTAACAGCCGAACTATTATCCCTGAAACCGTGCTTACCAACTGGCTTTCTTAACGCCCGGTAACTTACCTTCCAAAGCAAGGGTACGGAAACAAATGCGGCAAATCTTGAATTTACGGTAATAACCCCTGCGCCTGCCACAAAGCAGGCAACGATTATATTTTCTTACCGGAAATTTAGGTTCGTGTGACTGTTTAAACCGCCAAGCTTTTGTAGCCAAACTAAAACCTCCTTACAACCATGATATCTAATCTTTGAAAGGCATTCCTAACGCTTTCAACAGTAAATAACTCGCCTCAACCGAAGAACTTTTAATCACTATAGTAATATCCATACCCTGGGAAAACAGAACGTTGTCTAATGTTATTTCCGGGAAAACCGTCTGTTCGCTTATACCCATGTTATAATTGCCAAATTTGTCAAAGGATTTTTTGGGAATACCTCTGAAATCGCGTTGTCTGGGAAGAACGATGCTGATTAATCTGTCCAGAAACTCATACATCATCTTGTGGCGCAAGGTCACTTTGCATCCGATCGATTCGCCTTTGCGGAGTTTAAAACCGGATACGCTTACCCGGGCCTTAGTGACAACAGGTTTCTGGCCTGTAATAATTGTCATATCCTTGACCGCCGCTTCAATCCGGTCTTTGTTTTCCACGGCCTTGCCCACACCCATACTGACTACTATTTTTTCTATCTTCGGAACAGCCATATAATTACTATATTTAAGCTGCTCTTTCAAAGCGGGCACTATTTCTTTTTTATAACGTTCCAGTAATCTGGCCATTGATTATACTTACTCCTGATAAACAGGTTTCTTACACTTTTTGCAGATACGGTTTTTTACGCCGGTCTCACTGAATTGGTATCCAATACGGGTCGGTTTGCTGCAGGTCGGGCAAACCAGCATTACGTTAGAAGCGTCAATAGGAAGCTCCTTTTGTATCCTTGCGCCGTGCGGATAATCCTTACCTCTTTTTACATGCTTCCAGTGAATATTAACACCTTGGATAAGGATTTTGTCGGTTTCCCTAAAAATCTTGATGACCTTACCCTGCTTACCCCGGTCATCGCCGTAAATAACTTTAACCGTATCTTCTTTTTTTAAATTCATATATTAAACCACCTCTGTCGCCAGAGAAATAATTTTCATGAAACTTTTCCTGAGCTCTCTGGGTACGGGGCCAAATATCCTGGTGCCTTTTGGGTTATTGTCAGCATCTAACAATACCATGGCGTTATTATCGAACCTGACGTAAGTACCGTCCTGGCGTCGAACCGGTTGTTTGGTTCGAATAATCACGCCACGGACTATTTCACCCTTTTTAGTGCTGCCTGTAGTAGCAATCTTTTTTACGTTTCCGACAATAATATCACCAACGTACCCGTAACGACGCCTACTACCCCCCAACACTTGTATGCAACTAACTATCTTTGCTCCGGTATTGTCCGCGCAAATTAGTTTTGTTCTCATCATTATCATAAACGTCGTCCTGTATTCTTAGCCTTTTTTGGCTGTTTCTTCGGTAAGGGTATTGTCTACCTTACCTTTTTTTATAATGCTCAAAAGCCGCCATCTCTTAGTCTTACTCCAAGGCCGGGTTTCCACTATTTCTACCTCATCTCCGGTTTTAGCTTCGTTTTTTTCGCTATGCGCCTTCAGGATAGTAACTTTCTTGATCAGTTTGCCGTATTTTGGATGGCGGAATCTCCAATCATTACTCACCGTAATAGTCTTATCCATACGGTCGCTCACCACGACACCGCGGATTACTCTCTTTTTTCCACGAGTTTCGTCATTCATCATACACTTCTTTCTATCCTAAAAACCCTCTTAAGGAATATTGGGATAAGAACCCTTAAGGTAGTACTTTACGCCAATAGACGAAATTTTCTTTTATATCAAACAGAAAAGTTCTGTCAACTTTTTTAGCAAACTTTATCTAACTCCCCGGAATTGCTTTATTAGAAAAGACGAGGTTGTTTCCCGCGTGATTCCTTGTCGGCGCCAACCGTGTTTCTTCGGCTCTGTTTGGTGTTGGCGGACAGATGTGACATAGAAACAGGCGTGTTCAGGTCGCGTTTCTCCAAATCATTCAGGACCTCCTTGGCCCGGTCAATCACCCCTTTGGGTAATCCGGCCAGCCTTGACACTTGAATACCATAACTCTTATCCGTACCGCCTTCAAGAATCTTGCGAATAAAAATTATCTTCTCTCCCCACTCTTTTACTTCTATATGATAATTCTTTACTCCCGGTAATGTAAGCGATAAGTCGGTAAGCTCATGATAATGCGTAGCAAAAAGAGTCCGGCTCATCAATCGATCATGAATATATTCTGTCACCGCCCAGCTGATTGAAAGCCCGTCAAAGGTGCTGGTGCCCCGACCGACCTCATCCAGAATAATCAGCGAGCGCCCGGTTGCATTATTCAATATGTTAGCCGTCTCGTTCATTTCAACCATAAAGGTACTAGCTCCCTGGACAATCTCGTCGCCGGAGCCGATTCTGGTGAATATCCGGTCTACCACGCCGATAACCGCGTTCCGGGCAGGCACAAAACCGCCCATCTGCGCCATAAGCACTATCAGCGCTACCTGCCTGATATAGGTTGATTTACCAGCCATATTCGGCCCGGTAATAATCAGAATTTTATTGTTCCTGCCATCCAGCAAAGTATCGTTGGGCACAAACTTATCAGGCACAAACCGTTCGATTACCGGGTGCCTGCCATCAGTGATTTTTATTATCAGGTCATTATTGATAACCGGAGCGCAATAATTGCCTTCTACCGCCACTTGGGCCAGACTAAGCAATGTATCAAGTAATCCAATAGACCTGGCCGTTTCCTGCAACCGCCCGATATGCTTTTCTAAAGATCTCCTTATGCCAACAAATATTTCATATTCTATTTTGCGCGAGCGTTCGGTGGCATTGAGCACCTGAGTCTCATAGTCCTTCAGCTCCGGCGTAATATAGCGCTCTGCATTTTTGAGCGTCTGTTTACGGGTATAATTGGGCGGAATCTTATGGCTGTGCACGTTGGTTATCTCTATATAATACCCGAAAACCAAATTATACCCCACCTTTAGGGAGTTTATCCCCGTCCGTTTTATTTCGTCAGCCTGGAATTTGGCTATCCACTCTTTTCCTTCGCTGGCCAGATTACGGATTTTATCCAAATCCTGATTGAATCCTTCTTTAATGATTCCGCCCTCGGTTATTTCAATAGGCGGCTCTTCCATAATCGCATCATTAACCTGTTTCTGAAACTCCGGGATATCGTCAAGATTTTTGATTATATCCTTGATTATTTTAGTATCCACGGAGCTCAACAAGCTATTTACCTGAGGTATGGCGCTCAAAGTATTCTTCAGCGCTGTCAAATCACGGGCGTTGGCCCGGCTGCTGCCGATTCTGGCCGTGTAACGTTCTATATCGTAACCGCCTATAGCTGTTTTAAGATGCTTGATGCACTCCTGACGCAGTCCGGTATTATTAACAAATGACTTTACGCCGTTCTGGCGGTATATTATCTCGTCAGGATTGACAAGCGGAGAAATTATCCATTCCTTGAGCAACCGCGCGCCCATCGGAGTCAGGGTTTTGTCAAGCACCCCAAGCAAAGAACCCTCAATATGGTTTTTACCAAAAGCATTGGCGCGGCCGGCCGCAACCAACTCCAGCGAAGCAATGGTCGTATAATCCAGATAGAGCTTGCCATCCGAAGAATATTTTTCCATTTTGATGATATGTTTCAGCGCCGAGTCTTTATCCAAAGGATAATTGGCGTGCAGATAATCTATGATTGCGCCGGACGAACCGATAGCCAGATTCATTTCATCGCACCCGAATCCCTTAAGATTAATCGTCTGGAAATGCTCTGTCAAAGTCTTATAGGCCGTAGTCCTTTCAAATACCCAGGCCGGTCTTAAAGTAAACGACGCCGGGATCAACGACTTCATTGATGTAAGCAAGGAACTATACTCTGGCAGTTTGAGCGTTAGCGAATTAGAGCTACTGCCTCCCGTGGGACTGCCAGGTATAGTCGGCTGCCCGTACGGGTTCTTGTCCCAAGACCCCTCAGGGTCTAGGGATAACGCTCCTTTGTCGCTAACAGCCGAACTATTTTTAGCGTGGCTGTCGTAATCCAAGTATTCAGGAACCAGGCATTCAGACGGATTTATCCGGCGCAATGCATCTATTAAGTTCGTTAAAGGCAGGTCAGCCGCAATAAATTTACCGATTGAAAGATCCACCCAGGAGATACCGGCTAAGCCGGCTTTAATATCAATGTTTATGGCGCACAGAAAATTATGCTGCTTCCCCTGAATCAACCCTTCTTCAAGCAATGTTCCCGGAGTAATGATGCGGACTACGGAACGGTCTACTAATCCGTCAGCTGTTTCCGCCGGCTGAGACTGCTCGCATATTGCCACACGATAACCTGCTTTAAGCAATCGATTAATGTAGGTTGTAGCTGAATGATACGGAACGCCGGCCATGGGCACGCGCTTGTCATCCTTGAACCGAGCCGTCAGAGTAATACCGAGTATCCGGGCCGCCGTCTTGGCATCGTCAAAGAACATCTCATAAAAATCCCCCAAGCGGAAAAAAAGTATTTCATCGGGATGATTTTTCTTGATGGCCAGATATTGTTTCATCAATTCTGTCATGGCATTATTATTGCCTCCAGCCCGCATTCCCTGATTTCTTCAGCTTTGGCCAGAGCTTCATGATAAGTCGGGAATGGTCCGACCCAGAGATAGAAAAACTCGTTACCATCTATCAATATAATATTACTAGTGGTTTTTAATCCCTTTTCAGAAAGCAGTTCTGACTGATATGATTGTGCGCTGCTTTTGTCATCAAACTTGCCCAATTGGACTACAAATGTATCCGAAAGCAACGATAACCGCTCGATAGCTGATTCGCTGATAATCCGTTCGCTCTTGCCTGCAGTATCCTTTGCCAACTGGATATATTTTCGGCCTTCGCGCCACCGGTTGGTCCGCATAAAAGAAATCCCCGTGTTGTAATAAACTTCCGCTATCGGCAGTATGCCCTTGTCCCCTTTAAGCGCCAGCTCATAATGTTTAATTGACTCGGTGTAGTTCTGCTGGATAAAATATGACAAGCCAAGGCTGTTCAACACCTGAGTCCTCAAATCCGTGTATTTAGCCCGATTCAAAGACTCTATCAAATAAGGCAAAGCTTCCTTAACGTTATCCATTGCCAAATAGCTGATGCCTGTGCGATAATAAGCTTCGGGAACATATCCGGACAATGGCTGGCCGGATATGAATAAAATATAGTTATCTATCGCGGCCTGGTATTTCCCCTTAAGGAAACTTTCCTCGGCAATTCTAAAATACCGGTCTTCCGGGTAAGGCGGCTGTGTCGCCAGGCACCCGGCCAAAAGGAATAATAATAAGCATACCTGAATAGATTTTAGGAACATAGAAAACTTATCTAAATATATAATGTAAGGTTGTCAAGGATAATAAAGGTATGAAGTTTTAATGGTGGAGGTGAGGGGGATCGGACCCCTGACCTCCCCGATGTCACATCGGGACGCTCTCCCACAAGTTAATGGTGGAGGTGAGGGGGATCGGACCCCTGACCTTGTGAATGCCATTCACACGCTCTCCCAGCTGAGCTACACCCCCACTACTTGATTCTGATTTCTTTATCCCTAATAATTTGGTCTATTATCTTTCGGCTTTTTAGCCGTTTTAATTTATATTCTATTTGTTTTGCCTCTTTTATTGTATCGTATTTCTGATAGAATTTTAATTCTAACGGCCTCAGATTTCTTGTATACGGAACTTTTCCTATTTGATGTTCTGTAAACCTATTTTCGATGTCTTTAGCGCTACCTATATAATAGGACTTATTAATCTGGCTTTGCAGGATATAAACATAGCCAAGGTTATCCATAAAACATAATAACCCCTGACCTCCCCGATGTCACATCGGGACGCTCTCCCAGCTGAGCTACACCCCCACTTGGGATAAATCCGAAATAGAATGCCTGAATCCTAAACAATTACTTATTTGTTGTCAAATATTTTAGTAATGTTATTATCCGCCGTTTTGAATATTAACAATAAAGGCCTGTTCAGAAGGCAATAATACAGCCAGGGGCTATGCAGTCCCGACAAAGTTAAAGTAACATATCCTCAACCTGCAAGCGGGACTGCATGCAGGAAGGTCTGTGCGTTGTGTTCGCGGAGCGGCATCCCGCCGTAGCGGGAGAGGGTGTTGCGATGACACCCTCCAGGGGTAACAGCGAAGCCCCGACCCAGTGGGTCGGGATGAGCGCCATAGGGGCGATAGCCCCTTTGGAATGCAAAACAGTTGAATAAAGTTATAGGTAACTTTATTTACTCGGTTTTGCATAGATTCCTATCCACGCCGATAATGGCGCTCTTGGCAACCCGTATCTTGGTATTG
>JAZDFB010000024.1:0-61529 GCA_043808305.1 Planctomycetota bacterium | reverse complement strand
AGGCCGGGAAAATAGTTCAACGGATTATACTCAATAACGACATCCCTGATAATAACAAGGCGCTGCTCTGCCTGTGCTGGGTGCTTGATAACGTCAAATATGCCTACGACCTTAATCCGGACGGGACGCAGGGCGAGTACTGGAACTTCGCCTTTGAGACGCTATTGCCCCGCAGCGCCGACTCGCCCCAATTATATGGTGATTGCGAGGATAATGCAATCCTGCTGGCCAATCTGATGCTGATATCGGGAATCCCGTACTGGAAGATTCGGCTCACGGTCGGAATGGTTGACGATGGCAGCGTCAGGGGCGGGCATGCGTTTGTCACCTTCTTTGACGAACCGCGTACCCGCTGGGTCCTGCTTGACCCGGTATTCTATCCCAATAAATTGCCGGTTGAGCAGAGAAAGAACTACAAGGACGAGACATTTTATAAGGAGACCTGGTTCTCCTGGTCAGAATGTTATTGCTGGGCGAAAGATGTTAGGGATATTGGGAAAATGAATGGAGTTAAAGCTAATGGGTAAACACTATAATCAAAAAGACATAGATTTTATTCCAGAACCGGAAAAAACACCAAGAAATGATATCAGAAGCCGACTTGATAAATTCTGGCAATGGTTAAAAACTCCTATTAAAATATAAATAAACATAGAATAAAACCAGGGCGGATGGATGCAGGGCAACTCCCTGCAAGAACCAAGCCCAATTAATCCCTAACGGGATAACT
Source organism: Planctomycetota bacterium (assembly GCA_043808305.1). Taxonomy (GTDB): domain Bacteria; phylum Planctomycetota; class MHYJ01; order JACQXL01; family JACQXL01; genus JBBAAP01. The sequence goes on along the minus strand of JAZDFB010000024.1, from coordinate 60,799 downwards.
GGCTGTAACGAATAAATTCTAACAGCCAGTAAGGAGATATTTATGGAAAAACCAAAGAAGGACGACAAGGCGATAATGGCTCAGTGCATAGTAGATACGGAGTCAATAATCCAGATGGCCGTAAAATTAGGCGACCCCCGCATGGGACTGCTGCCGTTCGGCAAGGAAGATGAGGTGGATGATAACTCTGTTGCCATCTGCAAGTCAATCCTGGCCGCAGCCCTGTTCAGGCACAGGATAGGCGGTAAATAACGGTATTTTTGGCTTAATCCCAATAAAATATAGGGGATTTGCCAAAAAAGGCGTGTTTTGAGGCCAAAAAAACGCTCTAATTTGCGTTTTAAGGGGTCAGGACGCCGGCTAATACCCTTTCTATGATAAGGTCTGGTTCGGCAATTCCTGCCTCATAAGTAAGGGGATAGCCAAGGCGATAATGGACGAGTTAAACCAGCCCATTAAGGGCTATGATAAGGAGGATTATGATAGAAAAAAAAGAAACCGCTCGCAACAAGCAATGCCTCTGGATAAACACGATTATTATCGGACCGCAGGGCCAGATGGCCGTAATCAAGGCGATATGCCCCGGGACAAGCAAGTCAAACCTGATTACCAATTCAGCCGGCTGCGAGAACTGGGACGAAAATGCCGGGGTATGCAGGATTGACGCGGTCATTGACTGGGCTTATAAGCAGGCGAGCATCGGGCAGTTGTAAATTATGAGTTATGAGTTATTAATTCATAATTCATAACTTATAATTCATAATTACAACGGCGGGACGAGGGGTATCGCTGTCAGCAGTCCCAGCGTCGCCAAATCACTGCCCATTCGCGGATTTAATCCGTGTAATCTGTGAAATCTGTGGTCGGGATTGGGCCTTCCGGCCGCTTCAAGCGCCTCCCGGATAAAAGATTTTTGGCATGCAATATCAGACATCTCCTGATAATCAGGGGATATAATATATTTGTACTGCTGGAGTTCCATAATCTTTTGTTCCAATGCCATTTTTAACTCGTTAATTTTATCCTTATTCCCGGCGATTGAACGGCCGTAGGCGACGGCCTCCTGCGTGGAGCGGAATTCGGGGACTGGGTTACATAATGCTGAATTATGAGTTATGAATTCTAAATTAGGAGGATTACGCCTGGACAGATTATATATTTCATCTATGGAACCGTATTTATCATAGGCCATATCCAATTCCCTGCGGAATCTGTCAAACTTGCCGGATTTTATGGCTTCCCAGAAACCGTGACGGTCGTATTCCCTGGCCTCTTTTATCAGGGGCAATAATGCGGCCGGCACCCGCGGATTGGGCCGGCCCGTGGCTTGGGCATAAAAATCAGAGAGTTCTTTTTTATCCTCTTTATTGGCTTCTCTTACGGAAGGTATTTTACCGGTCCGGACCATTTCTATCCTTGATGGACTTATCTTGAGAAAATAAGACAGTTCATTCCGTAAATTCCATTGGATACCTCTATTATGCAATGCCTTAATGAATTCTTCCGCGCTCTTATATTTTCTCGCCTCTTGTGCCAATGCTTCTAACTCTTTCGGTATCTGCGGATTACTTTTTACTTCTGACTTTTTACTTTTTACTTTGTAAACAAGGTACCCAAGTCCCAGGACGCCCGCGCCGATGGCGCTCCATTTCACGGCCGGTTTAGCCCATAATTCCGTTATCTTCGCAACCACCGGACTGACCGACCGGACAACCAACTGGCCGGCCGACGTCTCAACCAACGGCTTGGCATCGGGATAGTTTCTGGCGATAATGCCGTTCATCTCGCTGATGCGTTTCTTGGTGGCCGGATGGGTTGAGAAGAACTCCTCTAATTTGGTCGGCTCGCGTCCTTGCGCTTCCTGTAGTTTCTGCATAAAGGCCACCATTCCGTAGGGATTGTATCCGGCCGAGTGGGCGTAATTAAGGCCCTTGGCGTCGGCCTCGTATTCGTTCTCCCGGCTGTATCCGAGCCGGGCAAAGCCCATCAGAGCCGCATTAATCTGCTTGATGTTCTCAAGTTCGTCTGCGGACAGGTCAAGTTTATCGGATTTTTTGAGATACGAGCGGAGCGCCTTGTCAATCACGCCCAGGCCCAGTATCAACTGCATACTGTTGATGGAATGCCGGGCGTTGATATGGCCAAGTTCGTGTCCAAGCACACTGGCGAGTTTGTCGTCGTTATCGGTCATAGCCATCAGTCCCTTGGTGGCGTAGACCGGACCGCCGGGCAGGGCAAACGCATTGACCTGATTGGTATCCAGCACCTTGAACTGGTAAGGCACGTCCCTGCGGAACTCGGTCTGAGGCGAGAGCCGTCTGCCGATGGCATTGGCGCGGCTGACCAGATTGGCGTCATTGGAAACGCCGCCGTATTCGCTCTCTACGGCTCCGGTGGAACTATAGCCGAGATAACTGTCAAATTCAATAGGCAAAATCGTAGGCATAATAATTTAACCACAGATTACACAGATTACGCCGATTTAATATGGGCAATTATTAATACGGTTACGGATTAATTTCTTCTTGCAACTGCCAATAAAGTCAGTCCGGTCAGGGCAACGCCGCCCGCAATCAATCCGATGGTCAGGGGCTGGATACCCTTCGGCTGCACAGCTGGCAGAACCGGCTCTTCCGGTGCGAAATCGTTCACTATCGTATCTGCGGTCTTTTTGGCTGCTTCGTCCTTATTCATTCCCGCCGCGACCAAATCGTTGGCGACATTGACTCCGGAGTCAATCAGGGTTGCCAGGGTGCCGGTGGCGCCCACGGCCGCGCTTAATTCGGACGGCAGGCCGACCGATGACAAAATCTCAGGGATAGTGGTCGGAATGATGGTAGCGGTAGTTGCAACCTCCGTTACGCCGGTCGCAGATGTAACCGCCTCCGGCTTGGCAAACAACTCCGGCACGATGTAAACAATACAGACAATAATGGCGATAATGATAAGGACGCCGTAGAACGCCCGGCGTTTCCGGGCCGCCTTTTTCTTGTGTATCTGGTGTTTTATATTCTGTATCTGGGTAGCCCAGGCCGGGTCGTCCGTAACCGCCGAGACAAAGGCAGCCACGTTATCAACCGTATAAATCAGGCCTTCGGAATCAAATATCGCCTTAATGGAGTCCTGCCAGGCGGCTTGGGTGCTCCCGGCCCACTGGCGCCAGCCCGGATGCACCTGCCTTAATCCCAATTCCACGAGCCCGTTCATCATCCTCAATTTCAGGTTTCCCGCGCCCTTATATTCCTCGTAATACAAATCGGCGACCTGGTAGGCGGCTATCTCCTCGTTGGCGTCAAAAACCGGGCGGGACGGTTTGTCGGTTTTTAACCATTCTCCATAACCCGGGTCAGCATCAATGAGTTCCCAGTATCTCGGGGTGGTCATCATTATCAGAAGGAATAAATCCCATTCGGCCTGCTCCTTTTCAGAGCGGAGTTGCTCTTCTTCGGGCTCGCCGCTCTCAAGTTGCTTTTGATATTTGGTCTTTGTGTTCTGGAGTTGCTCAACGGTAACTGTCCTGCCGGAAATCTCGACCCTGCCCTGGGCATCGGCATTGGCGATGTATTCGTCAGCCGATTTGATTAGCTGCTCGGCCGAGAAGTTATCGGTATATTTTTGGGCATAGGCGGCTGTTATTGTTTCAAGTTTAGTCCTGGCATCCGCTATCTGCGGTTTTAACGTTTCGTTCTTCGCCAATAGCGCGGTTTCTTTATTATATGCCTGGTATTGAGGCAAAAGGAAATATGATTTGACGAAATTATCCAGCACCTCATGCCAGTTTTCCCGCAAATCGTATGTGGGGGCCGTCGGATTTATCAATCTAAGCCCGTATATAGACCTGAACGCATCCCAATCCTTGACATACGGCAGCGCCTGGAGATATGCCTGGAACTGGGGTTCGGGCCGCCATTCCTTCAGCGGCCGCATCGGCGCGATAAGTTCTTCTTGCATAGCAATAGTTATGAATTATGAATTATTAATTATAAATTAAATTTGTAACTCATAACTTATTAGAGGCGGTTGCTTAATGCTTACCGCCTCTTATCCTGTAAGGATAATTCATAATTATCTTTTTCTCTTTGCCCGGTAGATAAAATATCCGCCGGTCAGGGCAGTTAAAATCAATCCGCCGATAACCAGCCCGGTCGGGAACGGTTTCTTGCCCTCTTCTATAATCTGTTTTGAGGCGTCTGTGGCGACTTTGTCAATAGCCTCATCTTTAGTCATGCCTGAATCAATCAGGTTCTGGATCAGGGGAATGGCCGCTACGGCCGCCTGCTCTATTCTGGCCGGTTCAATGGCGGTTTTAACCGGCTCAACTATCTGTTTGGCTGTTTCGGCCGCGACCTGAGCAATTGCGGTTTCCTTGGGCATGCCCTGCTCAACTAATTGGGTGACAACGGGAACGACCGCGACGGCAACGGTTTCTATTTTAGCCGGTTCTGCCGGGGCAGGTTCAGGCGCCGGGATAACCGGCGGTTTGGCTGCCTCAATAATTTTGGTCTCTGATATTACCTGTCTGGCGGTTTCAACGGCGACCTGCGTAATCGCCTGCTCATTGGGCATGCCCTGCTCAATTAATTGGGCAACAACGGGAACGACTGCCATGGCAACGGTCTTTATTTTAGCCGGTTCTGCAGCCAAGACGGGTGCCGGCGCTGGCATGGCCGAAACCTGTTTCGCGGTTTCAATGGCGACCTGAGCAATTGCGGTTTCTTTTGGCACGCCCTGGCTGACCAATTCCTGGACAACGGGAACGACTGCGACTGCGGCCGTTTCGGCCTTCAATCTTTCTGCTTCTATCCTGGCCGCCTCGGCCCTGGCCGCTTCCAGCTCTTTCTGCAATCTTAATGCCTCTGCCTGTTCCTTTGCTATGCGCAGCGCCTCCGCTTCGGCCACCGACCTTTCACGGTACACCTTGTCGTCCTCAAGCATCTTATAGATGGCGAGCCATTGCTCCTGGGAGACCTTGATATAGGACGAGCCGGGCGGGTCGCCGTAGGCGTTTTTTATCCCCGAGACCAATGACTGGGTTATTCCGGGATACCTTAATATGATGCTGTCAAAATGAATCCGCATCGTAATCTGGCTCAACATATTATTTATTCCTTGTCCTAAAATAGACGATTGCGCCGATGGCCGCAACGCCGCCGATTCCGGCGATAATTGCCCAGGCCGGGATTGCCGACGCCGGCTCCTGCGCTATATCAACGATATCATTGGCCAGGGTCCTGGCCACATCGTCTTTGGCCTCGGACTCGGCCTGCAGCCTTGGGATGCCCGCGCTCATCTTCGCCGAGACCATATTATTTATCATATTCTGGACATTATCGGCGCTGACGAGGTTATTTATCTTCGCCTTTGCGGTGCTGGTCGCGTCCTTGATATATTCGTCAAACGACTTGAATGTAATGGCCATATCAAACTCCTTTATTTTTTCGCCTTGATATAAAGATACCCGCCGGTAACGGCGGCAGCGGTAATGACTCCGGCCACGGCCATCCGTTTCCAGTCGCCGGTCAGCCAGTCCCAGAACCTTTCGCCTTGTTGACCGAAATATTTACCTGAAGTAACAATCATTGCTCCTATGATTTCCGGGATAAAGAGAAGCAGGTCGTATATCGCTGATATGGCGTCTCTTCTTATCTGCTGCAATTCAAGGATGTCGTTTAATCTGCCGGCCAGATCGGTGAATGCGACATCGGCCTTCTTCCTGGTCTCGGGCGACAGCGGAAGATAATACGATTCGGTCAGCAGGGGATTGAGCATCCTTATGGCCTCGTTAAGGTTTGCATTGGCCTTGGCGGTCAGGGCGCCTGTAAGGGTCAGCGGGAAGTTGGCCTTTATATAAGACGCCATTTTATCAAATTTGGCGAGCCAGACGCCTATCTTGGCCTGGGCGGCGACCACGTCCTCGTCAGCGTCCTTTGACGGCTCTATAATCTCAAATGTCCGGATAGCCCCAGCGGGCTTGAACATGAAGGCGCCTAATTGCGACTTGGTATCCGGGTCGATAAATGCGACCGACTGGTCGTTGAGGTTAATGGCGATGACCTTGCCAATGACGCTCCCCTTGCCCGTGGCTCCCGGCGTTATCCTGATGATATCGCCCAATTTGAATTCGCTGAAACTTGTTATCATTTTATACTCTCCTATTCTGTTATCTGTTTCGGTCCTGTTTGGGTTGGTTTAGTAATGTAATCATAGATACCGTAGCCGATAAGCCCGAGTCCGGAGAGCAGCAATAGCGCGCCTAATGCCGGCTTACGGCCGGGATTCATTATCGGAACCAATCTTGTTTTTCTTTTAGAAAATTCTTCTTTTGCCATTTTAAGATATTCCTTAATGTCTTCAGGCATACCTGATTCCATCGGGGTTTGCACCAAATGCCATAACTGCCTGTCGTCCAAAAATTTAGGGTGGTCAACAACTATACCGGTTGATAATGTATAACTAATCCGTCTTGGCACCCCCGGTTTTAGACCAATCCAATATTCTTTGGGATAATATCTTCTCTTCAACTTCACGCCCGGATTAGGATATATACCCATGGGATACTGGCTCAGGAATTCGCTGGTCAAACGAGTCGCGTCCTTTTTGGATATATGGAATCTGTTCATTACCAAATCGCGGGCGACATCGGGATGCAAAAACCTGCCCAATTTTTCAGCCCTTTGATGCACCTGCTCCAGATACGCGATAACCTCGGCCGTATAAACCTTTGCCATATTCAACTCCTAATCTTATATAATTCCGTTTTCCCTGAACTCTTTCGTCAAGCCAAACCGCTTGGCAAGCGCTTCAAAAAATGCGGCATGTTCAGCCAATTCGCCGTAGCTCAACGATTGCTCGGAAGCCCAGCGCTGCCAGTCAATCGCCGCCTGCCTGGCATCTTCCTTTGTCCTTATTTCTTTCCTGATTGGTGCATCGCCTGCGCCGGACCTGCCGGGATTGGACGCCATTTTTTGCCGTTCCTCCTGAAATTCATTTATTTCCTTTTCAATTATATTCTGGAATTTATTCCATTCCTTCCCGGATAAACGGCTGACATAAGTCAAGATGGCAATATTATTATCAATAACTTCTCTTGTGGCTTTTTCCCATGTTGTTCCCCCAACGCCATATTTCGTATACATCAATCTTATTGCCCCATCCGTTACCGCCTTGGCATAATTCTGCATTGTTCCTAATGGCATAATTCATCTCCTATCTGCGTAAGTTATGAGTTATGATTTATAAATTATAAGTTTTAATTCATAACTAATAATTCATAATTCATAATTTCTTTTTTTCGCCTTTCTCCATACGGTATCGCCTGTTTCCATAGTCCGTAAAACCATATTCAGATACTTATCGCCCCGTTTCAGTTTGAACACGCCCCTGTGTCCGGAGTGATAGACCTTGACTGCGGTCTGCCAGTCGCCGTATTTGGTTATCAGGTGCCGCATATAGATTGTGCCGACCCTGATTGCCTTATCCCTGTTATATGCCGAGGTCCAGGAATAGTCAACGCCGTCAAGCAACTGGTTCTTCTTGCTTACGCCCATCAGGGTATGGGTGGCGAACTCCCATTCGCTGCGCATCATCTGCATAATACCGCGCTCGCCGGACCTGCCTCTTAAATGGGCCCGGTTGTCCGTTTCGACCAGGCACATCGCCTTGATTATGGCATTGATATCCGGTTGATTGATTGGCCGGATGACCGGCCGGCTGGACGATTTAACCGGCGTTCCGGCCAATAACGGGGCCAGCAGAACCAAAAATAAAGACAGTAATAATATTCTCATAAAAACTCCTTGGAACCACAGATTACACGGATTAAGCCGATTAATTAATTTCCTGCAATTCTTCCAATTCGTCTCCATTAAAGAACGATGATACTTTATCCCATTCCTTAACCACCAATTTATAGGTATTTAACGCCTTTATGCTGTCGGTATCATATCCGGAATCAGCGCAAAAATCCTCAAAAGTCCCGACCGGATATTTCTGAATGGCACTAAGGACATCATAAGCGGTGGGCGGATTGAAGCCGCCGCGACCGCTCTTGTTGATGCTCTGCCCGAAACGCAAAGAAAACTTCTTGCCAGCCCTTGAAAACGAAACATTGAAGATATCCCTTGGTTCTTTATCATCCACGAAATGATAATCGTAGGCGATAAATCTTGCAGAGAATTTTACATTGTGTCTTCTCAAAAAATTCTCCGCCATTTCTGTATGTTCATTCATAATCCATTCCTTTCTATAAAGTTACTCTTCGGGCCAGTGATTCACTGATTTCTCCGCTCCTGGCCAAATCATCAATATAACCAACCCATGCCATCCTGATGTCGGCGCTGTATTCATTCTGTCTTTTTGACGGATGATATTCTTCCCGATATAATGGCGACATCCCTGTCCAGAAAGAATCCCTGACTTCCTTTTGGGTGGTCATAGTATATACCGGATTGGAATAAAGGTCTTGCAGATATTCATATTTTTTACAATACGGGCAGTAGGCGCTCTTGGCAGAGGTCTTACCGCACCAACCGCAACGCATTTTGCCATGTCGCTCATCATCTATGACTTGGGCGACATAGTTTTCGTGGACTCTCAAGCCAGAGTCGGAAATACCCCTAATCGGCACGGTATTAAACTGATCTGCAAATAAATAATCTGTTTCAACCTTTATTTTACGGCCGGCAATAGCCAATAACATACCATAGAAATCCTGCATATCTCTTGGTGGGACATATTGTCCTTTGGCATAATACGGATGTTCTTTAAGCCATGTCCGGCGGATTTCTTCTCTATTTTTCATTACGATCCACATATTCATCCTTTCTATTCCAAATAATTTATGTCGGTTCGCCAGGAAAGCAAATCGTCCATAGTCACGATGGCGTCGCTGAAATCGCCGAATGAGTATCCGGGCTTGTATCGCCCGGACGGCGTTTCAACGGTCATCATTTTCTTGTGTTTCAGGTTGCCATAAGTGATATAACGGCCGGCGGAGTCGTATTCGTCCATAGTAAACGGTATCCCGCCGACTACGACCACGTCGTCGGTATGCCCGCCCTTGCGCAGGTAATTCTGAAATGCCTGCGGGGTGCGGAATGTCGCCCGTCGGCCTAAACTGGCGCCGGGATTGTGCTTATGTCCAAAGAATATTTCTTCCAGATTTTCCCAATCGGCATACCAATGCGTATCCCTGTATTCTACGCCATCCAATGTTACGCTCAAGATACGGCCTAATACCTCGCCCCTGAACGACATAATCTTATCCAGTGCTTTTATAAAAGCCTTTTTATCGACCGCATCCAATTTCATTTGGGCCATAGGCATAGCATATCCATCTACTGCGGCATAAACGCCTTTAATACCGGATAGATTGTCCGAATTGCGGTAGGCATTTACTTCCGACACCATTTCTTCCCACCATAAACTGTATTTCGGTTTCTTGGCCATAAATCACCTCATCATTCCTTCCAGCGCTGTTTTGATATTGAACATCGCTATGCCGTGTTCGGTTTCCTGTTTCCGGGTTTCGTTGGCAATCCGGGCGAATTCCTCTACCCGGTCGGCGGCGTCATGCAATCCATACGACCGCAAGGAATCCACCTTGTCAAAGAGCTCGTGGGTCAGGTCAGTATAAAACTGCCGGGCTTCGTTTTCGTCCTTGACCGCGTTATTAAGCAGTTTGATAACATCTTTCATAAATCTGGATTCCCGCTTCCGCGGGAATGACATCAATATCCCTTATATTTACTTACTTTTTCTTGAGCCAGCCGGTCCAGAAACTGCCGTTGACAAAATCCTGCCATAACCGGTTACCAAGATACCAGCCGGTCCCGCCCATCGTGAACAGATATACCCAACTATGGGCTGAGAATATCTTATACAGGGCGATACAACCGACCATTATAGCAATAGATAGAAGTTTCTTTGACAGGAACGACAGGACCGGAATATTGCCGATTACCTCGGTCAGGATTACCATCATCGCGACGAGGATAGCGATGACCTTAACAAATTCCCATTCTCCGAACATAGGTTTTTCCTCCAGTGCAGGTTTATTAACGGGATTGCTATTACTGCCTGCCTCAATATAGTCCCCAGACGGTTTGGTGATTACGCCGGTATTGGCCTGTCCGGTTTTTTCGCCCGTGCCGGTATTGACCATGCCGAGATTCAATTTATTGTTACTGCAAGTAATCACCGCAAAGACGCAAAGAATACAGATTAAACCCATAACTAATAATTTACTTGTCCTGTAAGGATAATTCATAATTTCATTCCCTCCTTCGGCGGGGTCTTGTTAATCTCGTTCATCTCCTTGGACGCCCTTAATTCCCGCCAGTTCAGGAATATAATAACCGCCGTTATTATGCCGATTGCCCCGGCCACAATCAATATTTCCGTCATAAATATTTACCACAAAGACGCCAAGACACCAAGAATTCTTTGTGTCTTTGTGCCTTGGTGTTTAATCTTTGGAATCCCGTACGGTAAATTATCATTTGTCTTTTACAATGGTTTCAATGCGGACGAGCCGCTCCCTGATTTCGCCCAGGTTTTTATTATATTCGGCCTGGGCGGTTTTGATTTCCTGGACCGCGGAGATGTCGGCCTTGCATTTCAACTCGCCCTGAAACCAGAGAATGACCCCGGCCACGACAGTTCCGGCCGTGACGCCGGCCACGATATTCCTGATGCTGACAAATCTGCCGTTACCGGTTCTCTCATCGCTGCTCATACTGCGCTCCTTAATCTATTCGGTTATTATTCCGGCATTCCTTAACTATCCTGACGCAAATCAGCGTCATTGCAATAATTGAGACCGCAAAAAACGCGGTTACGGAACAAAAATCTGCCATATTCATAGTCTTCCGTTCTCATCATCTGCCGCAACCGGACATAGACAACCCCCCGACTACAATATCAATATAGGCATCCAAACATCTCTGTGTATCTGCGCTGTTCGTATACCCCCCCCCCGCAGGATTAGGCAATACTCCATAAGCATACGCCTTGTATTTGGTAATTCGACCCAGTTGCGGACCACTTCTAGTGGCTCCAGCTGTATCGGAACAAAAAGCCAACCAATAAGTGGTTCCGGCTGTAACCGGAACAGGCGTAATCGGAACCGTTACCCAGTCGCCTGCCGCTACGGTAACTGCTTGCGCCAGCAGATTATTCGGAGCGCCGGCATTATTATCATAAAGCCCGACCCTGACATTACCCGCTGCGCCTGTTTTTACTTTTAATTTCGTTACTATCCCAGAATCAGTGCATACCGCATCTGTAAGATACAGATAATTCGCCCCATCCGCGTCCGGACCAGCGTTAGTATTGCCAAGAACTCTTTTTTCCATATCGGTAATCAGTTCGCTCCGCGGTCTTACACCATTATCAATTCGCTTCGCTATTGCTGCGCGGTCTTATAACCTATACGGTTATCAGTTCGCTACGCGGTCTTACACCGTAATAAGTTCGCTTCGCAGTCTTATAACCTATACGGTTATAAGTTCACTTCGTGGTCTTACACCGTAATAAGTTCATAATAAACAGTAAATAGCACGCCGTTGGTTGAGGCGGCAGTCAGTTCCGCCTCAAGTGCCGTGGCGGCGTCGCAGTCAATATATCCCGGCAGCATTACCACGCTGCCGACCTGGTCGTCGGTCGACTGGTGGAAGATAATGGTATTGGCCGCGGCGGCGATAGTCGCCTTGATTTTGGCCGTGGTAACCTCGGTGCCTTCGGACGAGATGGCGAATCCCCTGACCCTTATTTTTATGCCGGCGCCGGGCGCGGCGATAAGGTCGGCGTCTCCGATTGCGGTCTTGTCCAGGGTGGCGACTAACAGGGATGTCCCGGGCGTGACCAGCAGCCGGGCGAAACTATCAAACAAGGCGTCCACGCGGTCATTTTCCGCGACCTGGGCAATCTGGGTGGTCCGCGCCCGGCCCCCGATTTTAACGGGCTTGCCCGAATCAGCCGCGTCATGGGCGATACTGCCGACTACCTGCAGGTTGCCTGACGCATCGGTAAGAACCGCCCTGACATTGGCTCCGTCGTATCCGCCGACGACCTTGACGACATCGGGCAGTCCGACTGCGCCGTCGGCTTTAAGAGCCGCCTCGTACATCTTTATGACATACCTGTCTCCGGCAACGGGCGCGATGTTCCAAGCGGCTACGGTTATTACCGTGGCGGTATTTGATATAATGCGCCTGACCTGGTTGATGCCCGTGCCCGAGACCACCCTTATCAGGCATCCGGCCCACATATTGACATCCCAGTTCTTGGCTGCATCGGTAATGGTGGCAGCCGCGCCGCCTGAGGCCGTGCCTTCATCGATATTACGCAATAAAACAGTCCAATCCTCAGCGGTCTGGGCCGTGCCGTTGACGCTGGCGATATTCTGCGATTGAGAGCCGTTAGCCAGCAATAGAGGCGCGAAAAAGATAACGTATTGGGCTCCGGCTGGCGGGGCCCCGCCGCCCCAATTGCTATCTACAGTCAAGGTATTAATAGTATTGGAAATAATCCGCCTGACTTCACTGTAACTGCCGGCAGTGTTAATCATTCTAACCATATATCCTGCCCATCTATTAACGCCCCAATCCCTCTGATATATAGCGCTACTGACAAGCGTATTAACTCCGCTCCCGGCCTCCACATACCCCTCTTCCATAACCCTGGCCGGAGTAAAGAATAATTCATTAGGCATGATATTGTTGGGCGGACTCAATATTATATATTTGCTTGTTGCGTCCGGCGCAACGCCCCATGCCTGATTAACTATTATAACAACACCCGTGTTTGATATAATCAGCCTAATGTTACCTGCTCCTGTTCCTGAAACTATCTTGAGGTAGCAACCCACTAAAGTATTTGTTCCCCAGGCTTTAGCCACATCTGTTAAGTCGGCTGCCCCGCCGGCTGATGCTGTCCCGGAATCTATCACGGAATTCGTTTTTTGGATGCCGGTCGGGTCAAGCGCCGATATCTGGAATATGATATATTTTGAGTCCGTAGTCGGCTGGGCCGCCCAGGCATTGGTCAGAGTCAGAACATTAAGGGTATTACTTGCGATAATCCTGACCTGCCCGGCGCCGGTCCCCGAGACAACACGGACATAGTGCCCGGTCCACATATTGACATCCCAGAACTTGAGTGCGTCGGTCAGGGTATTGCCGACCGCCAGAACCGTGGCGATGCCCTCTTCGGTCTGCTTGGCTAACGGCACGAGCCGGCTTAAAGTCGGATTGATGGGTATTATGTCGGGCAGGAAACCAACATCGTCGTATATAACATATCTGCTGCCGACGCCGCACGCGGCTGAGAAATTCGTAAGGGGATAGATATTATTGACATCGTTGCTCTGAATCCGCCTGACATCCCCGGCTGCCGGACCCGTAAGCATCCTTATCAACTTGCCCTCAAAGATGTCTACATTCCAGTTTTTGGTCGTGTCCTGCAGATTGGCCAGGGCGTTGTTGGTCGCGGCCCCGTATTCCATGGCGATGCCCTGGAACAGGCGGGTCCAGTCGTCTCCGGTCTGGGCTGTGCCGGCCACATTGGCGACATTCATTGATTGGATTCCGGTGGCGTCAAACAACGGCGCCGGATAGATAATATACCTTGAATCAACCCCGACCGTCCAAATGGCATTAACCGTAAGAACCGTTGCGGTATTGGAGACGATTTTACGGACGCTGCCCGCGCCGGTGCCCGAGACAATCCGGACATTGTATCCGGCCCACATATTGATATTCCAGTTCTTCTGGTTATCGGTCAATGTTAATATACCCACGCCGGCCACATCTGCCTTGCCGTCCTCTATGGCCATCGTGAACGAGCCCGTAACCACGCCGTAAAGTCCGATACGGTAGTGGCTGGTTGCGTCGGGGATTGTAACCCAGGCGGCATCAACGGTGATGACGGTCGCTGTATTGCTGACGACCTTGCGGATTTGTCCTTTGCCCGTGCCTTCGGTGATTTCAATAATCAAATCCTGCCAGGCGTCAACCGGCCAGTTCTTGCTGGCATCGGTCAGGGTAAGAGCGCCTCCGGCCGTGGCCTGCCCGGTCTCTACGCTGGGTTCAAGCACGCGCCGGAATGCCTCGGTATCTATGGTAACGACTGTCTGCGTCGACATAATATACTCCTTAATTATAAATTATGAATTATGAGTTTAATTCATAATTTATTAGAGGCGGTTGCTTAATGCTTACCGCCTCTTATCCTGTAAGGATAACTCATAACTATTTATTTACCTGTCCGTTTCAATCTCGGCGTAATAGATGCGCATATTCTTGGCCACTATCGCCTGCTCCTGGATAGCCAGGCAGAAACCCATGTCCTGGGCGATTGCGGGCAGGTTGGCCAGGAAGCTCACCGCCTGATTGTCAAGTTGGATGGTCACGCCGGCCCCGGCGTTCTTAATCGTGATAATCAGGTCGTGGACAGCGGCATCGGCCGGCACGGCAACCGGGAAGTTGGATATATTCTCGGCCACGGCGCTGCTTGAGTAGGCGACGAAATTGGCAATCGCCGCTGTGGTTGAGGCGCGCAGTCCTACGGACTGGATCGCACCGGCAACAAGCGAATCAGCGCCGAGGGGACTGGCGCTGAACAGCCCGGCCCAGAAACGCTGGGTCACGATCTGGTTCAGTTTGAAGCGCATCCATAATCTGGCGTTCCATCGGGTCTGGGTAATGGCATAGATGGCTCCGTCCAGCCCGCACTGGTTGGCTCCGCCGCCAGCGCTGAGGAAATTCTTGGCCCGGCCGTCGGCGTCATTGGCGTTGGTGACCACCCCCAGGGCGGTCGTGCCGTCCAATAACCCGCCCAGCGAGATTCCGATGACGGCTGTGCCGGGTATCATCATCCCGAACCGCCTCTGGCTGGTCCGGTACATCCTTCTGTCCAGATTCCCGATGCTTACATAAGTTCTTTCTGGTGGCATAATTTCCTCCTTATTCAATTCTGAATTCTCAATTATGAATTATGAATTTAATTCATAACTTATTAGAGGCGGTTGCTTAATGCTTACCGTCTCTTATCCTGTAAGGATAACTCATAATTTATAACTGTTATATTGAATCCTCCTTGCTTATATGGAGCATATCCTGGGACCATTGCCAGCCCCGGATAGAAGCCCAGGCAAAGTAGTTGTTGACTAACGAATTATTGGTAACGATGATGTCAAAGACATCAGCGCCGTCAAGGATGACGGTGGTCTCGGCGGGCCAGACAACAGCGCCGCGCTGGCCCAGGAACCGGTTATAGTCGCGCAAAGGCGCGCCGTTGACCCGGAACTGCCATTCCACCTCAAGCCACTCCGTGCCGGGCAGCGGCGGGATAACCGCGGTGATGTCCTGGCCGTAGAACCTGATTCTGGCCATCTCCTTCTGCGGAACGGCCAGGGTCAGGACGGTTGCGGTGGCTCCGACATTGACCTGGACATGCTCAAACATATCTATTATGGTGTGGTAGAACGGCGGGAACTGATAAAACGGCTGTCTGATCCTGAACAGGATGTCCGTTTTTATTTTAAGATAAAGTTCCTCGGATATCTCGTCCTTAAAGTCCCTGAGCCACCTCAAACTTTCCGGTATATCCGCTATTTTTTCAGGCGGAAAATAAGGCGACGGCTGTTTCGGCACTCCGGGAGACGTCATCCGGTGCGTTTTGTCCGGTAAATCCCCAAACATAATATTCTCCTTTCATGCCGTTATTTATTAAGGACAATCGCCCGGCCTATCATGGTGAACCAGACCACGTTGGGATTGATAGGCGAGAGATTGGTGAATCTTAATTCCATTGTTTCGTTCCATTTCAGGATTATCGGCTGGGGCAGGACGTAGGGCAGCTGGCCGGTGCCCGTGCCGATATTGCAGTGTATTTCGCCGCCGTTTGAGAGCGAGTCGCCCCGCATCCTGATTTCATAGGTGAAGTCCTCGTCAAAGACGGCGTTGATTTTATGGATTTCAATATCAAAGTCGGACGAGCCGGTGGCGAACTGGGTGGAGACGCCGTTGGCGGCGATGGTAAAGAATCCGTTGTCCGGGGTCAGGAAATAGGGGAAGGTCAGCAGCCTTTTCTGGCCCAGAAAATCCTTCAGTTCCTTGGCCGGGGCCTGCTTGTGATAGATTTTGGCGCCGCCGAATGCGAAGCGGACGGCGTTGGGCGCGCCGCTCAGATCCCTGAACTGGACGAGCATAGAGCCGGTGGCCGGGACGAACATGTCCTCAAAGAGGCGCGAGGGCAGACCGCCGTTGCCCACCAGCGTGTCTATATGGACCTCGTTATTGGACAGCCAGGACGACCTGGCCTTGTCGTAGAGCCGGATGGTCATCTCGTCCGTGCGCTCGCACATCATCTTGGACAGGATGATATGCCCGTCCTCGCGGGCGGTCATGGGAAACGGGCCCACGGTGGCGTTGGCCGCGATATTAATGAGCTGGTTGGGCGGGTCGGGATGCACCCAATAATTCTGGAAACTGTCCAGCAGGGGATGATACCTGATTGAGCCGTCCGGCATGCTTATGAATGTCTTGCCTAAAATAGTTCCTTTTGACATCTTCTTTCTCCTTTCTTGTCGGCATTAAGTAGGAGAAAGATGCGGCGATGCAATGCATCGCCGCACCGTTCTAAACCGACTTATTTTTCAGCGCCGTAGACCCCGTGCATATAGCAGCGGAGGCGGGTATTCCGACCGGCCACGGTAGTTACCACGGCTAACGGATAACCGATTTCGCACCTGAACGGCTGGTCGCCCTGTATCAAGAGCGGCAACTTGCTTCCCGGAACCGTAAAACTATAGTAATATTCCGGTTGGGGAATGCCGTTGGTCATTGACGACATGTGCAGAGGCGTACTGGCCACGCCGCCGGCCTGAGCTGCAAACCCGGTCGGGCCCATCCCGGTCGGTATCTTTGCGAGCGGGATTTCCAGCTGGGTGTTGCCGCCCAGAACGAAACGGAACACGGCTGCGTTATATATCTGGGCCCAGTCGGACGCCAGAGACGAAGCGGCATCTGCCACAGGCACGCCTTGCAGGACCGAGACGGTAAAGCCGTATAACAGGAACTGGTTGGGCTTGCCGATTTTGCCCGGGGTGCCCAGGTTGGTTTCGGCATCTGACTTGGCCACGGCGAATCCCGAACCGGCCTGGCCCTTCTGCACCTGGAAGAACGGGACGATGGCCGGGCCGGCCACGCCGCCGGTGAACAGGAAACTATCGTAACGCGGCTCTTTTTTCCAGATTAAACTGGCGTTGAGTTCCGGGATGGCCGCTGATTCTCGTTGTCCTAATGGATTTGGCATATTTTCCTCCTTCTCCCTAAAATATTATTGGGAGATTCATACGGGTCTCGTCCGGCCCGAGTTGCAGGCCGGATTATCCCCGATATTATTTTCCTTGCCCGTAAACCCCGTGCATATAGCAACGGACCCTGGTTGCATGGACCGTGAGTATCAGGTTGCCCAGGGGATAGGCGATTTCGCACCTGAACGTCTGGTCGCCCTGTATCAAGAGCGGCAACTTGCTTCCCGGCACGGTGAAGTTGTAGTAATACCTGGAGTGCGGGACGCCATTAGTCATTGCCGACATAACCTGGGGCGTGGTAACGGCGGCTGCGCCTACGCTGGTCGCGAATCCGGTCGGCCCGACCCCGGTCGGAATTTTCTCAAGCGGGACCTCCAACTGGATATTGTTTGCGCCCAACACGAATCTGAACACGGATGGGTGATATATCAACGCCCAATTGGACGATACTTCGGATATTGCCAGAGCCGCAGCCTGGGCGGGCAGGACCTCAACCGTGAAGCCGTATAGCAGGAACTGGTTGGGCTTGCCGATCTGCCCTGCGGTCTGCATATTGGTTTCGGCCTCGGTCTTGGCCACGGCGAAGCCGGAGCCAGCCACGTTACGGGGGACCTGGAAGAACGTCATTATGTTGACGCCGACGCCGCCGGCCGCGAGCTGGAAACTGTCGTAGCGCGGCTCTTTTTTCCAGATCAAACTGGCGTCTAATTCCGGGATGGCCGCTGATTCTCGTTGTCCTAATGGATTTGGCATATTTTCCTCCTTCTCCCTAAAATATTATTGGGAGATTCATACGGGTTTGTCCGGCCCGAGTTGCAGGCCGGATTGGCCCGATATTATTTAGACGAACCGTAAACCCCGTGCATGTAGCAACATACCCTGGTGTTATCTCCGGCCAGGGTGGTCACCGCGCCCAGGGGATAGAATATCTCGCACCTGAACGACTGGCTGCCCGTTAAAAGCAGGGGCAGTTTGCTTCCCGGCACCGTGAATTTATAGTAATGGGTCGGTTCAGGGACACCATTAGTCATAAAAGACATGTGCTGGGGCGTGCCTGCGCCGGCGCTGACTGCGAACCCGGTCGGTCCGACCCCGGTCGGGATCTTGGTTAGCGGGACCTCCAACTGGATGTTGTTGTTGTCCGTGACGAAACGGAACACGGCCGGGTGATAGAGCAGCGCCCAGTCTGATGCCAGTCTCGAAACGGCTGCTGCCGCGCCCACCGTTCTCATAATCGCAACGGTAAAGCCGTAGAGCAAAAACTGGTTGGGCTCGCCGAGCTGGCCCGGCTGGCTCATATTGGTCTCGGACTCGGTCTTGGCCGCGGCGAATCCGGAGCCGGGCTGGCCCCTCTGCACCTGGAAGAACGGGACGATGGCCGGACCGGCTGCGCCACCTGTAAACAGGAAGGTGTCGTAGCGCGGCTCTTTTTTCCAGATTAAACTGGCGTCCAATTTCGGGATAGCCGCTGATTCTCGTTGTCCTAATGGATTTGGCATATTTTCCTCCTTCCCCCTAAAATATTATTGGGGGATATTACGGGTTAGGCCGGATTGAGTTGCAAGCCGGCCTGTCCCGGTTAGTCTAATGTATCTTCCGTGAGGTCGTCTCCGCCGACGCCGGCGACCGAATAGGACGGCTCAGCCGGCAGGCCCCTGACCGTTGAATAGGACGATTCGGCCGGGAGTCCTTCCATTTCCTTGCGGATCCGCTCTTCAATCAGTTTCTTGGTTCTTTCCGCGGCGTTCTGTCCGAGTCCGGCCATGGTTATGGACGATGAAACCTTTTGCAGTGCGGTTACGTTGGGCAGCGATTTAGCCAGCGAGCCGACTATCTGGAGCCCGGTTGCGGCCAATCCGCCGGCCATGACATTGCCCGTGACTTCCCTGTTCTTGAGCAGCAGCTGGGCTACTGAAGCCAGCAGTGTGATATTGATGCCGTTGGCAATCAATACCGGGAGGATGGGCAGGGTGCCGATAACCGGTATCTTCTCAATCAGTTTCCGGGTCGGGAGCAGGGCTGTGCCTGCGAAGCCGGCTGTGACGCCGCCGAGCGTCTTCAGACCCTCCATATTAAACGGATGCACGATGCTGCGGGTCAGCGCGGCCACCGGATTGCCTGATAACGGGCGATAGCCCATGTAGCCGGGATAGGGGTTGCCCCGGTACATCAGACCCGCCACCCTTTTGCCCTTGGGTATCTGTTGGGTTGACCTTAAATGATATCCTGTTTTCTTTGCCATAGTTCCTTCTCCTTTCGTTTTACTGTTATGCACAAAATCTGGATTGGATTTGTGCGTTGGTTTTGGTTGCGGATTTATCAATACTACCTGTCCCATAAATTTTCCTCTCTTTATCCTTCGTAGAATCCTTTTAGAATCAGTTTATTATCGCCTATAAGATAATTCAGTTTCGGGTTTGATACCGAGCGATAAATCTTGACCCGATTGGTTTTTTTGGCATAGGCCTTATCGCCCTTTCTGTGCCCCCAGACATCCCTGCCCTTGGAAGAATTAGGCACAACCCGATTCTGGTATTCAAGATACAAAAGGTCGCCCTGATAGACCGCGACCTCGCCGTCAGGAATACCCCTGATGCTTTTCTGCTCGGCGTTCGCTCCGGCATCATTTCCATGTGTTTCGTAGTGCATCTGCAATCCCTTATCTACCTTGCCATTAAACTTATTTGGATTGGCCAAAGTGGCAATCAGCAGGGGATAGGGATTCTTCCGCCGCTTGCCGGCTGCGATAATTTTCCTTACCGGCCATCCTTGTTCTCTGGATTTCCTCTGGAGTTCCGGCGTCAGTTTGCATGCCTTGGCCAATGTCGACATCGCTATGGCCTTGGCCTGCTCCGGCGTCCGGCCACTTTTTATTTCGCGTCTGATATTTTCAGACACTGCTTTTTGAGAACAAGATTCATTTAACGGCATAAATTTAAAATTATCTTTTTCTTGTCGCAAAGTACCATATTCCCGCGCCGAGCAGGACGACTCCGCCGGCTATGGCGACAATCGTGCCTGTTTTAATTTTTTCAGGTGCGGCGGCGGCCGGAGGCGTAACGACGCCACCGGGGCTTACGGCCGGCAGCGTCTGTCCGGTTGCCGGGATTTCAATGATTTCCTTGATAATGGTTGTAACCTGGACCGGGGGCACGGGCAGTGCATTGGCCGCTTTTTCAAGATTGCGCAGATAGACGGATTGGACCTTGCTTCGGCCTTCGTCGGCCCAGGTCTTGTATCCGTTCCAAAGGGCGTCGAGGATTCCGGTAACGTATGTCTTTTTGGGGTCAGCCAACCTGGTATTTGCCGCAGACGAGACGACCTTGAGTTCATCCCGGTCCTTGCGCATAGTATCGGCAGAGGTAAACATGCCCCATGACTCAATCCGTTTCATCAGGTCGTTGATATTTTTCAGGATTAACGCCTCGCCATCGGTCATTGTATAGAGTTGTCCGAGCATAACTCCTCCTTCTGTTAGATTTTTATTAAAAATCGGGTTGTCCCAGATTCTGGAGATGAGGGCATCGCCGGAATCCCAACCCAGATAGCTTTTGGATTCGGTGGTATCGGCCGAGAGCCATTTGCCCGACACGAATATTTCGGGGAAGACGTGGTTGAATTCGTCCCGGTTCCTGGTGCCGATGGTCTTGAAGCGGACGGAGAAGCCGACGGCCTGGGCAAGCGCGGCCAGGAGGACGGTATGGTCGTCGCAGTCGCCCGCGCCCCGGGCGATGGTATAGAACGGGTCCTGGATCATTTCCACGCCGGCTGGGTCGGGCATATAGGCGATTGATTTCCTGACCCAGTTGAAGAGCGCCTCGGCGCGCCTGAAGTAGTCCTTGCTCCGCGAGCCCTTCAATGCTATGTCCGTGGCGATGCCAATCAGGTGCTCGTCCTTGGTGGCCTTGTTGACGAGAAGCCACATCCGGCGTATGGTCTCGGCGGTGCCCCTGAACCCGTCCTGGAGCGTTACTTCTTTCATCATATAATGGAATCCCGCTATGCGGGATAACCCGCAGTAATTCCGGCTCCGTTGGCGCCGTCAAACTGCGAGATAAAAAAAAAGCCCCGACCCAGTCCGGATACAAATCCGGGCTGAATCGGGGCTTTGGTTATAATGAAATCCCTTGCGGGATAACTCACGGTAATTCGCTGCGCTCAAACCGTGAGTAAAAAAATAACCCGCCTTTCTAAACAGGAACCGGTGGATAGAAAGACGGGCTTATTCTACTGCCCATTAACTGTTCATTGCAGAACTCTTTGATTCATAGGTGTAGGTGTTCCAGGTTTTGCACCATCTGCATTTAACCTTTAGAACGCCCTCTTTTATTTTCTCCTCGCCGAGAAAGTGTCCGCATTCCCGGCAATAAATATTTCTCAAGCCGTCCTCGTTTTTTTGGAACGAAGGCGATTCCTTTTCGTTTTCTGGCATAAGTATATACTCTTTTTAAGATTTGTCAAGTATTTTTTAAATATTTCCTGAAAATTTATTTTATCAGTTTGTTAAGGAAAAAATTAGCCGCCTTCTCTACCAGTTGAACATTGGCATTGGCGGAGAGTCCCTGGGCCATGACCGCGCCGAGATTGATATTAATTTTTTTCAGATTTTCACCGATTTCGTTGTTCTGATGGGTCAAATCCGAGTTTCTGGACAGCGCGTTGACGAGCACCTGAATATTCTTGTTCAGCTCCTCCAGCTGCTTCAACGTATTAGCGAACATCTGGCTTATGTCCTTGTCGTCCATATCATTTCTCCTTCGGATAGAGGATATTGCCGTTTTCGTCGACCCCGTAGGCAATCATATCGCGCAGTATCTTTATTCCGCCGGACAGCCACTGGACATTTGCGGAATCGGGCAGCCCGCCCGGCAGTATTTCCGACTTCAACTGCGAGACGATATCCGGGTCGGCGAGTTCCGAGATGACGGCAAAGACGTCCATTTCTGTTTTTGCGGCCGCAATCTTTTCAAGGACATCGCGGGGCAGGGTGCCGTAGGCGAGCATGACCCATTCCACCATATTGGGCTTGAGTTTTATTTCGGATAGCACTTTTTTAAGCACCTTATTGACCCGTTCCTTCTTGTCGGCCGCGACATCGGTGACGACCTCGGCATCAATCACCTTCTTGCCCTTTAATGCCCGTTCCTTTTTATATTTTTCAAGGACTTCCTCGGCATACTTGCGGGAGATTTCGTTCAACTGCTCCTCGGTATACTCGGTCTTGTTGGGCTGGGCCGGGTTGGGCTGGGGCGCACCTGCGCCGGAGAACATCCTGGCAATCAGGTTGGGGTCGGCCTCGTTGAGTTTGTTCAGGAGTCCGATGAATCCGTTGGCAATCTGCTGGATTATCCCCTCCTCTTTTTCAGGACGGATATCCGCGGGTATGATCTCATCCATATTCTCGCGGCGGTAGTCAAGCATCTTCATCGCGACCTGAATCATCTGCATAAAATTCATCTGCTCGCCGCCCGGCTGTTTGGTTGTGATAAGTTTCAGCATCATCTCGTTGTATTTGGTTTCGGATGTCCGCTGCTGCTCGGTCATGGTCTTCATGCTTTCCATCATCAATTTATTGGTGCTTTCCATAGAGGCAATGATGAGTTTGGTGGTCCCGTCCTGTTCGGACCTGGATTTGCCGTCCCTGATTTCCTGTTCCAGTTTTGCGAGCTGGGCTTCGAGTTTGGCATTGCCGTTGTCCGCGGGCTTGGCAAAAGCGGCAGTGAGTTGCAGAATGGCTTTTTCAAACGACTGCGCTAAATTAGTAACCATTCTTTCAGTTGACGAATTCTGGTCGCCGCCCTTTAATGCCTTTTTCTTTTCTTCTATCTCTGCCAAATCGAGTTCGGCCCTGGCCATTTCCACCTTGGCCTTGACGTCCTGGACATCCGAACGGTCAGCCACCTTTTCCTGGCTGCTTTTAGCCGGCATTGCCGCTCCGCGCCCGAAGTTAGACGGTTGATTGACATTGGTTGGCGGGATAGCCCGGTTCGGGCGCTGGTCGCTGACATCACCGACGGCGGTTTGAAATTTCTTATTTTTAAACAGTTCCTTTCCATCCAGGGTATAAAGATGCGGGCGGTAAACGCCGTTGCCGTATTTATCAAAAAGGACATCGGGCAATTCCTGCGTTTCCAGTTCCGGGCTGGTGATGCGCTCGGTTTGCCAGGTCAGAAGCAATCCCCTGGCCGCGGTCTGGTGTTTTTGCACCCTGATATAAAAACCCTTTTTCCACATGTCGGATGTTATTACCGACATGATATCGGAGGAATCGGCTTCGGGGCTTTCGGGGTTTGGTTCGGGTTCTGTTTCCAGGGCCGGTTTATGTTCCGGCAATCGCTTCGGTGATGGTTCCGGGGGCTGGGGTTTCTTCTTGTCTGACATAGCCGTCCTTTCCTTTATTTTTTCATATTACTCCGCAATGTTCCGGCGCGTTAATCCGCAGAATATCCTGCGGGATTTTTTGCGGAGAATTCACGGTGGTTATCACGCCGTTCGTCCATTAGCCCGCAATATACCATATCGGTGAAATGCCTGTCAAGTTTTTGAGGACTTTTTGGAGGACAGCCACAAAGACACCAAGACACAAAAACGGAAAAACAACTAAAGCGGCCGTGCCATTTTGCCGATAGACAGCACAGAGCAAAGGGCGTAAGAGGGACGATAGAGAAAGGAATTGGTTATGCTAAACCGATTTGAGGAAAAATACGAGGGCGTTTTGATAATAATGTTTGCAGTCCTGGTGGTTATCGGGTTACGGTTTATGTTTCTCCTGCCGGACGAAATTTTCCGGCTCTGGTAGGACGAAACCAAAAAATATTTTAGTATTTTCGCAAGATATTTTTCGGACAGCCCCGAAACGCCAGAATGACACAGATTTCAGGGCGGAAAATATTTTAATAATTTTTCTGTAAAATGTTGACAAATTGTTTTACGGAATGTATAATAACGGCATGACAAGGACAGGAAACAACAGCCAATCTGAAAAAGTATTGAAAGGAACCATATATGAAAATAATCCAGAAGAAATGCCTCAAGTGTAATAACGATTTCTCATCTTCGGGGAAGGCAAATCGTCTCTGTCCAAAATGCAGCAAAGAGAATGACAGGATAGGCAATACTCTATACTTCAATCCCAGTCCAAAGAAAAGAATACCCAAACAAAAAAATGTCGGCATATCGGCCGAATTCGGAAATTGGTGTCCGGAATATAAACGCTTCATTGATGACGAACTGGTCAATAAAATAAAACCTGATTGCATTGCCAGGAATAACGGATGCGGTAACTGCCCGAAGATTACTTACCGGCAATTCATCAATGGGCAAGCCGTAACCTCTACTGGACCAACCATAAAAAAACTATTTGAGGCGTTGAAATAAGAAAGGAATTGATATGAAACAAGAACCATCACAAAAACAGATTGATTTTATAAATAAATTCGGCGGTAAATATATCAGGGGGAATATAGTATTTAGCGGCAACCTCGATTGCTCCAACAATCAGCTCAAGGAACTGCCTCAAGGGCTGAAGGTAAGCGGCTGGCTCAATTGCTCCAACAACCAGCTCAAGGAACTGCCTCAAGGGCTGAAGGTAAGCGGCAACCTCTATTGCTACAGCAACCAGCTCAAGGAACTGCCTCAAGGGCTGAAGGTAAGCGGCGGACTCGATTGCTACAACAATCAGCTCAAGGAACTGCCTCAAGGGCTGAAGGTAAGCGGCAACCTCTATTGCTACAGCAACCAGCTCAAGGAACTGCCTCAAGGGCTGAAGGTAACCGGCGGACTCTATCCTTTTCCCGATAGGATTTCGTTTGCCGACAACATTTCTCTCGCCAATGCCATTCTAAAGGGGACATTGACTGCTAATGAGGTATTTGCTTTGGCTAATAAAGAGCACCAGCGGATTGTCTACCGATTGATGGACAAGAAAAAAATTGACGCCCTGCCGGGCATTCAGGAAACGGACAAGCAGATAGATGGGCAAGGGAATCCGATGTCAATAATCAGTTTTACCAAAGATGGATTCGACAAGCCATTCAGATTTTTGAAATGCGTATGCCCGACTAAAGGGGAGATATATCTGATTGAGCGGGTAAACGATACTGACGCGAAACTTGCCAAGACAAGAAGTTTCGGGCTGCCTGATGGCGTTGAGTTTACGAAGGAAGTGTAAATAATAACAGAAAGGAGAATAGATATGGACGCAAAAAAGTTAATCCGGCATGGGGATATGTGTCTGGAGGAGATTGACCGTCTTCCGGAAGGGCTGGAAAAATCGGGCAGTGAGATTCTGATGACCGGAAGCGGCGGAAATCACCACACCTATCAGAATGGCGAGTTTTATCCGAAGCAGGTTGACGCCTTTGTCTTTGGGTATTTTAAGTCGGGCGAGGGCTGTAAATTATACCACGAGGGCCATGGTGATAAAAAACCGGACGGCTCTTTTTTGATTGAAAAAGTCAATGGCAGGGAATTAATGGCGACGATAATCCCGGCTAATAAGATATTTGCCCTGCGCAAGCAGCAGGAAGACACGCACGAGGGGATGAGGCCGGTGGCTGATTAATAATCGAACGCCGGCACCAATTATGCCGGTGTAAAATGGTCCGCGGGCGGATGTATGAATGCCCGCCAGAGGCGGGTGTAAGAGGCAGTTAGGCCTTTGGTCCTTACTGCCTCTTACATGGCGCCAACGGCGCCATCTAACTCGCAGTAACTCACTGTGTTCTAACTGCGAGTAAGAAAGGAGTGTATTATGAAAAAGGCAATATGGGGATTGGCAATAGTCGCCGCTGTGCTTATCGGCATAGTGGTCATCATGATTGTCGGCGGTTTATTTGCGGCCAAGGGCGGGCTGGCCAATGTCCTGCCGCCAAACCCGGTCATCGTCAGCGCCAGCGATAATACCGGCGGCTCCACATTGACCGACTACTGCCGGACAATAGTCGCCCAAATCAGGAACGACGGCGGCAGCGGCGATGTGGTCGTGGAGATAACATACAGCGAGGGCGCCCGGTCATGGACAAAGTCAAGACGCGAGAGTTTCACCACGAACGAGACTAAATCGGTATCAATGGTTTTCAACGAGGCCACATTGGGCGGAGAAGGGAAATACCATATAGCCGTGCGATAAAACTGCGGGCGGGGAGAGATTCTCCCCGCCCCGACAATGAAGGAAAGTGATTATTTATGCCAATTAAAAAGAATGTCAAGACCAAAAGGAACCCCAAACTTGAATGTCTTTGCGAGACCTGCAAGAATCACTGGCAGGCAAAAACAGGGGAAGGCGGGGAAATAAACGCCTGCCTGAAAAATCCTGAATTCGCTATGGATAATAACGATATCGTAATCAGGTGTACCCAATACAAATCGTGCAAGATACAATATAATTTTGTATATGGATCCGTACCCAATCCCTTTAGAAACAGGATAATGAAAAATGAATCGTGAAGATATTGTCAGGGCATATATAGAAAAATCAGGCGGATTGCATGACTACATTATCAGCAAGGTCGCCATAACAGGCGATGTCCTGCTGAAAATATCCTGCCTGGATAAGCCGTTCATGGAATACCTGAATCTTTACAGCGATTTGCTGTTTGATGTCGACCGGGCCAAGAAATTCTGGGGCGAGCAATTTATTTATCACAAATGTACAGATGTTTTACATCTTGCCGCACCACCATCATATTTACCGGCATGGAAATGCGGTCAAAGAGAAATACTTGAAGCTATCCAAGATGGGGAAGATCCGCTATCAATCATAGAGGAATTTTTGAGGAAAGGATGATATGGATATAGAAAAAATCAAATTCAGAATCAGGTTCAAGGAGACGAACGGACTTTCTGAAAGAATTGTTTCCTTTGAGGATATGGCGTTTGGCATGTTTGGCCGATTACCGAATGAGATACTGACCATTGACCTTCTTGTCGGATGCGACAAAAACAATAACGAGGTTTATGAATACGATATCGTCAGGGTAGTGAACGGCAATCCGCCTTATAACGAATATCGGGGCGTTATAATCTATGACGAGCAGAAAAAATATTGGGTGATTAAATGGAATTTTGTAAACCGGATGGGCGTCAAGGCTGAAGACCAGTTTAATCAGACATTGCAGGAAGACATAGAACTGGTTGATTTGCTCTATGGCAATTATCATGACCATCCGGAATTATTAAAATAGTTATTTAGGGAAAAAATAGTATGCTAAATATGGAATGGCTCGTGTCCGTGATATTCATATTGCTGGCGTTTCTCGCGTTTGTAATACAGGATATTACCCCGGTCCATAGAAGCGACCTGCTCATCTGCTTCTTCGTCCTGATGGCCGCGATATGGATTACCAGAAAGTGATAATATGGAATCATTAATCTCCATGTATAACAACAAAAGATGAAAAACAAGATATCAGAGGTGAATTTTTATCCCGTCAAGCCCACGGACAAGGGCTTGGTCGGGTTCGCATCCTTGCTCTTTGATACCCTGCACCTTAATTCCATTAAGGTCTATGCCAAGTCCGACGGCGGGTACCGGCTGGAGTTCCCGGACAAAACACTGCCCAGCGGCAAGGGCCTGGACATATTCTATCCGATTGACAACGATACCTATGAGGCGATTAAGGACGCAATCGCCGAAAAGATAAAATCCGTGAACGAAAAAGGAGAAAAAGTAACACCTTAACCCATTATATAACACGGGTTATATGAATAAGTTACCCTCGTTACACTGTATGTAACAACTTATGATTTATATAAGTATATATATGTATATATTTATATAAAAAAAATATATAATGTTACAATGTAACAGTATTTAGAGGGTGTCAAAAAGTTTTTAGGGGAGTAAACAAGAGAAACAAAAAGATATATAAATGTCTATTCGCACCCCCTGAAAATAATGTAACATTGTAACTTTTTGGACTAACTTCAATAGCGATATTGGGTTAGTGTGTTACGGGGGTGTGTTACAATGTTACTTTGTTACAGGCGCCGATTATCCGGCTGAACCTGGTTTTGCCGGTCAGAATGAGTAACTTTATGCCTACAAACGCTGTAACGGCCATTAAGGAGCGGGCTAACATCGTCCAAATCGCCCAATGGGCCGGCCTAACTATCGCCTATGACGGCCAGGGTGACGATGTAATGTGCCTGTGCCCGTTCCATAAGGAAGACAAGCCGAGTTTTTCGGTATCGGTATCCAAGGGGCTATATAAGTGCTTCGGCTGCTCGGCTACCGGCGACAGCATAGCCCTGTATATGAAACTCAAGGACCTGGACTTCTCCGGGGCGGTGCGGGAGCTGTCCGAACGGCTGAACATATCCGTGGCGTCCAAAAAACCGCATCCGAAGAAAGCGGTCGTGTCCCTGAACGACCGGGCCGATAGTTATCACCTCGCCCTCATTAATAACGAGTACCTGCTCAATGAGTTCCGGGAAAAACGGAGGGTCACGCTGGATTATGTCAGGGCCAAGAAGATAGGGTATGTCCATTACAATTCCGCGTTCTCCATCCCGATTTACGACATTAACAATAACATAGTTAATATCCGCTACCACAAAAGCGGCACGAAAGACAAATGGGGCTCCAAGGGCTGCCCGGCCAAGGTGCTCTACGACCTAACCTCGTTTGACCGGTCAGCCGATACGGTCTGGGTATGCGAGGGCGAGGGCGACCTCTGGACATGCGAGACGCTCGGGCTTAACGCCATAACGTCCGTCGGCGGGGTCGGCACCATGCCCGACCTCATCCAGTCCAATTTCAAGTTGTTCAAGGACAAGAAAATATACATCGTTCTTGATAATGACGAGGCCGGCTGGAACGCCACCGCCCAGTTAAGGCTGGTATTCGGCGAAAACCAGGATGTGTCCAGGGTTGACTGGAAAACCTATCCCAGGAATTTTGACGTCTCGGATTTCGTAATCAGGCAGGGCAAGGGAGCGGACGACCTGCTGGCCCTGATGGTCCCGTACCCGATAAGGGAAGCGGCCGAGTTCCTGACCGTCCTGCACCAGAAAAAGGAATCGCTTAAAAACAAGTTCAATCCGGTCGACGAGAAGGACGGCGTCTACATCAAATATGTAGGCGAGTCAAAGGATATATTCGAGCGCATCAGCAGTTTCGTCATTAAGGGCAAATCGTTTATAGAGGTCCGCGACAACCCCAATAACATCCCGGAAGGATGGCTCAGGGCCGATATCATCAATTACGACGGCCATAAGAAAGAGAATATCCTGCTCCCGCCGGCGACATTCACCAGCAAGTCCAATCTGATGAAGGTGCTCAACAACCCCACCTTTATTTTCAAGGGCAGCGACAAGGACGTTACCCATATCGTGGAGCGGATAATGGAGGATAATTTTCCGCGCAAGGAAGGCGTGAAGACCATCGGGTTCCACAAGGATTTTTTCGTCTGCCCGAACTACTGCATCGGGAAAGAGGGCATCGTGGATAACCCGTCAATAGAATACGTCTCACAGGGGCTGCTGTTGGACGATATGATAACCGTCAGAAACGACGATTTTGACGAGATGATACCTTTGTTCGCGTCCAATGTCCTCAGGGTCAATAATATTGAGTTGATGATACCGGCCCTGGGCTGGATGATATCCTGTTATTACAAGGACGTCATAAAAAAAGCCATTTCCTATTATCCGATCCTGACCTATTTCGGGATCCCGGAATCGGGCAAGACGTCGCTGGCCATCCTGCTCTGGAAACTGTTCGGGGTGACGAGCGGCGGCAAACTGCTCAGCGCCCACAGCACCCGGTTCCCGATAATGAGCGCCCTGGCGTCAACCACGGTCGTCCCGATAATCGTGGATGAACTCAAGCGCGATATCGGAAAAGAAAAAACCAACTTCTGGAAACAGACCATCAGGAGCTCGTATTTCGGCGAGATAGACCAGCGGGGCAACCCGGACCGCTCTATCCAGAAATACCCGCTCCTGGCGCCCCTGATGCTCATCGGCGAAATGAGCATGCTCAAGGAGGTCGCCATTAAGCACCGGACGATCCAGCTGACGTTTGACGGGTCGTACATAAAAAAACACCAGGACTGCATGGACGCATTTTTTACGATGAGGCACCTCGCCCTGGAATCGTTTATGCCGCATTTCGTGATGTGGTATCTTGATGACGTCAATAATTTCGGTGCGCGCTGGAACGAGGCCAGGGCCGAACTGGACTCGTGCAAACTGCCCGATACCTCGCTCCGGGTCTCCGACAACCTGGCCGTGATAATATTCGGCATCCGGGCCCTGCAGCGGTTTATCGTGAGTTGCGGATACGAACTGAATATCAGGCAGCCCGATATCAATAACTCGCTGGCCGGGATAGTCAAAAGCATCCTTACCGTCAAAGATCGGCCCAAGAATTCGTTCGACGAACTCGTGGAATCAATCGGAATAATGTATCAGGAACGTAAAATACTTGAAGGCGTCCATTTTAAGCGCGAATATGACAAGATATATATCCACCTTAATTCCTGCGTGCCTATATTCAAGAAATGGGCGTGGGAACACCAGTTTGACGGCGAGGTGCTTGACCGCAACGAATATTTCAACCAGACCAAGGAAATGCTCGGCGGATACGTCATTAATAATAATATCGTAAAGCGGTTCCGGGATACCGTCCACCGGACCGTGGAAATAGACCTGCATAAGGCCGGTGAAATCGGGCTGGATATGTCCAGCTTCGGCGATATGGAGGATACGGACCAAGGTGAGTAATGGAAACCGGATTGGAACGGTTGAAAAATTATGAATTATAAATTATGAGTAAAGAAAGGGGAGTTAAATGACAGATAAGAAGATGAGCGTGGGGGATGTGTTGTGTGAGTTTTGCGAAAGCGATAAAATGGATATGCCAGCAGAGTGTCATTACAAGGAAAATGATAAAAAATGCTATAAATTACGCAAAGCCCTCCGCCAACTTGGGGAGATGATTGGGGGATGTTTATTCGGTGACCAAGCGGATGGGATAAAGTTTAACTTAAACGAAATCGGTTTGCCGATGGGCGAGGGGAAGGGGGGAGTAAGGTGATAAAAGCATTATCTTATGGAGGTGGGGTAAATAGCACGGCAATACTCGCTCTAATAAAATTAGGCGAATACCCTATGCCAGACAGGATTATTTTCTGTGATACAGGGGCAGAGAGGGAAGAAACCTACTGTTATATGCGTTTTATGCAGAAGCAATTTCCGACAATAGAAACCATAAAGAGTAAAAGGGGGGGGCTGATAGAATATTGTGATAAGTATAAGGTTATCCCTGCCAGAATGACCCGGTGGTGCACAATTAATACTAAAATAAAACCATTCCAAGATTTGTTTAAGGGAATAGAACATATAAAGATATTGGGTATAGCCAACGATGAGAGCCATAGGGTTAGAGACACGGGGGAAAAAACGGAATATCCGCTTATTGAAAAACAAATGACAAGAGATGACTGCATAAATATTATTAGAGAAGTCGGGTGGGATGTGCCTATTAAATCGGGGTGTTTTATCTGTCCTTTTATGAGGATTGCCGAACTTCGGGCGTTATACAAACGGAACGGACACGAATGGGAAACACTTGTGAGATTAGAGAAACAAGCAAACGATAGAAACAAAAAGATTTTCTTTCGGGGTAATAAGTTATTAACCGACTGGATAAAAGACAGGCATTGGAACTCTCAAGAGATTATAGACGGGTTTGAGAACTACCAACATTGCCTGTGTAAGTTTGATTAGAAAACAAACTCTCGCCGATGGGCGAGGGGAAGGGGGAGTAGATGAAAATTAATATGTCATTTGAGGATTGGAAGCCGCACAATAGCGGGTTTACTATCTATCCTACCAAGGAAGGCGTGAGGTTGTCAAGTGGAGATTTTCACAGCGGGACTGTATTTGAAGCGGAAATTAAACTGGATGCAGAAAACGAAACCTTTTTAAGGGAATCTCTGAAGCAGGGATATAATCCTATTTTTAGAATATATAAGGAGTCTCAAAATGACCAAGAAAAAGAGTAGGGTGGGGAAAGTTAATATAATTCATATTTACCCCATTATAGTTTGTCCTAAACCTTTTGAAGGAATAAAAAAGATTGGAATATTGACCCAAGAAGGTCAACAAGTATGGAATTGTGGAAATAAATGCATGTATTACAGGGGGTTTAATAATCTTGAAGGTATATATTGTTCCTTCAATCCCCCCACCCGCAAGAGGAAAGGATAGAAG
The DNA here is from genome assembly GCA_043808305.1 of Planctomycetota bacterium. Lineage (GTDB taxonomy): Bacteria > Planctomycetota > MHYJ01 > JACQXL01 > JACQXL01 > JBBAAP01. Next base: position 28,263 of record JAZDFB010000024.1, on the reverse strand, counting down.
AATGGATATAAAATCATATAGTTATACGCTAAGAACAGACAGAGGTCATTGGCTGGCACAAATTGTTTTAACTGACGATGGTTTTTTTGGTGCAGTTACAGATTATGGTAATTTTTCTTATGCGTGGAGGGCATTCGGCGACAACTTCAAGGTGTTCTTGTCAGAGTTAAATATGTCTTATTTCGCCATAAAGATGGCATCAGGATTATCATATAGTCTTGGTGGGAGTAAAAAGGTTGACAAGGCGTGTGCGATTTTCGCAGAGGAGATATTACCGCCATTACAAGCGATTCTTAAAGAAGAAATCAAGAAAGGAGCAACCAATGGCAGATAAATCGTGTGAGAATTGCAAGTTTGGAAACTGCACTTCTATGCCACCAGTTTGTATGCAATGTAAATATAATGATAGAGATGCAGATAATTTTCAACCAATCAAACCTGATGAGGTGGTGAAGGGATATGCTAAATGTGTTCATTATCTTCCAGGACTATGTGAAGACAAATGTTTCCCAGTAAATAGAGACAGGTGTAAAGATGGATTTGTTGAAACGGAACTCAACCCCAACACCTCCCCCGAACTAATTGCGTGGGCTGACAAGAGGGCGGCAGAAGATGAAATTAAACTATTAAATAGTTTATTGCTCAACACCCCACGAACAACAAACAATGTTGATTTATTGGTTTTACTAAATACTGCGATAGCAGTAAGAACCAGAAAACTAAAACCCCTGAAATAAGGGGAGAAGGGGGAGATGATGAAAGACGACGTTGAATGCCCGTATTGTGGAAAGGGTCAAGAAATTTGTCACGATGATGGTGCAGGTTATTCTGAAGATGAAACGCACCAGCAAGAATGTAGTGATTGTGGAAAAATCTTCACATTCACAACTTCAATAAGTTATTATTATGAGGCAAGTAAGGCAGATTGCCTGAATGACGGGGAGCATACTTTTGAAAAAGTAGCAAGATACCCCGTTGTTATCTTTGATAAAGTTTGTGTTTGCTGTTCTCAATGCCAAGAAGGAAAAGATGTAAACTATAAGGATGCTCATCTTTACGGGTATGACCAGAATAAGGTTAATCTTGAACGAGAAGAAGAAATCGCTCGGTATAACAAATTGAGAGGGACGATACTAACCCAAAAGGACACAGATAAATAATTATGTTAGCAAAAGACCAATATACAATAGAGACCCGAGGAGATGGGATATTACTCCAATAAAAATAAATGAATAATACAGAGCCGGCTGAAGAGGGTATGTGCGAGCGGTGCCTGACGCAATATCCATCCGGGACCAAAAGATGCCCCGAGTGCGAGCGGCTGCTCTGCCCGGATTGCTACGGTCCGGTCCCGGGTATCTGTAAACAATGCGAGGAGAAGATGTGGGAATAGAAATAATTATAAATTATCCTTACAGGATAAGAAGCGGTAAGCGTTAAGCAACCGCCTCTAATGAGTTATGAGTTGTAACGAAAACTTGGATATAAGGAAAAAGATTGATGAATTGTCTGCTCATTATGGATATCTACAATCAGGTGCTTGAACCGCTGGCGAAATTGCTATGGAGAGCCGAGCCGCCGCTGACGCACCGGCAGTTTGACGAAGGCTGCCAAAAGGTTCTGGCACTGCTCGCGGCCTTGGAGGGAGAGACAAAATGATAACAATCGGGGATGAGATGATTGTAAATGGAGAAAAAAGAAAAATAGTGAAGGTAATCGGAAATACAATAACCCTGGACAGGCCATTTGGGAAACCGCAGGCAGGGAATTCTATGGTGAGATTTATCAAATGGATTGTTTATTATTTCCTGAAAATGGCGAAACAAATGTGGCTCTGGCTGAAAAAGGAAGGGAAGATATAGCCACAGATTTCGCAGATGGCACAGATTAACTTCTTTGCGTCTTTTCCCTCTGACGGGATCCCGTTGAGGGAGCGGTTAAAGATTGGAGTTGAATATGATAGATATACCCGTGAAATTTGAAGGCGACGACCCGGTTCAGACAACCATAGTTCTTAACAGCCGAAAAGAAAATGTAGTGATTTTAGGGGATGCCAACGATGTCGCCGTGGCGATAGAAAAACAGGAGGTCTTTAAGGCGGTTAATGGCAACAGCGCATATATAGCCAAAGGGGAATTGGATTGGTATAATTTTCATCGTTTTATTGTTAAAGGATTTTATACCAGGGCCGAATTGGATGAAAAGATAAAGACATTACGCCGTTTTTATATCAATCCATTCAATGTCCTGTACTATGCCCAGACCAACAATTTGGTTGAAGGCAGGATACATCTCGCCGAAGAGGCCCTAAGGAAAGAGGAATCTGATAAATTGGAAAAGGAAAAGCAGGCGATTAAGGAAAAAGAGACGCTCAGGAAAAGAGTGTCCCTATGGGAACGAATCAAAAACTGGTTATAAATCCGCAGTAATCGGTGTTTATCCGCGTTTATCTGCGGTTAAAGATTGGAGTTGAATATGACCCTGAAAGAACTGTTTGAGATGGCCAAGTCAGGCAAACTTGAGGAGCAGCTGAACGACGCCGAAACGGCACTCAGCGGACTCCTGAACCGGAACCTCGACACCACCGAGCAATCGCTTGAGAAAATACTCGTGGTCGTCCGGACACTCAAGGAACTTGTCCCGGCCATCAAGGCGCATAAGGACAAACTGGTCGGACTGATGAATTTCCTGGGGATAAAGTAAAAAGCGTAGAGTACATTCGCTTCGCTCAGTATAAACTCCAAGCGTGGAGCAAAGAAGGGAAAGGGGCATAATCTATGCAGGGATTTTGGATTTCACCTAAGTTTAAGATAACAAAGGTTGTCGACCATTTGATGGCTGTCGGCGATAAACCAGGGATGTTCGAGATATCTGTTGATGCGTTTGCGGATATGGTCCGCAGGGGTTTTCCCCGCGAGGCGATACTGATTAATGTCCTGAAAAACGGCTGGGTCCGTGTCCGCGGACACGGCCAATATATGACCTTTGAGGGTTGGGGCCGGAATGACGATATTATTTCAGCCGCTTTGATATTCGCAAAATATTATAAGATGTGGGACAACGATGTCGTGATTATCAATAATCTCAAGAGCGGCCGGGCGATTGAGATTACGCTCGGAGAATTAAACGGCAGATACGGAGCCCGTAAAAATCCAAGGATAAGATTCATCAGAAGAATCTTAATCCGCGGATAAATATTAATAATTTCCGTTCTGTTGGATAGTTATGATTTTGAGTCCTAAACAACTCCGGTTGCTCCATATCCTGGCCAAGAAGATCGGGATGGAGCGGCCGGTCAGGGTCAAATGGATGAAGAAATATTACGGCAGGGACACGAGCAAGGCGCTGGACAAGGACCAGGCCGGACATTTTATCAGGAAACTTGAGGAACTCCGCTCGGGCGAGAGCGTCCTGTCCTTCACGCCCGACGGCGAACCCTTTGTCCAGGCGATAGAAAGGTGAGCAAATTATGAGTCACGCAAGTATTGCTATGGTGGAAATAAAGGTCAGGATAAAACTTACCGATGGCAGCGTCTATGAAAAAGAATTTGACGATTTATCCGAGGCGCAGGAATTTATTGAAAAATATCAAGACCGCTGCCGCGGCTGTAACGGATAAAAATAGAAAGGAAGGTGGATTATGAGCGCTGATAACGGAATCTATATCGTGAAATTCCCGGGCGGATATAGGGTCGCAATCTGTGGTGCCGTGGAAAATATATGGTTTTATCCAAAGGGTTCGGAAGAGAGAAAACAAGAACTGGAAAAATATTTCGGGAAAAGCAGATTGTTCAGGACACTGAAAGAGGCGGAGTTGCACGCATGCAAGATAGGAAGAAAAAACGCAACTGAATATGGAATCCAGTATCTCGGTAAATACGAATCTTTCAGGATGAAACCGCAAGGGAATAATTAATAATTGATTTCTTTTTAAACTTTGTGTTTTTTCCCTCTGACGGGATCCTGTGAGGGAGTGGTGAAAGGAGATTTATTTTTATGCCGGAAATAGTCGTCAGGGAAAAAAAGAGCAATAACGCGCCCGGCTTCGTCTACAAGTGGACCTGCCCGAAGTGCGGCAGCGAATGGAGCAAGTTTGAGTATCTCAAGGCGACTATCCTTGAATGCCCCAACTGCGGAAAACAGATACTCAGGACGGGTAAGGATAAGGACGAATGGGAGACGAAATAATTATGAGTTATGAATTATAAGTTATGAATTATAAATTAAAGATATACGGATAAAGGAGGGGATATGAAAATTGCTTTTAGACGGTTAAAAATAGAATTGTATGAATATGACGGCAAAGTTCATGTATTAGATAGAGAGGTCGGAATTATTAGTTTCACGCAATTAATCCGGTATATCAGAATTTGGATTAGGTCTATTTTATAGAATATGCTGATATTTTTTGATTTGGAGGCGACCTGCTGGAAGAATAACCGGGCCAGGCAGAGCGCCGAATCGGAAATAATAGAAATCGGAGCCATAAAAGAGGACGGCCAGACATTCCGCTCGTTCGTCAGGCCGGTCATTAATCCGGTCCTGACCGGTTTCTGCACCGAACTGACCGGAATAACCCAGGCCGATGTGGACGGCGCAGACGACTTCGGCGTGGCCGGCCGGAAATTTATGTGGTTCTGCGGCCAGGGCAAACTTGTCTCCTGGGGAGCGTATGACTCCAGGCAGTTGCGCAAGGATTGCGGACGCCATAAAATAAAATGGCAGTTCGACCACCTTAACCTTAAAAACGAATATTCAAAACTGATGGGCGTAACTACGGACTTACTGAAGGCGACCAGGCATGCGGAACTGGAATTCGCCGGCGCGCACCACCGCGCACTTGACGACGCCAAGGCCGTATTCAATATCTACCGCTATGTCCTGAAAAATAAAATGAGAAAGGACTGATTTATGGGCATTGATATAAAAAGATGCTATGCGGCTTGCTGCGATAAATGCGGCAAGATATTCAGCGAGTCCGTTGAAGAACCCAGGCAACACTATGAACTTGAGGACAAACTTATCAGCAATATGAGAGGGGCGGGCTGGTCAATCTCGGCAGACATAGTCCTCTGCCCGGACTGTATTACGAAAAAACTAAATTAAGATGAATCCGTCAGAAAAAATGAAGGAATTAAAGGAGCGCAACGACCGGGCGGCCCGGAAACTGTTCCTGACCCACTCGGCCGCGTTCATTGAGCGGTCCTGCCTCATGTCGGAGATGGACCGGGCGACCTTTGACTGGCTCTGCCGGCAGGCGCTCCAGATACTGATAACGATGGACGAACAGATATAATTATGAATTATCCTTACAGGATAAGAGGCGGTAAGCGTTAAGCAACCGCCTCTAATGAGTTATGAATTATGAATAAGGATAAATTATGAGAATAAAAGGCGAACCCAATGTCCGAAAGGCATATATATGGTATGACGAATTCCTCAAACTTATTGAAGAGGCCCAGGGCAAAAAGGAATGGGACGAACCGTTCAAGAAAAAAGTCGCGGAGTTTTTGGCGTTAAACCATGATGTGACCCACGAATTATTGCTATATACAATAAACGGGACATTCCCTGAATCCTTAATCGTCAAATATCTTGGAATAAAAGATAAAGGAGGAATTGTATGACAAGGAAAAAGATGGCACAGTCGCTGACTATCGGCAATGTGGGCGTTAATATGTATCAGGAAAATATTGAGAAGGCCATTAACGATATGACCATTGAGATTATTGGGGATATAGCAGATAGGGATTCTCCCGTACTTTTGAATCTCATGCTCATAAAAGATTTGGTGGAAACAAGCGAGAAATCTATTAGTCAACTCCGGGAGATATGCCGAAAGGCAAGAAATGAATAGTTATCAATGAATAAATTAAAATCTGCGAACTCCGCAGAGACCGCGATAGCGAAATCTGTGGTTATTAACTATCTGGATCTGTTTTCGGGCATCGGCGGATTTTATCTCGGTCTGAAACTGGCCGGGTTCAGGTTTAACTGGACCGGACATTCAGAGACGGATAAATACGCCAATTCCATCTATGCCGGAAACTTTCCGGAATCAAAGGAGTTGGGCGATGTCAAAAAAATCAGGATCAAGACGGAAACACAAATACGGCCGGCACCAGCAGGACTGCTATTACGGGACAGACGGAAACGCGCCGCCGATATGCCCGGGCACGCACAGCTCCGGCCCGCATCTCCTGAAAATATGCGAGACGCCGGAAAGGTCAGGGCAATCCGCACCGAAATCGTATCGGCAAACGGAACTTACCGGATTGAGGGCAGGGTCAACATTATCACTTTCGGCTCTCCTTGCCAGGATTTCTCGCTTGCTGGAAAGCGGGGCGGTATCGGAGCTTCACGAAGCGGTCTATTCTTTGAGGCGATGCGAGTCGTCCGGGATGCGCGACCCGATTATTTTATCTTTGAAAACGTCAAGGGACTATTTTCTTCCGGCAACAGACGCGACTGGCTCGCCATTTTACGGGAAATTACCGACTCTGGGTATGACTGTCAATGGCAGGTTCTTGATACAGGGTGGTTTCTGCCCCAGGATAGAGAGCGGATATACCTTGTCGGATATCCTATTGGACAAAGTAGACCCGAAATATTTCCTATCGGCGAAGGCAATCAGATATATCAGGATGAGGGAAAAGGCAAGGGGGCCCAAGGCCAGAATGTTACGGCAATTACCCAAAACATCAAAAGGGGCGTCTATGTTCAGGGCGAGACATTGATTCAGGTCGGCCAGATTGGGAATAACGGCTCGGCCGGACGGATATATTCGCCCTGCGGCAACGCCTGCACCTTGAAATCGCAGGGTGGCGGGCGCGGTGCAAAATCAGGATTATATATGATTTATGGCGATTATAACGGCAGGGTCAGGGGCGGACACGCCTGCGCCCTGACAAGGAATACCGGAGCCGCGGCCAATCGCAACGGACAAAAGGTGATTATGCTGAATAAATCGCAGGATGGCAAGGCGGTTACACCGGACGGGAATTCATTCGGTTTGTCGTCCGGCCATTACAATACCCCGAAAATAATAGATAGGATAGGACGGATTAAAAACAAGAGCCACGCCTCCACCTTAAATTGTGGCGTCCACAGTGGCGGCAACCATAGCAATATGGACTTATTAAGGTATTCCGGCCGGATCCGGCGCCTGACCCCGGTCGAGTGCGAGCGCCTGCAGGGATTCCCGGACGATTTTACGGCCTTCGGAGCCGACGGCAAGCCCATCTCGGACACCAGACGCTACGAATGCCTCGGCAATGCCGTCTCCGTCCCAGTCGTCCAGGCCATCGGCGAAAAACTGATAAAATACTTTAAGGAGTGATAATTGTCATGAGTTTTTGTGACAAATGCCAGTTGTTTATGGATGAAAGACACACGGACGAGAAATGCCGTATTATATCAAATCAGTATAGTATATGGGATGATGCAGGGATTGGGGGTAATGGTCGAGAGCAAAGATTATGGCATAGCGGTAAAAATTGTCCCAAGTGGGTGTTCGTTTTGATAGTATGCAAACAGTTTAATCTTATGACTGAAGATTACAAGAGATATAGGGGCTATATAGAATAGTCAGAAAAATAATGTTGCAGGATAAAATAAAAAAGTCGATAATGCGCCTGAAGGAATTTGAGCCAGCCGACGGCTATTATCTGGCATTTTCAGGCGGCAAGGATTCCGTAGTCCTGAAGGCGCTGGCCGTTATGGCCGGGGTTAAATTTGACGCCCATTATAATGTTACCACTATTGACCCGCCGGAACTGGTGCAATTCATCAGGCAGTCGCATCCCGATGTAATATTTGACCGTCCCAAAAGGCCGTTGCTGGTGGAGCTGGTCAAGCGCGGGTTCCCGACCCGGCTTTCGCGCTGGTGCTGCGCAGAATACAAAGAAAAGGGCGGCTCCGGACGGTTCGTCCTTTTGGGCGTGCGCTCGGCCGAATCGCATAAACGCTCAAAACGCAAGATGGTTGAGACCTGCTATAAGGACAATACCAAGCGCATACTCAATCCTATTATTGACTGGACCGACTCCGAGATATGGGATTTCATCAGGCAATATAAAATTCCGTATTGCAAATTATACGATGAGGGGTTCAAGAGAATCGGATGCGTGTTCTGCCCCAACGCCTATTACAAGCGCCGGCTCAACGAGGCCAGGCGATATCCCGGATTCGCCAGGGCATTCATAAAATATTTCAATAAATTGTATGAGAACCGCAAGGCCAACGGCAGCCATTCGGTCGACCGCTGGAAAAACGGGGAGGATATGTTCTGGTGGTGGCTGGGCGAACCGCCTAAAAAGAAATTGAAACCGCAGATTACGCAGATTACGCCCCGAAATAATCGGGACTACGCTGCGACTTCGCAGATTAAGGAGTAGATATTATGCCGAATTATCCTGACAGCGCCGAACTCAAACGGATACAGGAATGGGACGCCATAAACGACGCCCTGGGCCTGCTGGAATTTATTAAGCCGTTGTTTGAGGAATACGGGCGGATAGAAATCACCGGAAAAATGGTCAAGCGGGTAAAAATGGCCACGGGCGGCTGGTCAGGGAACGAGGAAATCATCGGCGCCCTGCGCAGGAATTTAATGTTCTGGCCGTTATATTGGGAAAAAAGTCAGCGGGGTGGCGCCTATTGGTTCAGGATTGATACCAGAATAAATAAAAGAAAGCAGTAAGTCAGCCACAGATTTTGCAGAAAAGAGAGGAAGTAGAATGATAACAAAAAAAGAAGCAAAGAGAAAGATTATTCCGGGTTGGAATATCAAGTGTAATTTGTGCGGAGATTACGGTGCTAATTGGATAACGAGAACGCCTTCGGCCAAGCCAAGATTCGGCTGTCTGGCGCTTTGCCATAAGCATGAGAAAGAATATCTGGATGAGGAAGATAGGCATAGAAAAGAGATAGCCAGATTGTCTGTAATTAATTTTGAACAAGATATTGAATGAAAATTTTGATTGTCAATATTGATTCCAAAATTCCCAATCTGGCCCTGGCCAAGATAGAGAAATACCACCGTGATCGTGGCGATGAGGTGCGTTTTGACCTGCCCATATTCCGACAATGGGCCGACAAAATCTATGTCTCCTGCATATTCACCAAAAACCGCCATCTCTGCGAACAATACGAGGGTTACGCCGAGATAGGCGGAACTGGTTACGACCTACATAAAAAATTACCGCCGGAAATAGAGGCAATCAAACCACACATAAATTGGGGTAAAACTACTCTCGGATGTTCCAATAAGTGTTCATTTTGTTTTGTGCCGAGAAAAGAGGGGAACATTCGTATTGACCCAAACTCTCCAAGCATATATGACATCTGGGATGGCAAGAGTAAAGATGTAACAGAAATGTCAAATAATATTTTGGCTTTACCAAGCCACTTCAAAAAGATTTGTGCCGAGATACGCAAAGAAAAATTAGTGGTGGATTTCAACCAGGGGCTGGATATCCGATTGGCTGATGATGACACCATGAACGAATTAAAAACCATCCGGCATAAGGAATACCACTTTGCCTGGGATGGCAAAATAGATTTGTCAGATAAATTCAGATGGCTGTATAAAAATCTAAAGCGATGCACGATTTACGTCTTGTGCGGATACAATAGCACCTTTGCGGAAGACCTGTCCAAATTCAATATACTGAAAAAAATCGGGCATAACGGATTTTGCATGAGATACGAAACCGTCTATAAAGAAAAGGAATATATTCTATTGGCCAGATGGGTCAACCAGCATAATCTGTTCCATACTCATAGTTTCGGGGAGTTTCTTGAATTGACCAGTTCGGGGAAACAAAGAAAAGACAAAATACCTGAAAAATTAAGGAGATATATCTGCAATCAAAAATAAAATCCATATAATCGGCGCAATCTGCGGTTACGAAAAATTCCTTAATGAGATATATATTAGCTGGTTGAAAGGATAACAAATGATATTAATAATGCAGTTTTCGGTCAAATGTCCCAAGGATAATGTATTTGTTACTTGTTCAAAATGCGATGGGGTTCCAAATGGTTATTACGATTATGGTAAGAAGTGTGAACATTACGAGTATTGGACGCTTGATGGCATCAAATGCTTATGGAATAAGAGCAATCCAGTTAATCTGGTCTCTCAGTATTCGTTGTGGTGTCCTAAAATAAGAGATTTTGTTTTGCTGGAAAAGTGTTGTGGATTAAGGGTCTCTAAATTTCCCAGTTTTTTTATCGAGAAGATAATAGAGCCCTGTGATTATTGCCAGGAATTAGAAAATATAAGCGGATTTTTAAGAATTAAATGCGGTTATAATTCAACTGGTGATAATAAATCCGTGTAATCTGCGAAATCTGTGGTTGCGATTATTTTCCGTAATTATTCCGGAAATGCTTGACAAAACGGACGATAAAGATAAAATACTATCTTTATGACAAAGACAGGAAATCATATTTCTAATCGGGGACGCCCTTCATCCCTCCATGGAACATCAATGCTCTGTCTTTGTCAGCCACAGCAGTGTCCATGCCGGGGCGTCCCCTTTTAGGGATATTGATATGAAATATGATTAACGCTGGAAAACAGATTGCTATCGCCGAGACCTATCTGACGATGAAGAAGATACTCGGCCGGTTTAGAATAGAACTCGCCCTGATAGGCGGCTGGGCCGTCAAGTTCTACGCCAACCCGATGCCGACTATGGACATAGATTTCCTGTGCGGCATTGGATTGATGGACATCGTGCAGGATAGATACGGCTATGCCGGATTATACGAGAAGATGATGGACGCCGGATTCGACCGTCTTCGTCTGCAGGATAGCGGTCAAATGATTAAGGACGGGTTCCTTGTTATTATGGGATATATTAAAAACATCAGGATAGATTTGTTTTACGCCGATACAAGGTTCAGGCAGATTGCATTGAGCCGGGCCGAAATATATAAAATAGCAAATGTTCCCGTTAAAATAATAGGCATCAGGGATTTGATAACGATGAAGACAATATCCACCAGGCCTAAGGATGAAAAACACCTGTCGCTTCTGGTCCCAAAGGCCGGATTGACCAGCGCCGACCGCAGGGAGATTGATTGTCTGGCCGCCCAGGAATTGGAAGAGCGGGGATTGTTATGAGTAAGAAAGAACACGAAAAAAAATACGACTTCGGGTACTCCGACAGCCCCGATTACCGCAAAGGACACGAGCGGATATTCGGGCGGAATAAACCGAAACCGCACATTCGCTATGCTCAGTGCAAGCAGATTGCGCAGATAACACAGAAAGACGCGGATAAACGCCGCAAGAAAGGAGTTGACAATGGCAGATAAAATTGTGTGTAATTTTGATAGGGCAACTTGTGGCATACCTAATTGTCCCGAGCCACAATCATCGTGTCAATATTACCCCAAATCCCCAACCAAACCTGATGAGGTGGAGAAGGTAAAAACAGTAATTCTTGGAGCATTGACAAGGGGATACGCAACAAAAGAAAATGAGAAGAAGGAATTGGACGCCACCCTAATAGAAGCAATGGCAAAAGAACTAATCCCAGAATTAATTGAGTGGCGCGATGAATATACAAGTAAAGCGATGAGCAAGGCAATTAACCTAATACATGAATCTTTATTTTAACCCCTCGCAAGCGAGGAGAAGGAGTAGAAATATGGCAGAATGGAGCAATGTGCCTGAATGTTTCGGAGAAAGAAACGAAGATAACCTGACATGCGGCAAGTGCGAGTCCCTGCACGACTGCCTGTTCCTGCGCTCTATCAAAAGCACGGAGCGGCTTATGGAAAAGGGCGTCCATCCGCAGCCGGCCACGGTCCCGATGCAGGTCCAGATTATGCCGGAAGACGAGACAATCAGGCATCAGGCCGAATGCTATTGGAAGATGTGGAATTGCAGGGTCAATTACCTGTTCACAGACGAATACCTTAAAAAGATGATGGGAAACATTATGGGTCAGGGCTTCAGCAAGGAAGAGGCCTTCGCCATAATGATTAAATTGATATGAACCGTAAAATAATTATGAATTATGAGTTATGAATTATGAATTATTCTTACAGGATAAGAGGTGGTAAGCATTAAGCAACCGCCTCTAATGAGTTATGAATTATAAGTTGCAAGAAAGGGGACTATGCAGGAACAGTTATTCCAGGCCGAAACCGCCAAGCGAAAAAGAGCAAAAAAGGACAAGCCCCTGTTCCCGGTCGTACCCAATATGGTTGAGGGCAAATACCTTTGTCTTGCCTTAAAGAGCCGGCATAAACCCGAATATAAGGGCAAGACGCTGATTGAAATAGCCAATATTGAGAAGGCGAAACTAACCGCGGATACACGCGGATAGACACAGATAAAAATATGAAGAGATACTCAATCAAATCTAATCCTATGGGCGAGGGATACTGGATTGGTCCGGCCGGCGAGACGGCGCCTGTCTCCGAGCACCTTATAGCGCTCCAGCAGGACCCTCATATATTCGGGCTTGCCAAACGCGATGTCGCCGGAGCCGGATTGGAGCAGCTCCGCCGTCTCGCAGTCGCTCTTATTGAAGACGGCTGGATTCGGGCCAGGTTCCTCTCGCCCCAGGGATACCTCTTTGAGATTAACCGGATAACACCTGAAAATGTCAGGAGGATAGAGGAATTCCTTGTCGGCCAGACCGCTTATGAAAAAGAGCCGATTACCATAGAAACCGTAAGCCCGGCCAGGACCTATCAGGGCAGCATTGCCGGATTCTTTGACAAGACAATATTCAGATATTACCAGAACCCGTCAAAACGGAAAGGCAAATGGAGATTGTCATAATAATTATGAATTATAAATTATGAGTTATGAATATAAAAATAATTTATGAAAGAAATTAGAATTGGGCAGAAGGTCAGGACGAACCGGGCATACGATAAAATAATAAATCACTCAAAAATATATACGCCGGTCAGAGGCATTGTTGCCGGCATAGACAATATCCATGGCGATGTCGCCATAATAAAATTAAGTGATGGCCGGATAGACCGTATTAATAGGGAATGGCTTGAGCCAGACAGAGAATGAAAACATTAAAAGAAACATTCAAGATAATAATTGCCCTGGCACTGCTCGCCGGGATTATCTATGCGGTTGTTTATTGCGTCGGATATCAGGAGAAAATACAGGCCAGTGCCGTTCTATACCGTCTCAGGGTAACGGACGGCTATGGCCAGAGCCGCGAACTAATTTATGGCGAGAATAATAATCTCAAGGGCATTGAATTCTCAATCTCAAGGGATGGCGGAAAAAACTGGGAAAAATTATGGAAGAAATAATTAACCACATGACACAGATTGCGCAGATTGAATCCGATTAAATCGGTTCAATCGGTTTGCTTGTTTTACCCAAAATGAAAGATTATCTGAATAAAATCATCGTTGGTGATGTGCGAGATAAGTTGAAGGAGTTGCCGGACCAATCCGTGCATTGCGTCATCACCAGCCCGCCTTATTACGGATTAAGGGATTACAAGGTGCCGCCATTAATCTGGGGCGGGGACAGCAAATGTCGGCATATCTGGAAAGAACATAAAATGCCACCAAAGGGCGGGCATATAAAACCAGATAATATGCCCAATGTCGGTGCTAATCGGTCAGAACAAGAAGAAGGAATAAGTATCAGGTTTGGGTATACATCCATTTCCTGCGTCAAGTGCAATGCCTGGCGCGGCTCGCTGGGACTTGAGCCCACTCCGGAACTGTATGTCGCCCACTTGGTCGAGATATTCAGGGAAGTCAAGAGGGTCCTGCGCGACGACGGCACATTCTGGCTCAATATCGGGGATAGTTATGCCGGTTCCGGCGGTGCTCATAAAGAGAATCATGCTAATCCGGGCATCTCAAATAGTTATAAGCGCAACGGCGTCCCGCATTGGGGCGAACTTAAACAACCATGTAATTATCTGGTCCCAGAGGGGTGCAAACCCAAGGACCTTATCGGCATACCCTGGATGCTGGCGTTCGCGTGTCGGGCCGACGGCTGGTACCTGCGTTCGGATATTATATGGTATAAAAGGAATCCGATGCCCGAAAGCGTGACGGACCGGCCGACCAAATCCCACGAATATATATTCCTACTGGCCAAAAGCGAAAAATATTATTATGATAATGAGGCGATAAAGGAAAAATCAACGCAAAATGGGAAGCCCCATCCGACAGGACAGAAAATATCGCCGACAAGAAACGATACAGATATGGCAGGTAAAACTATTGGCGATGGGATTTCCCGCAACAAGCGCTCGGTCTGGGATGTGACCACCCATCCGTTCCGCGGGGCCCATTTTGCTACATTCCCTATTGCACTTATTGAACCGATGGTTCTGGCCGGCAGCTCTGAAAAGGGCGTATGCTCAGAATGCGGCGCGCCCTGGGCGCGGATAATTGAAAGTAAAAGATTAAATAGAACAGAATTATCCAAAGATGATATTCGTTATAGGCCTAATATTTATAATGGCTCCTATGGAGATATAAATGGAAAATCAGATGCTGGTTATACTGAAACCAAGACCACGGGCTGGCGCGCTACCTGTCAATGTAAGGCCGGTGTCGTCCCGGCCGTGGTACTTGACCCGTTTATGGGCGCCGGGACCACCGCGGTCGCGGCCAAACAGCTCCACCGCAATTTTATAGGGATTGAACTGAACCCCGATTACATCGGAATGGCCGAAAAGAGGATTAAAAATACTATTGTAAACAAGGAAATATTTGTATGAATATCTGGTTTGAGTCGGGCTTTACGGCCATGCAATGGAACTTTTATCTGCGGGAAAAAAATATCGTAGAACTGTATTCGGTTGAACTCGCCAGAAAGAAGATGATTAAGGTCACCGAGTTCATAGGCAGCCGGAACTGGGGTGCGATTATTCGGATACTCAGGGCCAACGAGCATGCCATCGTCGGCCGGTACCGGATTTTAAGGAGCAGCATGGGCAATCTGGAATGGGAGCCGTTCCCGTTCGGCCCGGACGATAAACCGATCTTATGAAAGGAATAATATGAAGTTAAGCGAAGCGCACCAGATACTGAAAAAATCCAACGACAAGGAATTGATAGGTCTGGCAAATGCCCGCATCCAAATGTTTCGGCATACCAAGGCCAGAATAAAGGCCCTGATGCTTGAGAGCCACATGGGCCGGCGAGTGCCATCAAAAAAAAATATAATAAACCATACTTCAAAAAATCGCCGCCGTTCATGGGCTATAACCCGCCCAAGAAAAATAAAAAGAAGGAATAAAACCACCGATTACACAGATTAAGGAGAGTTAGATATGGGCATGAATTATTATCTTAAAGGCGCCGGCTGCCCCTGCTGTGCAAATACAAGAGGCATACATCTCGGAAAATCGTCGGCAGGATGGAAATTCCGCCTGCAATATGATGAGGATAAATATAAGAATTGGGATGAGATGAAGTCATTCATCTCGCAACCCGGGACCAAAATAACAGATGAATGCGGAGATGAGATTCCCATATCCGAATTCGTTGGATTGGTGGAAGGGAAACAATCAGAGATAAAACCGAATACCGAGGATTTGGATAAATATCGGGAATACTTCCTGATAATAGACGGATATTATTTCTCCAGGGAAGATTTCTCGTAGAGAAAGGAACGAATATGGATTATGATATAGATTTGTCAGAACATAAAGTTGTAAACGGTGAATGCAACCAATGCTGGATAACGACTCCGTTGAAATGCGATTGCGGTGGAATCGTTCATACACAGTTTGGGGACGATACTCAAGACGGGTATTGGTTGCTTCATAAATGCGAGAAATGCGGTTCAAAAATGCCGGGCAAAAACGGGAAGGATAGTATGAATACGGATATAGAATTATATCCCAAGGCGCAGAAATTGTATGATATCATTCTGGTTGAAACAGGCAATCTTATTTCTGACAAGGATGTCTTTCATAAATTAGTGATTTTGCAGCATTGGTTGATTGATATAGTGATGGAACTGGGCAAGAAATGGTTGGGACGCAATAGCACTTTAGCGACCATAACCGCGTCTGGGACTGGCGATAAGAAAGAGTTGTTTTTTATCACCAAATATGGTAGTGTTACCGTTAAGGATGATGAGCTGGGACGGAAACTATTGCCGGAATATTTTGATTAACGAGGGCAATAATCCAGGTAGAAATGAAAAATGATTTACTGCGGGGTAGATTGGTTGGCCTAGATCGCCGGTCTCATAATCCGGTTATCGCGGGTCAGAATCCCGCCCGCTAAAGTCGGCTCGATTTCTGAAATTGTTATTATGAACCCTATGCCACCGATTACACAGAAAGGAGAACGCGATGCCTTATAGAAATGAATGCTCCCATTGCGGAGCGGATGATTACAAAGTAATCCCAGACATAACGGTGTGCAGTGAATGCGGGGAAATAAATAGCAATAAAACCATCTCAATTTGTTCGCGATGCGGGTCGGAATCGGATTCTGGGGTCTCGTGTCTTCTGGCAACCAGAAGGATAGAAATCAGATTATCCCAAAAGGATGGACTGGATAAAACTATTTATATGGAACTATGCGATAAATGCGATGAGGAATTAAATATATTTTTGGATAAATTCGGGGAAAAGAAACCGCAGGTCGCACAGATTAAATAATTATGCGTATCAGAGCAAGAATAAAAGCTCAACGTCAATTATTCAGGGCGCAGATGAGGGTTGGCTGTATTAAGCGTGCGATAAAATGCCAATCCACATCCCCAAATGCAGTAAGGATTATAAAGGAGATAGCACAATTAATGGATGCTGGAATGAAAGGATGAATATGATAACCCAGAAACAATTATGTGCTTGGATACATGAGCATTACTTGCTGGATAAAAGAATTACAGAGGATATAGCCGAATTGAATATTATCCGCCGGAAACTTTTTACGCATTTGAGCCGAAGCAATAATGTCCATGAAAAGGCCTGGGCCAGGACTTATCAGGGCAACGTTGCCGGATTCTTTGACAAGACAATATTCAGATACTACCAGAACCCGGCCAAACGAAAGGGTAAATGGAGATTATCGTAATAATTATGAATTATGAATTATCCTTACAGGATAAGAGGCGGTAAGCATTAAGCAACCGCCTCTAATAAATTATGAGTTATAAATTACCCGCCAGAGGCGGGTCTAACTCGCAGTAATTCGCTTCGCGGTCTCTGCGGAGTTCGCTACGCTCAAACTGCGAATAAGAAAGGAGTATATTATGCCGAAAAAAATATATCAGTGCAATATATGTCATACGGAGTATGACACCGAGGAGGCAGCCAATAATTGCGAGGCACAGCCGGTAATCAATCCCCATAATATCAAAGAGGGTGATGAAATAATTCTCCGGAATTGCCCTGAACATTTTGTGGGTCTTGCGGCACTGGTTGAAGAGGTAAGAATTTGTCCAGACCATCATGTGGAAGTCAGAGCAAGTTTTGATGATGTAGAATACAAAGAAAGAAGGAGAGAATGGTTCTATTCTAACCAATATGTCAAATTCATAGACGCGTCTATGCCTGAGATTGCGGAGAAATTAGGCGAGGCCGTGCATAATTTATGGATGGCCAAGCGTAAGGCCGAAAAGGGATGGCACGCGCCGGAAAAGTGTCCTGAAAATAATTTCAGAGAAGGTTCATTATGTTACAAATGCTGTTTTTGGCTTGGAAAATCCATAAACGAATTCAAATGTAGCAAGAGTATGATGGGGTATAAGGAATTTGTTACTAAAGAAAATTGTCCGTCTTTCAGTTGGAAAATGTGTTCGGATTGCCATCCTTGCATGAGGCCGTACAGCGAACTGCCAGACAGCGAGAAGGAACTTGACCGCGCCTATCCGGCCGAGTTCTTCAGAATCCTGGATGGAATGGGATATATGGTTACGGTGAAACCGAAAACTAATACTTAAATATGAATTATAAATTATGAATTATAAGTTATGAATTTAATCTGTGTCATCTGCGTAATCTGTGGTTTCTGAAAGGAATTATATGAAAAAGACAATCGTGCTTGATAACGGCAAGAATATTGAGGTGGAGTTCGTCAAGGGCGCGGTCAAGACCGTATTCAGGCGAGACGAAAATGCATGGTTCACGGAACTCATCATGCAGGAGCCCGATGGGATTTACTGGACATACACCATCGCCCGCTCTCCGAACAGGGAAATCGCCGACAAGATAACCGCTCTCTTTGCCGAAATGGACATAGAAGAATTGTTTGATATGGTGAATAAAAAGTCAACCGCAGATTACGCTGATTACGCAGATAAGGGAGGAGATAAAAGATGAATAAAACTAAAATAGATTGGTGCGATTATTCTTGGAATCCGGTAACAGGATGCAGTAATAACTGCTATTATTGTTACGCCCGCAAGATTTATCATAGATTCGGAAGGTCATTCAAGCCGAGATTCCATCCGGACAGATTGAACGAGATAGACAGGATAAAAAAACCGTCAAAGATATTTCTGGGTTCCGTAACGGATTTGTGGGACCCGATGGTCAAACCGGAATGGCGGGAGAAAGTATTTGATAAATGTCTAAATATGGAGTGGCCGGCAATTAGATATCATCAATTTATCGTCTTAACTAAACAGCCACAGAATATAAAATACGGCATTACAATTTCTTCACGGAACAATCTCTGGATCGGGGTAAGCATTGAAGGACATGATATGCAACGATGGATTGCTTTATCCCAAAAAGAATATATTAAACATAAAATCATATCTTTCGAGCCGACATTAGCTTCATTGGATGGGAATGATTTAGGAATGATGGACAGGTATGGATATCCAGATTGGATCATTATCGGGGCATTGACTAAATATGATAAAAAATCTATGAAAGAAAGCCAAGAAGCAGTCAGGCAAATGTTTGATAACATCAAATTTTGGAAATCAAAGGGAATAAAATTACCGCCTATATTTTTCAAGGACAACTGCGGCATTAAAAATGCGCCGAAGGAATTCCCGAAGGAGATGAACCACAGATGACACAGATTACGCAGATGAGGGAGGGGATAAAGGATGAATAAAATTAAACAGGTCGGTATGGAAATAATCAAATGGATTATCGGCATTGCTTTGTCGGGATTGATTTTGATATCTGTCCCGATTCTTATGGGCTTGATTGCCAATTGGGGATTCCGATTGATGAAGTGGGGTTTTGAGTTCGCGGAAAGGATACTATGAACGAATTAATATCGGCAAAAAATTATCCAGCAGAGGGCGTTAAGAGAACGGAATTTTTCGGCAAACCATTGAGGAGGAGGACATTTGATATGATCGGATTGATAGTCACCATCAATCCGCAAACGCCCATTTCTGATTTCAAATTGATATATACTGGCGGTATTAGGATAGAAAACGAAGACGGAACGATATCCGAACCCAATAAGCCGTTTTTTATATTTGGCATTGATGATAAAACATTTTTAAGTGTTCCTTTATATTCAATCCCCTCATCAAGATATCCGATGGGGTTCGCGATGGGATTCACGGGATTTAATCCTATGGACACTAAAAAAAGCAACGGCTATTCAATCGCGCTTGGGGTTAAAAGCGGACAGAAAATTTCGGCCGTGATTGAATACCCATTGCATAAAGTTCCGTTGTCTAAAGATAATGAATTTACAGTTATTTTGATAGGGGAAGAAGTAAATATGCAACCACAGATTACACGGATTACGCAGATAAAGGAGATGATAAAAGATGAATAAAACCATGATAGATTGGTGCGATTATTCTTGGAACCCGGTAACGGGATGCAATAACGGATGCTTTTATTGTTACGCCCGCAAGATTTATCATAGATTCGGAAGGTCATTCAAGCCGAGATTCCATCCGGACAGATTGAACGAGATAGACAGGATTAAAAAGCCGAGCCGGATATTTCTTGGTTCCGTAACTGATTTGTGGGACCCGATGGTCAAACCGGAATGGCGGGAGAAAATATTTGATAAATGTCTAAATATGACGTGGCCGACAATTAGACACCATCAATTTATCGCCTTAACTAAACAGCCACAGAATATAGAATACAGCATTACAATTTCTTCACATAAGAATCTCTGGGTCGGGGTGTCTATAGAAAGTATTCCCCACATTGACCGCTGGGTGGCACTGTCCCAAAAAGAATATATCCTGAATAAGATAATCAGTTTTGAGCCGGTATTGGGTTATTTTGATGACGAGAGTTATGCTTTCCATGACTTAAAAGTATACTTTAATCGGTATGGTTATCCCGATTGGCTTATCATTGGAGCGCTTACCGGAATGAATAAAGAAGAATGCTATGATAGCAGGCGTGAATCTGAATCATTGATTAATAAATTACTTGAATTGCCCAACCGTCCGCCCATATTCGTCAAGGACAATGTGATGATGAAAAACCCGCCCAGGGAATTCCCGAAGGAAATGATGATTGCCAATCATTGATTGATAATTAACGAGAGGATTAATTATGAGCGATTTGATAAAAGAATATATAACCTTATGTGATGAATGCCCATATTTTAGAAAAGAATTTAAAAGTTCAACTGTAAATAGCGGCGCATGGTTTTCATATTGTCAAAATCATGAAAAAGGGGAAGAAGATACTATAATAAGGATTTTTTCTGTCTTTATGAATAACAAATCGATTTACCCGACTCCAATCCCGGCCTGGTGTAAATTTATAGAAAATTGCTGGAGACAAACACCAATGACCTTTATTGTTAAAATGCAATCACAGATTAATGCAGATTGCACAGATAACACAGATAAAGGAAATGTCTAATGACTAATGACGAAAAACTGAAACTGTAGATAAACGCAGAAAGGAGAAAAGAATATGGCACATACAATAATAGACGAGCAATTTGATATGGAGTGTCCAAGATGTGGATACAAAGAGATTAAAATTTCCACCTATCATTTTGGGGCTACTACAACCGCTATGTGCAGTAACTGTTCTTTCGGAGAAAGTAATGGTTGCGATAAAAATATGGCGATGGCACGATTAAGAGGAAAATATATGGAATATAGCAAAGAAAAATGCTAATTTACAACTGTTTATATGAATATAAGTTTTGCCTGGACTACCGCTGATTTCGAGGCCGGGCGCAAGACCGCCACCCGGCGCTTCTGGCCCGATAAATACGCCCGCCTGTTCCCGGCCGGCTCAAGGCATAGCGCCTGGAACAAATCCCCGAGATTCAAGGGCTCTAAAATCGGGTTTATTACGGTGGTCTCGTTGTTCAAGCAGCCATTGAGCCAGATGACCGAGGCCGACCTTCGCGAGGAAGGCACGCTCTGGTCGTCGGTTGACGAGTATGTTGAGATGATGCTCTCGCAGGGCAAGGGCGACACGCCCTGGGTCGTTCGGTTTGATGCCTTTAATTTGTCCGGCAACCTGATCGCCATGGCCGACCGGGGATATAAACACGAATGATACGAATAAGACCTAATTTCTCTTGACACGATGAAATAAATTTGAGATATAATTATAATGTTAAAAAGTATAATAAATGAATAGGAAATATAAGAACCCCATTATTGAAGACATAAAAAGTTTTAAAAATCTATCTGTTAAGACGCGTTGCAATAGTTCCGATACCTATATATTAAATCGTAGCAGAAAGACCATTGATATTTGTGGGATAAAGTTAAAGCCAGGAGATAAAACCACGCTAAAGTCATTGATATTTCGTTTGGCATTAAAGACTGGAAATAAATCGTTTAAAATAAACAAACCAGTCAATGCTCCATCAATCAGTGAAATACAGAATAAAATCAGGAAACAGGTGGACAGGGAATTGAAAAATAAATAATATGCCGTTATTTGAAGGCAATGGAAAGGAGTGATTTATGAATAGACCGGGGTTTACACTTATAGACTTGATGCTAATAGTAGCCGTAATAGCTATTATTGCAGCGCTTGTCCTTCCACTTCTTATTTCTGACAAAACAGTAGAACTGCAAAAGGTGGACAAGAATTCTTATGTAAAATATAAGATGGAAGTTTATAAGGTTATCAGGATAGACGGCGATATGTTTACATTGGAAGACGCTAACGGACTGAAAAAATTTGTGCATAAAACCGAAAAGGTGGATATAATCATCAAATAATGACCATAGCTTAATATTAATAACGGTGCTAATATGAAAGGAGATATTTATGAAAATAAATATCATTATTACCGCCCTGATTCTGGCGGTAATGGCAATCGTTCTAACCGCAACATCAATAACCTGCATCCCGGCCGGGAATATCGGGGTCGTAACCGCTTTCGGCAAGGTGGAGAAGGAAGTAATTGGAGAGGGCATTAATTGGGTGGCGTTTTATAAGAGAGTCCATAGGATGTCAATCCAGACACAGGAAGAAAAGGAAACCGCCGAAGTCCCCAGCAAGGAGGGCCTGATTTTTACGGTGGAATGTTCGTTGCTTTATAGTCTGCAAAAAGAAAGAGGCGGTGAGATATACCAGACGATAGGGGAAAACTATGTAAATGTAGTCGTTCAGCCACAGTTTAGGTCGGCATTGCGCGGGGTTACCGTCAATTATGAAGCCAAGAGTTTGTACACCTCAGGCCGGGAGGAAATAGAGTATAAACTCCTTGAAATGACCAGGGCATTGATAGAGCCGAGAGGCATCAAGTGCGAAAAAGTTTTATTGAGGGCGATGACGCTTCCCGATAAGGTTAAGGGTGCCATTGAAAATAAATTGTCAGCCGAGCAGGAAGCCCAGCAGATGCAATTCGTCCTCCAGAAAGAAAAACTTGAAGCCGAAAGAAAATCGGTGGAGGCCGGCGGCATAGCCAGCGCCCAGAAAATAATTGACGGGACGCTGACCGATAACTATTTGAGGTTCTTGTGGATACAAGGCATAAATGAGGCGGGTAAAAATCCATCAACGGTCATATATATACCTATGGGTAACGACGGATTGCCGATTTATGCGCCAGTCAGGGGAGACCCTATAAATAAAAAATAATATGGCGATATACGAATGCAACAGCTGCGGCGCAATCTCACCGAACTGGGCGATGAAGTGTCCCGGGTGCAATCAGTGGGGCACGCTGGCCTCGGCTTCCGGCCGGCGCCGGCTGCCCGGGAATTCCGTGCCCACTCCGCTGCCGGACATCAAAATCTCGGTCTATAAACGGCTCAAGACGATGGACGATGTTGACCGTGTCCTGGGCGGCGGCCTGGTGCCTGACTCCACCGTCCTGCTCGGCGGCGAGCCGGGAGTCGGCAAGTCGACCCTGATATTGCAGGCCTGCGGGATACTCGCCCAAAAATCAAACGTGCTCTACGATTCGGCTGAGGAGTCGATATTCCAGACCAAACTCAGGGCCGAACGGCTTGACATTAAATCGGACAGGATAAAAATCGTCTCCGAGCCGGACACGGCCCGGATAGTCAAATTCATAGACGAGCATAAGCCGAATGTGGTCGTGATTGACTCCATCCAGACCGTTTACAGCGACGACATCGGCTCGTCGCCCGGCGCGGTCAACCAGATCAGGGAGTCGGCCGCCCTGCTGACCGAATATTGCAAGCGGGCCGGGGTATGCCTCATCCTGGTCGGGCACATCACCAAGGACGGGACATTGGCCGGTCCCAAGACGCTTGAGCATCTGGTCGACTGCGTGCTGTACTTTGAGGGCGAGAGAACCCAGTCGTACCGCGTCCTGCGCTGCACCAAGAACCGGTTCGGGGCCACGGATGAAACGGCCATATTCGCCATGACCAAAACCGGATTAAGGGCGATAGATGATTCGGCTGAACCGGCAACTGCTATGTCGTTCGGGGCCGGGACTGCAATATGCCCGGCCGTAGTCGGCGGCAGGACATTTATGGTTGAGGTCCAGTCGCTGGTGTCAAAGACCGAGGCGGTGCCGGTCAGGCGCATAAACGGGATTGACCCAACCAGAGCCGCAATGATAATGGCCGTGATGGAGCGGTCGCTGGGCATGTCCTTTTCGCAGTTTGACGTCTATATCAACGTGGTGGGCGGGATAAAGGTGGACGAGCCGGCCGCCGACCTGGCCATCGCCATGTCGCTATGGAGCAGCATGGAAAATAAGACGCTGCCCGGCTGGGCGTTTGCCGGCGAACTCGGACTCGCCGGCGAGGTCAGGGCCGTGCCGAATATAGACGCGAGAATCAAAGAGTCCGAACGGCTCGGGCTGAGAATCTGTATCCCGAAAACCAATAAAACAGATAAAGAGGTTATTAAACTGGCCAGGTTAGCCGATGTATTGGAATATGTTTAGTAATCTTGCCATCCCGCCTTGCGGGATAAACTCCGGCGCAGAGAAATGAATTGGAGGGTTAAATATGGACGCACATCTTTTTTGGACATGGCAACCGTTATACGATACCTGCATAATGCCAAGCAGGGGAGTTGATAGATTGATTTTTTTTACAATACCTCTCGGTCAGATTGCGATGTATCCACATCTAAAAACCGATGCGGATACTAATATGAATTGCTCCGGTTGTTTGCCCATCCCGCAGCAATTTATGCTCTATGGATTTGCAGTAGCGGTTCCGATAATAACCGGGAAGGAAGACAAGAACGCCATAAGACAGGGCGTTTTTAATTTTATCTTAATGGGTAATAATATAGTATTTTCGCAACCGATGAGCATTATTCCGGTTAATCCGATAGAAGGTAACGAATTCCTTAAAGCCAAAAAAAGCCCAGTTATCAAGGGCGATATAAATGAATTGCCTTACAAAACAGGTTTTTATTATTTCGCCATAAAAGTTGGTGGGAAACCTTTGCCGTTAACGATAAGATGTCAAGAATCATTCAGGGTGGAGATTAATTATCCCAGCGGACCGGTCCAGTTGCCCAGTGCAAGGGACTGCCGGATTACCGTTTTTATGGTTGGGATATGGGGGCAAGCAAGATAGATGAAATTGTCAACATTCATCGGCAAAATGCAATCCGCCAAAGGCGGATGTAATGGCGCCAAGGCGCCATAAGAGAGGAGATATTAGTATGTGGCCGTTCAAGAAGACCAGGAAACAGGCAATCTCAAAACCGGCTGTTCAGAATATGGAGTTCACGGAGTTCCTGAAGCGCCATCAGGCCCATAATGTCGGCGCAATAACCGACCGCGTGGTCATCCAGTGCTTTGACTGCAACGAGGCGTTCATCTTGAGCCAGGAGCAGTGGCAGAAGGTCCAGGCGATAGTATCGTCCAGGCAGATGCAGGGAGTGGCGCCGCAAACCCCGGCACCTAATCCGCCGGAGGCGGATGTAAAATGAATACCCCGATGTCGCTATGCTCATCGGGATCTAACTCTCCGTAAGTCCCGAAAGCGTTCGGGACAACGGAGAGTAAGAAAGGAGATTTCATGAAAAGGTACAGACGGGTTAACGGCAATAAAGCCGCACGGGAAATGCGGGAGAAAATCAATGCCAGAGTTCAATCGGGAAGGCTGCTTGACGCGTTTGCCAGAGAATTTGTCTATCTGGCGAAAAATAATCCACGCGTAAGCCGGATGGTCAGGAGAGGTAATACAATGGTCAGGGGATTTACGACCGAAGATTTTATCAGCTTCATCTTCCCGTTCCTGACATCGCCTGAATATAATACGAACCGTTTGATTAAAAGGTGCCACTCTCTTGACAGGAATTTCATCAAGAACTGGAACAAATTCAACAAACTCTGCGGTAATAAAAACCGGATTAATCCCGTCGAGGTGTGCGAGCCAGTTTCATTAGATAAAATAAGAAACGCCCGCATAGCCATGTATAAAACTTTGCGTCTTTGCGGTGAGAGGAGGTAACTATGTGGCCATTTAGGAAGAAAAAGCAGGCGGACCCCAAACCAACCCAGAAACCGGCTCCGAATATGGAGTTCACGGAGTTCCTGAAGCGCCATCAGGCCCATAATGTCGGCGCAATAACCGACCGCGTGGTCATCCAGTGCTTTGACTGTAACGAGGCGTTCTACTTGAGCCATGAACAGTGGCAAACGGTCCAGGCGATAGTATCGTCCAAGAGAGCGGGTCCTCCGGCACCAACACCGCCACCAGCGGAGAAAGGAATAAATTGATATGGGTCTGCTTGATTTTTTAAGAAGCAAACAGGCCAGGGCCGAGAAGGCAGCCGAGAAAAAGGACCGCGGCGATATCCTGTCCGGACTGACCAAACTCAACGACCTTGCGGAAAAACTGTCCGTCCAGCAGGGGACGGTAAACGAGGAGATAAAGAAAATCCAGACCCGCCAGGACGACCTCAAGAACCTCTTCGCATCAAAGGACGTTCTGGTCAGGTTTGATTTTTTCCTCTACCCCAGGAAGAAACGGGGTTTTGTCAAGGCGCATATCGACCCCAAATACATGGACGCGCTTTATAACCTGATGAAATCTAATTCTGGGGCGGATGTAAAATGAATATGGCGCCTTTGGCGCCATCTAACTCTCCGCCCCTAACGGGACTTCCTTTGGTCGTAAGGACTAAAGTCTAACAGAGGGTAAGAAAGGAGCAGATAATGGCGGTAAAAGATGAACTTGTTTCGGCTATGAAATCAGCCGAGGAAACCTGGAAAGAGATTTTTCCGTGTTCAGGAAACTCTGTAGATGTTGGCTGGATAACCCGAATAGCAATGGGTATGCTAATTGTCAACGAACTTAAAAATGTTAACCAATCTATCAAGAATTTACTTGATAAGATAGACGCGACGGTGGTGGAAGATGCCAAACACAATGCTGATGCTCCTCTTTCACCGGATAAAGGGTCAGGTGGTCAGGGATAAGGGTTTCCCGCTCGGCCGAACGAACCTGTATTTCGACTGCCCGGAGCTGCTGGCGCAAAGCAACGGCTCCCTGCAGTATGCTCATTCGTTCTGCCAGGACGGATATACCATCTGCGTAAACGGGCGGATAGAAGCCCTGAACCCAGCCCAGATTGCCGGCATACTCTGGCACGAGTTCGGCAAACTGATATCCGGTGCGCAGGAGAACGACAAAAAGGCGGACGATACTATCCGCAGGTATTTCAAGGTCAGGATAAAATTTGACAACGCCAGCCGGCTGTGGTATGTGTAGAGGAAATTATGAGTTATAAGTTATGAATTATGAATTTGATTCATGATTAATTGAAGGTAAATACGAAGTTGAAGAAGGATGCTTTGACGACCTTGTTATATCTTGAGCAATCGCTTGGAAACTTCGTATGGTAAAAACATTAAGACCGACAATAACCACATAAGAGAGAGGAGTGTAAAATGAAGGTAGATTCAACAGGAACAGAAATATATCGTTCTATACACGAAAGTGTAAGGCATAATTTTACATCTATAAGGGCGGATATTATACATGTTAATAAAAACAAGACAATTGAGATGCTATTGACGTTTAATAAACTTACACATGCATATCAAATTGAGATGGCAAGAATAGATAAGAAAGGGCATTATATTTACGGTATAAGCGGTAATAAGAACAGATTTTTGTGTGAGAGGGAATATAACTTTATATTATCCTGCCTAATATTAGTAAGCCAACAAAGAAAGAGGGGGATGGAATATCAAAGGCATTTTATAAAATAGAAAGGTGGTATGTGTAGGAAAAATTATAAGTTATCCTTACAGGATAAGAGGCGGTAAGCATTAAGCAACCGCCTCTAATAAATTATGAATTAAAAAGAACCGTAAAATCAAATACTGATAAATAATCAAGGAATTAAGATGGAAGAAATGTTCTGGTTCGGATTTGCCTGCGGTGCCGGGGCGTTGACGGTCCTGCTCGGAGCCATCATGGTTATCGGCCTGATTATAAAAACAGCCGGCAGAGATAACGGAGCCGGAAAAAAATAATTCAATGACTAACGAACAATTAGCGGAAAAAATATACAGGTTCATGCACACGGATAGATTATGGCTGGCGGTATTTATGCGCCGGCCGGAATGGGAGGATAGAAGCAGGAAAACAAAGGACAGATATATCCGGCTGGCTGAATTTGTGAAAAAGGAGGTTGAAGATGCTCAATAATTCAGGCAATATTCTGGCTCTGGCAATAGCAGCGGTCCTGGCGATATTTTTCATTATCAGGAGCCGCAGGAAGAAACCCGAACCCATTCCTATCCCTGACGCGGTCCCGGTAAACGAATGGGAGGAATACTACAACAACAAATACCCCAGGACAGATATTCTCTATAACGGACGCAAGGTGCCCTGGCGGGAGGGCCGGTTTGATGTGGATGTGAGAAATTTTTTCAATCCCCGCGACTCGCAGGCCGGGA
>JAZDFB010000023.1:0-2286 GCA_043808305.1 Planctomycetota bacterium | reverse complement strand
CCCGAGCATAGCGAGGGATTGCCGGACAACTGGTGAACAGAGGTTTATTATGGTTTGGAAATCAGTTAAAGAATTCGTAATAGGCAAGGCCAAGAACCCCTTTGACCCGGCGATATTCCGGCGGATTTCGCTGGTGGCGTTGTTAGCCTGGGTCGGACTGGGCGCGGACGGGCTGTCATCGTCCTGCTACGGCCCGGAAGAAGCCTTTGTGGCGCTTAATGGCCACGGATTCCTGGCCATTTATCTGGCTGTGGCGACCGCCTTGACAGTGGCCATCATCTCCCTTTCCTATACCCAGATTATAGAACAGTTCCCGTTCGGCGGCGGCGGTTATCTGGTAGCAACCAAACTGATTAGCCCTTCCGCCGGACTGGTTGCCGGCAGCGCCCTGGTTATAGACTATATTATGACCATCGCTGTATCCGTGGCCAGCGGCATAGATGCCCTGTTCAGCTTCCTGCCTTATGAATACCAATCGTATAAATTGGTATCATCTATCATAGTTGTGGGTATCCTGATTCTGCTTAACCTGCGAGGCGCCAAGGAATCTATTACTATTCTATTGCCCATTTTTGCGGCTTTTATTATTACCCACCTGATAATGCTGATTGCGGCCATATCACAGAATGCCTATACCCTGCCGGGCTATTTTGCTGATACGGTCCAGCAGACCCGTGATACAGCGCATAATATGGGCATCTGGGTGTTATTGATGATTATTTTAAAATCTTACAGCCACGGCGCCGGCACCTATACCGGTATAGAAGCGGTAAGTAATGCCCTGCCCACCTTACAGGAGCCTAAAGCAGAGACAGGCAAGAAAACAATGCTTTATATGGCGCTCTCGCTGGCGCTGCTTTCAGGCGGGTTATTAATATTCTATGGCATATTTGGCGTCGCCAAACTGCCGGGTAAAACACTTAATGCAACACTCTTTGAAGGAATAATCCAGCACTGGCATATGCCGATGTTCGTCGGGAGCGGATTGCTGATACTTACTCTTATCTCCGAGGCAACACTGCTTTTTGTCGCCGCGCAGACCGGGTTTATCGGCGGGCCGCAGGTTCTGGCAAATATGGCGCTGGACTACTGGATGCCCAAACGTCTGACACACCTCAGCGAACGATTGACCATTTACAATGGCATACTTTTTATGGGTTTGGGCTCCGTCGCTATTATTCTTGCCACCGGGGGCAGTGTCGCTTTCCTGGTCGTGCTTTACAGTATTAACGTTTTTATCACTTTCTCGCTTTCCCAATTCGGGATGTGCCGGCATGGGTTGAAGATAAAAAATAGGACCACCGACTGGCGTTCAAAATTCATCATCAACCTGGTTGGGTTCTTGCTAACCACTGCCATTCTGATAATACTTGTCGGTTTTAAATTCATGCAAGGCGGCTGGCTGACCCTGGTCATCACTTCCAGCTTCATTCTGGTAGCGATGATGATAAAACGCCATTACATCAATACCCGCAAAGCTCTGAAAAGACTGGATGATATCCTGGTTAATATGCCCCGGCCGGAACGGCTTGAGCCAATCCCCGAAACCATCGATAAGGACGCGTCGACGGCTGTAATACTGGTAAGCAGTTATAATGGGTTTGGCATACATACATTTTTTTCCGTGGAAAAGCTCTTCCCCAAAATGTTCAAGCGGTATGTCTTTATCGGCGTGGGCGAACTTGATATGGGTCAATTCAAAGGCATAAAAGAGGTGGAAAATCTAAGGGCTGACACCCTGGCGAATGTAAAAAAATACGTGGAAATGGCTAACGATTTCGGTTTCTATGCCGAATACCGGCATGATGTTTCGGTAAACCTGCTGGAGACACTGGTAGAGTTATGCAATAAAATTGCCGCCGAATATCCCAAGACTGTCTTCTTTGTCAGCAAGTTAGTCTTCAAGAACGAAAATTTCTTTACAAATATACTCCATAACGAAACTGCTTTCCGCCTGCAAAGGCGCCTGGCACTGGAAGGCAAGCAAACTGCCGTTATGCCCATAAGAGTATATTAATTATATATCTTTCTTTATATATTCTTTTCTTTGCACCATTTACTCCTTTGCGCTAAAATAGTATTCTATGTTTAGATTTGAATATCCCTGGTTGTTGGTTATTATAATTCCTGTAATTATTTTGGTGGGCTGGTTGACTATTTTCCGTAAAGGGGCCGCGATTAGAGTATCGGTTTCCTTCGTTCTTAAATCTCTTATATTAATACTGTTAATTTTCACCCTGTCCGGATTCCAGATAAAAACCCGTTTAAGTAACATTTGCCGTGTTT
>JAZDFB010000022.1:0-11024 GCA_043808305.1 Planctomycetota bacterium | reverse complement strand
GCAGTGGCGCCAGCGCTTCGGCGCCACATCCCGCCGTAGCGGGAGAAGTAAAACTATTATGCAGGCTTTAAGTAACTTTTTTAATGCCATGGGCGGGCAAGTTCAGGTTATAGTTCTGCTGGTCATTAATTTCATAATCCTTTTTCTGGTTCTCAAGAAATTCCTTTTTGGCCGGGTCTTAGAACACCTGGACAACCGCAAGAAAGAAATCGAAGGCACTTTTGACAAGATTGAGCTGGATAAAAAGGAAATCACCAGGCTGACCGATGAATACCAGGCCAAGCTCAGCCAGATAGAAAAGGAAAGCTATCAGAAAATCCAGGCCGCTATAAAGGAAGGCCTCTCGGCCAAGACGGGCATAATTTCCGAGGCCCACCTTCACTCCGATAACATCATCCGGAAAGCCAAGGACGAGATCGAACTGGAAAAGACCAAGGCCCTAAAAGAACTCCGCAACGAAGTCGCCTCGCTGGCCATCCAGGTCGCCGAAAAGGTGATTGAAAAGGAGCTGGACGAAAAGTCTAACACCCGGTTGGTTGCTTCTTTCCTTGATGAAATAGATCAGAAATCATTGAACAAGTAAATAAATGCTAAACGCCAATATAGCTAAACGCTACGCCAGCGCGCTAATCAGGATAGCGCAGAAGAAGAATATCGTTGAAAAAACCAACGAGGAGCTGCTTCTTGCCTCCAAGGTTTACCAAACTTCCAGCCTGCCCAGAGTTCTTCTTAATCCCCTGATTTCCGAACAAGAAAAGAAATCGCTTCTTGAGCAAATGTTTAAAGGAAAAATCTCAACTGATGCGATGGAATTCCTGGAAACGCTGGTTATCAAGAAAAGGTTTGATCTTTTGCCCGATATCAGCGAAATCTACGGCCTGCTTTCTGACGAGGCGCAGAATATCATCCGGGTCAAGGTTACGTCGGCCTTCCCGCTGAGCGCTTCTGAAGAAAACACGCTTCTGATTAAGCTCAACCGCATCACTCAGAAAAAAATTGTCCTCAAGTCCGAACTAAATAAATCGCTCCTGGGCGGATTGCTCATCCAGTTGGGCGACACCGTCCTGGACGGCTCGGTCAAAGGACGTTTGAGATACATGAAAGAACATATGTTTAACTAAAGGACGTAAATATGCAGATTAGACCCGAAGAAATTACCAATATCATCCAGGGCGAAATCTCAAAGTACGAAGCCCGGCTCCAGACCGAAACCGTGGGTACCGTCCTGCAGGTCGGCGACGGTATTGCCCGTGTTTATGGGTTAGATAAGGTCATGTCCGGTGAACTGATCGAGTTCGTACCATCGCTTCAGTCAACTAAATCACAGAAAAACATCATTTACGGCATGGCTCTTAATCTTGAGGAAAACAACATCGGCTGTGTGGTCCTGGGCGATGACAGTTTTATCAAGGAAGGCGACTCGGTCCGAAGCACTGGCCGTATTGCCCAGGTACCGGTCGGCAAAGCGCTGGTTGGCCGTGTGGTCGACGCCCTTGGCGCACCGCTTGACGGCAAAGGCCCCATCGTCACCAGCGAATTCAAACCCATCGAGGGCGGCTCGCCCAACGTCGTCCAGCGCCAACCCGTTAAGGAACCTCTCCAGACCGGCTGGACAGCCATAGACTCGATGATACCCATCGGCCGCGGACAGAGAGAACTCATCATCGGCGACCGCCAGACCGGAAAGACCGCACTGGTCATAGACACCATTATCAACCAGAAAAACAGCGATGTTATTTGCATATACGTAGCCATAGGCCAAAAGTCGTCTACCATCGCGTCCATCGTGGACACACTAGAAAA
This sequence comes from Planctomycetota bacterium, assembly GCA_043808305.1. Taxonomy (GTDB): domain Bacteria; phylum Planctomycetota; class MHYJ01; order JACQXL01; family JACQXL01; genus JBBAAP01. The sequence goes on along the minus strand of JAZDFB010000022.1, from coordinate 9,221 downwards.
ACACGGCGCTATGAAATATTCTATCATTGTATCGGCCAGCGCCAGCGACCCGGCCCCGCTCCTTTATATCGCGCCTTATGCCGGCTGCGCTATGGGCGAATACTTCCGCGATAATAAACAGCACGCTCTGGTTATTTACGACGACCTGTCCAAGCACGCGGTTGCCTATCGTCAGCTATCATTGCTTCTCAGGCGCCCGCCCGGCCGCGAGGCCTACCCCGGCGATATATTCAATCTTCACTCAAGACTGCTCGAACGCGCCGCCAAACTGTCCAATGAACTGGGTGCTGGTTCATTAACCGCACTGCCTATCGTTGAAACACAAGCCGGCGATATCTCCGGATATATCTCGACTAACGTTATTTCTATTACGGACGGCCAGATATTCCTGGAATCAGACCTTTTTTACGCCGGTGTCCGCCCGGCCATCAACGTCGGGCTTTCGGTTTCCAGGGTCGGCGGCACGGCCCAAACACCCGCTATGAAAAAAGTAGCCGGCCGGCTCAGGATGGAGCTGGCCCAGTATCGCGCCTTAGCCGCATTCGCCCAGTTTGCCTCGGACCTGGACAAAAACACCCAGTTACAGCTCACCCGCGGCGAGCGCCTGGTCGAAATACTTAAGCAACCCCAGTACGCCCCGCTGCCGCTGGAAACACAAGTAGTCTCTATTTACATCGGCGCGACCGGCCTGCTCGATTCCCTGCCCGCCGAATCGGTTCGCCCGTTTGTGGCCAAGTTCCTTAAGTTTGTAGAAGAAAGCCATCCGGGCATCAATGAAGAAATAAGAAAAACTCTGAAACTCGAAGACAAAACCGCAGAACAGATTAATAAAGCAGTCGAAGAATTCAAAATCAGGGAGCAATCAGTCAAGAGTTCTTGATTCCAACTGTTAGTTTTTAATTTTATTTTATGCCCAGCTCCAGAGCCATAAAACGCAAGATAAAAAGCGTTAATAACATCAAGAAGATAACCCGAGCCATGGAAATGGTCTCGGCCGCCAAGATGAAAAAGGCCCAGGGCAAATTACTGACCCTGCGTCCTTACACGGCGCGGCTGACCCAGGCCCTGGGCCGTTTGCTGGCCGCTTCAGCCGGGAAGATACCGGCTGAATACACCCACCTGATTTCGCACGACGAACCCAAATCAGCGTCCCTGGCCGGGCTGTCCGCAACACCGAGCCTTAAAACAATTATCGTGATTGCTTCCAGCAAAGGCCTGTGCGGTTCTTATAACGCCAGCATCATCCGAACCGCAACTAATTTTATCTCACAGCAGAACAATCCGGAGGTAATAACCATAGGCCGCAAGATTTATGATTACTTCCACCGCCGGAACGTGCCTATAAAATCGTCCTGCCTGAACCTGCCGCTGGACATGACATTGGCATTCGCCCAGGACCTGATAAAACCCCTGCTCAAAGAACTCCGGCCCGACAATATCCGGCGCCGTGAAATTTGGGTCGTTTACAGCGAATACGTTAACGCCATAGTTTCACATGTCCGGGTCAAGCAATTCCTGCCCATACAGGTTAACAGCTTGTTGGAATCAGGCAAACAATCATCCGACTGCTTATTCGAGCCCGAACCCCAGCAAATTATCAAGTTATTATTACCGCGTTATATCGACGTGATATTCTACCAGATATTATTGGAAGCCGTAACCAGCGAGTATTCGGCCCGGATGATGGCTATGCGTAATGCCACTGAAAACGCTTCCGAAGTGATAGGTAACCTTACGCTTTCGTTCAACAAAGCCCGTCAGGCCGGAATTACCAAGGAATTGCTTGATATTGTCGGCGGAGCGGAGGCGATGAGATAAACCCAGGATAAAGAGTAAAGAAAGGACAACGTATGCCTCAAGTAGACCAAATCGTCGGAAAAGTCTTGCAGATTATCGGCCCGGTTGTGGACGTAACTTTCCCCGAAGGCCACCTGCCATCAATTTATAACGCACTGACTATCAAAAACGCAGCTAAAGGCACTAACCTGACGCTTGAGGTCGCCCAGCACCTGGGCAATAATACCGTCCGAACCGTGGCGCTTTCATCCACGGACGGCCTGGTTCGCGGCATGCCCGTAGTCGATACCGGAGCGGTTATTACCGTGCCGGTCGGACGGCCGACCCTGGGCCGGGTGCTCAACCTGCTGGGACAGCCTATTGATAACCTGGGCGAAATTAAAACCAAGGACTACCTCCCCATTCACCGGCACGCGCCGACACTAATCGAACAGTCCACCGCCACCCAGATATTTGAAACCGGCCTCAAAGTCATTGACCTGCTGGCGCCATACGCCAAGGGCGGCAAGGTCGGCCTGTTCGGCGGCGCCGGCGTGGGCAAGACCGTGCTTATCACCGAGCTCATCCGCAACATCGCTACGGAACACGGCGGCTTTTCCGTATTCGGCGGCGTAGGCGAGCGCACCCGCGAAGGCAACGACCTCTGGCTGGAAATGCAGCACTCCGGCGTTCTGCCCAAAACCGTCATGGTCTTCGGACAGATGAATGAACCGCCCGGCGCCCGGCTTCGCGTCGGCCTGACCGCACTGACCATGGCCGAATACTTCCGCGACCAGGAAGGGCAGGACGTTCTACTGTTCATCGATAATATATTCAGGTTCACCCAGGCCGGCTCCGAGGTTTCGGCATTGCTGGGCAGGATGCCATCGGCCGTCGGCTACCAACCCACCCTGGCATCCGAGATGGCCGAACTTCAGGAACGGATAACCTCGACCAAGCGCGGGTCCATCACCTCTGTCCAGGCTATCTACGTCCCGGCCGATGACCTGACCGACCCGGCGCCGGCTACTACATTCTCGCATCTGGATGCTACTACGGTGCTGGCCAGGGAAATAGCCGCTATGGGAATTTACCCGGCTGTCGACCCGCTCGATTCGACATCAAGGCTGCTTGACCCCAACATCATCGGCCAGGAACACTACTCCACCGCCCGCGAGGTCCAGCGGATACTCCAGCGTTACCGCGACTTGCAGGACATTATTGCCATTCTGGGCATGGAAGAGCTCTCTGATGAAGACAAGCAGATAGTCGCCCGCGCCCGGCGGATACAGAAATTCCTGTCCCAGCCGTTTCACGTGGCCGAGGCCTTCACCGGAATGCCCGGACGCTACGTGCCGCTTAAAGAAACCATCAAAGGATTCAAGGAAATCATCGCCGGCAAGCACGACAACCTGCCCGAACAGGCGTTTATGATGGTCGGGACAATAGAAGAAGTAATAGAAAAAGCAAAGACAATGCAGGTTTAGTATGAAACCACAGATATTAATATTATATTAATTAAATCGCTGCGTCCTTTGCGGTGAAATATGAAAACGTTTGATTTGGAAATCGTAACGCCCGAACGCAAGGTATACAAAGGCGCGCCGTATTCGCTCATCGTGCCGGCCTATACCGGCTACCTGGGCATAATGGCCAACCACGCCTCGTTCCTGGGAATTCTCGGCAAAGGAAAGGTTACCATCCGCCTTGAGGCATCAGACGCCCAAATCTACGAAATAACCGGCGGGCTGATAGATGTCGGCGCGAACAAGGTAACTATCCTGGCTGATAATGTTGTATAATACCTTGGTATAATTGTATCGCCTCTGGCTAATGCCACATTTTCTAATGTTGGCTCTACTATAACCCCAGCCTCTCTACATATCCCAACCTTTGATGTGGGTAAACATTGACTTCCACTTGGGGTGATGCGCCTTTTCACCGGCGTATTCCTGCCATTCGTCGTAGGTTATGAACGGCTTGGTCTTTTCTATGGGGTAGATAGAACTCTTTTGGACGCCTTTTAGTGTATTTATCTTCTGGGTTACAAAATCATTCATCGTGGCATCCTTGTCGGCCAGGTATGACATCTGGATAACATCGTCATAGAGCTGAAAAGTAAATGCGTAATAAACTTTCTTAAGGCCGTCGGGCAGGTCGGGATTCAGCAGGCGCTTGTGGACATTTCCTAACTCTGATGGCGTGACCTTAAGCGTTACCACGAACCGCTTGAATTGGTGCGTATCCTTGGGCAGCGGGAAAAACCGCGGGCGGTAAAGCGGCGTCACCCACAAACGGTTAACGCCTGCTATTTTGCTGAGCCGGTTGGATACCAGGTCGGCCACGGCCTCCTGCTCCTTGATATGAACTAAGAGCGAGACCCCGTTATAGCCGGTGCGTTTGGTCATATAAAGAAGCCTGCCCTTCTCCCCGAGTATCCCGGCGATTTCATCCTTCTGGCTGATGACCTGGTCCCACAAAAGCGCGCCTTTTTCATCACCCAGAAGCATCACAATTGCTATCATGCTGTTCTCCTTATTTTTCGTATATCAATAATAATATCATATCATAACAACCTATTAAATCATGTCAATATTGTTTTCAAATAAGTCGTTCCGCTCTGGGTGATGCACATATGATACGGAATTCAAAGCGCTCCTAATCCCGCTGTCCTTCGCCATTCCAGAGCTTCGGAGCGACGGATGGCGGAATAGCGTAGGATGGCTGAAACTGCCCCTAAATTTCTCTTGACTTGTCTATCCAAAATATTACACTATAGGATTGACCAAGCATGGAGTTAAGGGCCTGTAACAACCTAACCCGTTTCTCTCTGTGCTCTCCGCTAATTTATGGCTGAACCTAAAAAAGACTATTACGAACTGCTGGGCGTATCCAAGAACGCCTCGACCGAGGATATAAAAAAGGCCTTCCGCAAGATGGCCCTGAAATACCATCCGGACCGCAACCCGGACAATAAAGCCGAGGCGGAGAAAAAGTTTAAGGAAATCGCCGAGGCCTATGAAATCCTGAGCGACCCGGAAAAACGCGCCAATTATGACCGTTTCGGCCACGAGGGCGTTAAGGGTTATACCACCCACGGGTTCTCGGGATATGAGGACATCTTCGAGAACTTCAGCGAAATATTCTCCGGTGATTCGATGTTCTCCTCGTTTTTCGGCGGGGGCGGGTCAGGCGGCCGCGGCCAGCGCCGGACCCAGCGGGGCAGTAACCTGCGGGTGGAGATTACCATCCCCTTTAAGGAATCGGCTGCGGGCACGGAAAAAACTATCACGCTTAAGCGCAACGAGCTCTGCAAGGAATGCCGCGGCACCGGCGCCAGGAAAGGCTCGGACTCGGTCAATTGCCCCACCTGCGGCGGACGGGGCGAGGTCATCCAGGGCGGCGGATTCTTCACCATCAGGACGGCCTGTCCTCAATGCCAGGGCGCGGGTAAAATAATCAAAACACCCTGCCCCGCCTGCCAGGGCGGCGGCCGGGTCAAGGAATCGCACGAAATAAAGATCAAAATACCGCCCGGCATCGAAGACGGCACCCGGATGCGTCTGTCCGGCCAAGGCGAACCATCGCCGGACGGCTCGGTCCGGGGCGACCTGTATTGCGACGTCTTTGTCGCGCCGGATACCGTCTTCGAGCGGGCCCATAACGACGCCGTTATCGAAATGCCCATATCATATACCCAGGCGGCGCTGGGCGCGGAGATTGAGGTGCCAACCCTGAGCGGCACGGCCAAGATGAAAATACCCAAAGGCACCAAAAGCGGACAGGTATTCCGGCTGAAAAACCAGGGATTTCCGGATATGCACGGCGGGCGCAAGGGACATCAGATGGTCCGGGTAATGATTGACGGTCCGGAAAGCTTGACGCCCCGGCAGGAAGAACTCCTGAAGGAACTGTCCAAAACCGAAGCGCCGGGACAGATTAATAAAGCACGAAAGGTAAAACTCTGGGACCACCCGGAGGAAGAGTAATAAGCATAGGATAAACTGTGTTATGAAAAAGAAACCTGAAGAACCCAAGGAACAACAACCGGCAATCCCGTCCGAAGAAGCGGCTCCGGAGATGCCCGGTATTCCGCCCAAGTCCCCCCGGCCGGGCTCCGGGCAAGCCGCTCAGAAAGATGCGACCCAGGCCCAATCACAGGCCGAAGGCGCCAAGGCCGGCGAGGCGCCGCCGGAAGACCCGGCTCAGGCGCTGGAAAAACTCCGCAAGGAGATAGAAGACCTGCGCAATGCGGCCCAGGAACGCAATGAGTTTAAGAATCTGGCTCAGCGGGTTCAGGCGGACTTTGAGAACTACCAGAAACGCATCCGGCGCGACCGGGACTGCTGGGAAAAATACAAGGACGAAGATTTGCTCAAGGCGCTTATCCCGGCATTTGATAACCTGGACAGAGCCCTGAAAATAGAATGTAAATCCGACGACGCCAAATGCCTGCTGGACGGCGTGGGGCTGAGCAAGCAGGAAATATTCCGGATAATGGAAAAACACGGAGTCAAACAGATAAAAACGATGGGCGAAAAGTTCGACCCCATTTACCACGAAGTGATCAACGCCAAGGAGTCGCCTGATAAACCGGACAACGTGATAATCGAGGAGGTTGCCAGGGGATTCATGCTTTTCGACCGGGTCATCCGTCCGGCCAAAGTGGTGATTACGGCCAACAAGAAGAAGGAACCCGAAACATCTAAAACGCAGGCGCCGCCAACCTGCTGAAACATCGGTTTGGAAATCAGAAATTAATAATTTCCTATACGATCAAGGAAAACAACAACAGGATTAAATGGATTAAGCTGATTTATTTTGTTAGTTAAATTATCTGTTAAATCCGCTAAATCCCGTTGTTTAATAATGACTTATGCCCACATACGATTACGAATGTCCCAAGTGCAACCACAAATTCGAGCATTTCCAGGGCATCAACGACCCCGTGCTGAAGCAATGCCCCAAGTGCCGGCGAACCGGGCTGAGGCGGTTAATCGGCTCGGGCAGCGCCCTGATATTCAAGGGTTCCGGGTTTTATATCACCGATTACTGCAAACAGAGCGTCTCCTACACCGATGCCAAGAAAAAGGATGGCCCGCCCGCCCCGGTAACCAAACCGGAAACCAAAACCACTGCCAAATCAGAAACTAAGATGGATAAACCCGCGCCCAAGGAATCCAAAAAGTCATCCGATACCAAACCCAAGAAATAATAATTATTTGACAAGTTATTACATTTAAGGTAGAAACACTTCAACTTAAAACTTAATCCCCGGTAGCTCAATGGTGGAGCGAGCGGCTGTTAACCGCTAGGTTGTAAGTTCGAATCTTACCCGGGGAGCACTTCCCTCTTTTTCACCCCTTTTACCAGTAGGTCAAACGGTTTTCGATAGGTAGGATATAGGTTTCCGCTCGTATAGGTGCAGTTCGATAGTAAATAGTTCAGTAATCTACGCCTTTCTGATGGTTTCTGCTTAATATACAGAGAATACGCCTTTTGCGCCAGTTCTAAAATATGCACACCCTGGGCGAAGTAATTAGCGTTAGCGTTCTGATGCTTCTTTACTTGCTCCAATATCCGCTCCTGTTCCTCCCGCCATTCGTCAATCTTATCCTTGTAAAAATCCTCTGTAATCCTGCCGTCTAACTTGTCTATATAAATCTGGTCTATCCTATGCTGAAGTTTCGTATATTGAATGTTCAGCGAGGCAATCTGTTTATCGTGGTATTCCTTCTCGTCTTGGTGGCTACTTAACAGGGTTTCTTTTACTGCCTCAACAATTTTCTCGTCTATCTGAATGTCTTTGACCAATTCCCCTAACTTATCGCCTAAGACTTCTTCCCTAATATAAGAATTACCACAATTCCCCTTAAATCCCGTGCAGTGATAATAAATATACTTACCCTTCTTCATTTCCGCCGTAATGGCGCATCCGCACTTGCCACAGGTCAATAAACCGGTGAAAGCAAAATTATGTTTATTATAACGGGGGCGATTATGGCTCTCAAACGCCTTTTGAACCATATCATATAGTTCTCGGCTAATAATTGGCTCGTGATTTCCCTTATAAATTTTACCATTCCACCTAAAATCACCTCCATAAAGAGGATTTTTCAAGATATGGTCTATCTCGCTTTTATGTAGTTTACCTCCGCCCCTATTCCGCAACCCTTCCTCATTAGCAATATCTTTTACCTGTCTTAAAGAATAATTGCCTGTAGCATAGAGCCTAAACATCTTTTGAATAATTGGAGACCGGCTCTGGTCTACCTCAATAAGTTTTGTCTCCTTATTGTTCTTGTAGCCAAGAGGTGCAACAGAAGGGAAATCCCCCTGCTCGGCTTTTTCCAGCATACCCTTACGGGTTTCTTCAGACAGGTTATCAATATAGTTCTTAGCCATTAAGACCTTAATACCGTGAATGAACTTCTGGTGTGATTTAGAATCCTTGCTTATGATTTCGCTTTCTTTGACCAAATGTATTTCTAAATCAAGCTCATCTATAATGGTATAATCCTTGAAGTTACGGTAGAGCCGGTCTGTCTTCTCAACCAGAATAATCTTTGTATCAGGGTTATCCTGTAAAAACTTCACCATCTCATTAAAGTAGGTTCGCCCGGCCTGTTTAGCCGTCTCCACATCTTCAAAAACCCTAACAATGTTTAGGTTATTCTTCTGTGCATAATCCTTAAGCAGTTTTAACTGAGCTGGTATAGAGTAGCCTTCCTGCTCCTGTTCCTTGCTGGAAACACGAGCATACAAAACCGCTTTTAAGTTCGTTTGATTACTTATTGACATAACATTTATGGATTATACCACCAGAGGTCATTATAATAACCATAAAACCCGTATCCCCCAAACATAATAATCTTTGTTCCATCCCAAATCATTGAATGATAACTTCTTGCGGGTGGTGAACCATCTGAATTTTCAGGAATCTCCTTTATCCAAGTATTTGATGCAGGGACATACCACCAGAGGTCATTCTTGAAATCCTGAGAATATACGGATGAATATTGCCACCCACCAAATAGAATGACTTTTGTTCCATCCCAAATTATTGCACAATCCCGCCTTACGCAAGGCCAACCATCCACATCTGAACTAATCTTTTGTATCCAAGTATTAATTCCTGGGTCATACCACCATAGGTCAGCCATCACAGACTGGCTATTACCTTCGCCACCGAACATAATAACCCTTGCGCCATTCCAAACCATTGAATGGTGGCCTCTTTTGTTGGGCGAACCAGTCTCGCCATCAGTAATCTTCTGTGTCCAAGTATTAGTTTCTGGATTATACCACCAGAGGTCATTCTTAGGAACGCCATAATCATCAAAACCTCCAAACATAATGACCTTTGTTCCATCCCAGACTGTTCAACGTCAGCGCATTTGAGAGTAAAGAATGAAGGGAAATAAGTTGCAGATATCAAGGAGTTT